>NZ_SSXI01000242.1 GCF_004803405.1 Nocardioides sp. | reverse complement strand
ACGGCGGCCTGCTCCGGCTCGCGGTCCACACCGCCCCGCTGCTCGCCGCAGCTCGGGTCCCGTTCGGCGTGGCCCTCACCGGCGCCATCCGCGCCGTGAAGCCGCTCGCCGGGCCCGCGTTGGACCTGTATGCCGCGGTACAGCCGCCCGGCGACCGGAACCTGCTCTCCCGCCCGGAGTTCAAGGCGATGTTCCTCGACGACCTGCTCAACGGCAGCCGCTTCCAGACTTCGGCGCCGCTGGCGGACCTGATCCTGTTCACCCGGGAGTGGGGCTTCCAGCTCGAGGACGTCCGGGTGCCGGTGCGCTGGTGGCACGGTGACGACGACCACATCGTCCCGTTCCGCCACGGCCAGCACTGCGTCGACCGACTGCCCGACGCCACGATGACCACGATCGACGGCGAGAGCCACCTGGGCGGCCTCGGCATCGCCCAGAAAGTGCTCGACGAGCTGATGTCCCTCGGGCCACGAGCAGTGCCGGACTCCGCCACCTCCTGACGCCGGTGGAGAGAACACGCCCCGATTCGCTGGTGCAGAGGCGTCACATGGGCCACAATGGACCCACAACACCATAGGTGTCACTCAGCACTGGTGCTTCCACCTGCTCGAGATCGACCGACACTCCGAGGAGAACGCTGGGGAAGGCGTAGCTCGCGCCGGAGGTAGGGAGCGATCGAGGAGTTCGTGGTGACCGGAAGCATGAGTGCAACCAGGGGCGTGTTCTACGTCCATTCCGCGCCGTCCGCGCTGTGCCCGCACATCGAGTGGGCCGTGGGCGGTGTCCTCGGCGTGCCCGTGAATCCCGACTGGACGCCACAGCCGGCCCAATCCGGGAGCTACCGCTGCGAGTTCTCCTGGACCGGCAAGGTCGGAGCCGCCTCGGAGATCGCCTCCGCCCTGCGCGGGTGGAACCACCTGCGCTTCGAGATCACCGAGGAGCCGACCGCGTCCACGGAGGGCGCTCGGTACTCCTACACGCCCGACCTCGGCGTCTTCCACGCCGTCACCGGCATCCACGGCGACATCATGATTCCCGAGGACCGGCTCAAGGCCGCGGTCGTGCGCGCCGCGCTGGGCGAGGTGACGCTGGAGAACGAGATCGACAAGCTGCTCGGGAAGCCGTGGGACGACGAGCTGGAGACCTTCCGCCACGCAGGCGACGGCGCTCCGGTCCGCTGGCTGCACCAGGTGGTCTGAGCACCCCGTCGCACGCACGAAGGCGGCCGACCCGATGGGTCGGCCGCCTTCGTGCGTCTTCAGCTCAGAGGGGGATGTTGCCGTGCGCCCCGCGGCGCACACCGTCGTCCCGCACTGCCTGGACGAGCGCGGCCGCGAGGGCGGACCGGGTGGTCGCGGGGTCGACGATCTCGTCCACCACGCCGATCTCGACGGCACGATCGACGCCTCCGGCGATCCGCTCGTGCTCCGCAGCGAGCTCCGCCTCCACCTGGTCACGCACGTCCGGCGCGACCTCGGCGAGCCGGCGCCGGTGCAGGATCCGTACGGCCGCGAGCGGCCCCATCACCGCGATCTCGGCGCCGGGCCAGGCGAACACGCGCGTGGCCCCCAGGGATCGGGCGTTCATGGCGATGTAGGCGCCGCCGTAGGCCTTGCGGGTGACGAGCGTGACGCGGGGCACCGAGCACTCGGCGAACGCGTGCAGCAGCTTCGCGCCGCGTCGTACGACGCCGTCCCACTCCTGCCCGACGCCGGGCAGGTAGCCGGGAACGTCGACGATCACCACGAGCGGGATGCCGAACGCGTCACACATCCGGACGAACCGCGAGGCCTTCTCCGCCGACGGTGAGTCGAGGCAGCCGCCCAGGCGCATCGGGTTGTTGGCGACCAGGCCGACGCTCCGCCCGCCGAGACGGCCCAGGGCCGTGACGATGTTGGGCGCCCATCCGGCATGCAGCTCCACGCCCGTGCCGGGGTCGAGGATGCCCTCGACGAGCGGGCGGACGTCGTAGGCCCGCTTCTGGGACTCCGGAAGGATCGCTGCGAGGTCCTGGTCGAGAACGGTGGTGGCGTCGAGGCTGCCCTGGGCGCCGAGGAGCACGGCGACCGAGCGGGCCTTGGTCAGCGCCTCGTCCTCGCTCGTGGTGACCACGTGGACCACACCGGAGCGGCGCCCGTGCGGCTCCGGGCCGCCGAGACGGAGCATGTCGACCGCCTCGCCGGTCACCGAACGGACCACCTCGGGGCCGGTGACGAAGATCCGGCCCTCCGGGCCCAGGATCACGATGTCGGTGAGAGCGGGCCCGTAGGCGGCGCCGCCGGCAGCGGGGCCGAGCACCACGGAGATCTGCGGGATGACTCCCGACGCGCGGGTCATCACCTCGAAGATCCGGCCGACGGCGTGGAGCGATCCGACGCCCTCGGCGAGACGGGCGCCGCCGGAGTGCCACAGCCCGACGATCGGGACCCGGTCGGTCAGCGCGCGGTGGTAGGCGTCGACGACGACGGCGCAGCCGTCGATGCCCATCGCGCCACCCATGACGGTGGCGTCGGAGCAGAACGCGACCACGCGGGCGCCGCCGACCGTGCCGGTCGCCGCGACCATGCCGCAGTCAGGCCCCCCGGACGGGAGGAGCTCCAGCGATCCTTCGTCGAGGAAGGCACCGAGCCGGATGAGCGGATGACGCGGGTCGTCCTCACGTGAGGCCGGCTTCGCGACCCTTGCGGCGGTGGGCGTAGCGGTCATGGTCAGTCCACCGATCCGAAGATGACGGCGACGTTGGCGCCACCGAAGCCGAACGAGTTGTTGATCGCCGCGATCTGGCCGAGCGGCAGGTCCCGCGGCTTCGTGGCGACGTCGAGCTCGACGGCGGGGTCCTGCTCGTCGAGGTTGATCGTCGGCGGCGCGACCCGGTGGTGCAGCGCGAGCACGGTCGCGACGCCCTCGAGGGCGCCGGCGCCGCCCAGCAGGTGGCCGGTCATCGACTTGGTGCTGGTCACCACGACCTCGTTGGCGTGCGAGCCCAGCGTGGCGTGCAGCATCAGCGACTCCGCGACATCGCCCTGGGGTGTGGACGTGGCGTGGGCATTGACGTGGGCGATGTCGGTGGGGGAGACGTCACCGTCCTCGAGCGCACGCTTGATGGCGCGGGTGCCGCCCCGGCCGGCCGGGTCGGGCTGCGCGATGTCATGCGCGTCGGCGGTGATGCCGGTGCCGAGGATCTCGGCGTAGATCCGGGCACCGCGGGCCTGGGCGTGCTCGAGCGACTCGAGGACCAGGGCTCCGGCGCCCTCACCGAGGACGAACCCGTCGCGCCCGGTGTCGAAGGGACGGGAGACCGTGGTCGGGTCACCCTCGTTCTTCGACAGCGCCATCATGTTGGCGAATGCCGCGATCGGGAGCGGGTGGATGGCTGCCTCGGTGCCGCCGGCGACGGCCACGTCGACCCGGCCGAGCCGGATCTGGTCGGCCGCCAGGGAGATCGCCTCGTTGCCCGACGCGCAGGCCGAGACCGGGGTGTTCACCGGCCCGCGGGCCCCGAGCCGGAGGCTGATGGTCGCGGCCGGGGCGTTCGCCATGAGCATCGGGACGGCGAGGGGGGAGACCCGGCGCACGCCCTTGTCGCGCATGGCGTCGTGGTTGGAGAGCAGCGTGTGCACGCCGCCGATGCCCGAGGCGAACGCGACACCGAACCGGTCACCGTCGAGGTCACCGGACTCCTGTGCCGCGTCCAGGCCGGAGTCGGCCCACGCCTCGAGCGCCGCGACGAGCGCAAGCTGGGAGGACCGGTCGAGCCGACGAGCGACGATCCGGTCCAGGACCTCGGTCGGGTCGACGGCCGCGGTGCCGCCGATCCTGACCGGCAGGCCGTCCGCCCAGTCGCCCAGGCGTCGTACACCCGAGCGGCCGGCGATCATTCCCTCCCAGGTGGTGGCGACATCGCCACCCAGGGGGTTGGTCGTTCCGAGTCCGGTGACGACGACGCGTGTGCGCGACATGGGCTTCCTCTCTCCTTGTTCGATCAGTGTTCCGATCAGGCGGCGCTGCGGTTGCGCTCGATGTAGGCGACGGCGTCGCCGACGGTCTTCAGGTTCTTGACCTCTTCGTCGGGGATGGTGACGCCGAACTTCTCCTCGGCCTCGACCACCACCTCGACCATCGACAGCGAGTCGACGTCGAGGTCGTCGCTGAAGGACTTGTCGAGCTGGACGCTGTCGGCGGGGATGCCGGCGACCTCGTTGACGATGTCGGCGAGGGCGCTGCGGATCTCTTCGGTGCTCATTCTTTCTCCGTTACTTTGGTGTGGGTCGTGCAACAAGGGGTGTGGGTCACGGGACGACGACGACCTGGGCCGCGTAGGACAGGCCGGCCCCGAATGCGACCAGGAGGGCGAGGTCGCCGCGACGTGCCTCACCTTCCTGGATCATCCGGTGCAGGGCCAGCGGTATCGAGGCCGCCGAGGTGTTGCCGGCATCGACGATGTCGCGGGCGATGCTGACGGACGAGGGAAGGCGCATGGCCCTGGCCATCGCGTCGGTGATCCGGTTGTTGGCCTGGTGTGGGATGAAGCAGTCGAGCTCGTCGACGGTGACGCCCGCCCGGTCGAGGGCCTGCTGGGCGACCTTCGCCATGGAGTAGGACGCCCACCGGAACACGGGGTTGCCCTTCATCGCGAGGTGCGGCATCCGCGGCTCCTCGGACGAGAGCACGTCCCGCCAGTCCTCGCGGGACCGGATGTGGTCGTAGTGCTCGCCGTCGGACCCCCACACGACCGGGCCGATGCCTGGGGTCTCGGACGGTCCGACCACGACGGCGCCGGCACCGTCGGCGAAGATGAAGGCGGTGCCACGGTCGGTGGGGTCGGTGATGTCGGAGAGCCGCTCCACGCCGATCACCAGTGCGTACCCGGCGCTCCCGGCGCGCACCATGTCATTGGCCAGCGCGACGCCGTGGCAGAACCCGGCGCATGCGGCGGAGATGTCGAACGCGGCCGCCTGGTCGGTGCCGAGCTCGTGGGCCACCGCGGTGGCCGCCGAGGGGGTCTGCAGCAGGTGGCTGACCGTGGCGACGATGACGCAGTCGATCTGGCGGGCGTCGAGGCCGGCGTGCTGCAGCGCCTCCTGAGCGGCGGCGACGCTCATCGAGACGATCGTCTCGCTGTCGTCGGCCCAGCGCCGGGTCCGGATGCCGGACCGCTGCTGGATCCACTCGTCGCTGGAGTCGATCGCGTCCACGATCTCGGAGTTCGGTACGACGCGCGCGGGCCGATAGGCGCCGACACCGAGCAGCGCGGCGTGGGCGGGCCCGGTCTCTACCCGGAGGCCGGTCATGCGGGGACGGCCTGGGGGTGGAGGCGGAGCAGCGGCTGGCCGGGGGCGACCGGGTCGCCGTCCTCGACGAGCCACTCGACGACCTGTCCGCCATGGGCGGCGGTGACGCTGACCCGGTCCCGCAGGCTGGCGACGTCACCGATGACAACCCCCGCCGCCAGGTGCTCGACCTGCGCGGCGGACTCGGCCACGTGGAAGACGCCCTTGGCGGGGGAGACGACCATGCGCCAGGTCGGCGAGGTGTCCATGGGGGAGATCTCGCCGTGCCGCTCCACGAACGCACGGGCGTCGTCGAGCTGGTCGGGAGTGCTGAGAGCGAAGGTGTCGACCGACATCCCGCGGTCGCGGAAGAACCGCTTGGCGATGCCGGTCAGGGTGCCCGCCGGCGGCATCTCGAGAAGGCCGGTGACGCCGAGATCCGCCATCGTCTCGAGGCAGAGGTCCCAGCGGACGGGTCGGGCGATCTGACCGACGATCCGGCGCAGCACCTCGCCGCCGTCGTGCACGATGTTGCCGTCGGCGTTGGAGATGAGCGCGGTCCGCGGGTCGTGCACCGACACCGACCGGGCGAGCCCGGCGATGTGGTCGACGGCCGGCGCCATGTGGTCGGTGTGGAAGGCCCCGGCGACGGAGAGCGGGCGCAGCTTGGCCTTCGCCGGCGGGTTGGCGGCGAGGTCGGCGAGCTGCTCGAGCGTGCCCGCCGCGACGATCTGGCCGGGGCCGTTGTCGTTGGCGGCCGTGAGGCCATGCTCGGTGAGAGTGGCCAGCACCTCGTCCCGGTCGCCGCCGAGCACAGCCGTCATGCCGGTCGGGGTGATCGCGGCGGCCTCGGCCATCGCGCGTCCGCGTTCCCGCACGAGCACCATCGCCTGCTCGGCGGTGATCACCCGGGCGCCCGCGGCGGCGGCGATCTCACCGACGCTGTGCCCGGTCACCGCGCCGATGCGCGCGAAGGCGTCGGCCGGGTGCGGGAACAGCTCCAGTGCGGCCAGCAGCCCGGAGGCCACCAGCAGGGGCTGGGCGATGCGGGTGTCGCGGATCGTCTCCGCGTCGGCCTCGGTGCCGTAGTGGGCAAGGTCGAGCCCGGCCACGGCCGAGAGCCACTCGAGCCGAGCGGCGAAGGTCGGGTCCGCCAGCCAGGGAGTGAGGAAACCGGGGGTCTGTGCCCCCTGTCCGGGAGCCGCGATCACAAGCACGTCTTCAGACTGCCCTCGGCGGGGCCGTCCCGGCGCCTCCGCCGTCCACGAATCTGGACGCCGAGGATTGTGGGACTCCTACAAGTTCTGTCGAGCCGAGCGCGGTCACTCCGCCTGTCGACCGAGGAGGAGCGCGAGCTGCAGCACGAGTGCGTCGCGCGGGACCGACGGGGTGAGACCCGTCAGGTCGCCGATCTGGCCCAGCCGGTAGCGCACCGTGTTCGCGTGCACGAACAGCGCCCGTGCGGTCGCCTCGATCGCGGCGCCGTTCGCGAAGTACGTCGACAACGTGGTCACCAGCTCGCCTCGCGACTCCGCGAGCGGCCGGTACACCTGCTCGATGGCCTCGGTGCGTGCGCCCTCGTCACCGGCGAGAATCCGCTCCGGCAGCAGGTCGTGGGCACAGACCGGCCGCGGGGCCTCGGGCCAGCCCGCGGCGGCGCGCAGCGCGCCGAGAGCGACCCGGGCCGAGATGTGGGCGTGGGAGAGGTCGGTCGCCACCGGGCCCACCACGACAGGGCCGTCGCCGAAGAGGCCGACCACGGCGGCAGCGTCCTTCTCCGGCATCCCGACCCCGCCGAGGATCACGACGAGCAGGTGCCCCTGGACCGCGCACAGGGCATCCATTCCGCGCTCGTGGGCGGCACGTCGTACGGCATCGAAGACGCCGCTGTGGCCGTTGGGGGGCTCCGCGGGCGCCGTGCCGACGACCACCGCGACCTCGCCGCGGGCCGCCCAGCCGACGGCACTCGCTCGGGAGAGCACCGACTCGTCGGTCTCGGCCCGGAGCACGGCGTCGACCACCAGCGCCTCCAGGCGGGCGTCCCAGCGGCCCCGGACCTCGGCCGCGCGGGCGTAGACCTCCGCGGTCGCGAAGGCCACTTCGCGGCCGTAGCGGAGCACTGCCGCATGGACGTCCGCGGCGACCTCCGGCTCGAGCAGCTTGGCGATGTTGCGCTCGACCTCGTCGATGGTGAGCTTGATCAGGTCGACGGTCTGGCGCAGGTCGATCACGCCGGCCAGGGCCCGCGGCGCCTGGCCGAAGACCGAGACGACCAGCTCCTCGTCCTCGGGGTCGGCGCCGCCTCCGTCGGCGAACCAGTCCGCGAAGCTCTTCACGCCGGCCTGGACGATCATCGCGACCCACGAGCGGTCCTCGGCGCTGAGCCGGCGAAACCACGGAAGGTCCGCCTCGATCCGGGTGATCGCCGCGGTGCTCAGCGACCCCGAGGCCGCGCGCAGCTGCTGGGTAGCGCGGGCTCGGGCGCCTGGGTCCGTAGGGGGCATGCACCCAGCGTAAGGCCGCTCACATCACGCCGAGATGGGTGTCGTGGCAACGACTTTCGTGCTTGAATCCTCCGTTACTCGATCCGCAGGAGGAGACGTCATGTCGGAGCATCACGAGGTGCAGTACGTCACCCTGCACGGCAAGCGGCGCGCCTTCGTCAAGATCGGTGAGGGGCCGGCCCTGCTCCTGCTGCACGGTCTGGCCTGCGACCACAGCACGTGGGCGCCGGTCATCGACAAGCTGGCGAAGAAGTACACCGTGATCGCGCCGGACCTGCTCGGCCACGGCCTGTCCGACAAGCCGCGCGCCGACTACACGCTCGGTGGGTACGCCAACGGCATGCGCGACCTGCTCACCGTCCTCGGCATCGACAAGGTGACCGTCGTCGGGCACAGCTTCGGTGGCGGCATCGCGATGCAGTTCGCCTACCAGTTCCCGGAGCGAACCCAGCGGGTGATGCTGGTCGGCACCGGCGGCCTGGGCGCGGAGGTCAGCCCATTCATCAAGCTGATCCAGGCGCCCGGCTGGGGCATCGTGATGGAGGTGCTCACGCTGCCGGGGCTCCGCCACGCTGAGACGCTGGTGCTGCGCAGCGCGGCTGAGCACCTGGGCGGTCCGCTGCGGAAGTACACCCGCGACCTGGGCGAGGTCGCGTGCATCCTCGAGTCATGGAAGGACCGGCGCACCCGGTTCGCGATCCGCCATCTCGTCCGTGCGGTCATCGACTGGCGGGGCCAGATCGTGACGATGTCCGACCGCGCGTACCTGAGCGCGGCGATGCCGATGGCGATCGTCTGGGGCAGCGACGACCAGGTCATCCCGGCTCGCCATGCCAGCAACGCGGCGGCACTCGCGCCCGACCTTCAGGTCGAGGTGATTCCGGACGCCGGGCACTTCCCGCACAAGGACCACCCCGATCGGTTCGTGAGGATCCTCGACGAGTTCATCGTCACCAACCCGCCCGCGTCCTACAACCGCGCCCGGTTCCGCCGGATGCTGAAGGCCGGCACCGGGGCGCCATCGCTGGCGGCGAGCACGCTCGCCGCCAGCGAAGCTCAGGCGTCGCCGCCCTCCTGCATGACACCGGCCACCGCGGTGGGGTCGTCGATCCGGTAACGGTCCGCCGCTTCCTTCACCCGTCCGGGGTCGATCTCCCCGGCGTCGGCCAGAGCCGCGAGCGCCTGCACCACGACCGATTGCGCGTCGACGTGGAAGTAGCGCCGTGCGGCAGGCCGCGTGTCGGCGAAGCCGAACCCGTCGGTGCCGAGGACCCGGTAGTCACCGGGGACCCAGCGCGCAATCTGCAGCGGGACTGCGGCCATGTAGTCCGAGACCGCCACGACCGGGCCCTGCGCGTCGCCCAGGGCCTCCGTGACGTACGGCGTGCGGTGGGCCTCGCCGGCGTGCAGGAGGTTCCACTCCTCGGCAGCCACGGCGTCGCGCGCCAGCTCGTTCCAGGACGTCACCGACCAGGTGTCCGCGCGGACGCCCCAGTCGTCGGCGAGCAGCTGCGCCGCCTCCGCGATCCACGGGAATCCGACGCCCGAGGCCAGCAGCTGGACCCGGGGACCCTCGCCCTCGGCCTGCGAGCAGCGGTAGAGCCCCTTGAGGAGCGCCTCGACGTCGAGTCCCTCGGGCTCGGCCGGCTGCGCCACCGGCTCGTTGTAGACGGTGATGTAGAAGATCACGTCCTCGCCGCGAGGGTGCTCCTCCGTGGCGCCGTACATCCGCTCCAGGCCGGCACGCATGATGTGCCCGACCTCGTAGGCGAACGCGGGGTCGTAGTGCACCACGGCCGGGTTGGTCGTCGCGATCAGCGGCGAGTGGCCGTCGGCATGCTGCAGGCCCTCGCCGGTCAGCGTGGTGCGACCCGCCGTGGCCCCGATGAGGAACCCGCGTGAGAGCTGGTCGGCCATCGCCCAGATCGAGTCACCCGTGCGCTGGAACCCGAACATCGAGTAGAAGATGTAGAACGGGATCATCGGCTCGCCGTGGGTGGCGTACGACGATCCGGCGGCGATCGCCGATCCCATCGCTCCCGCCTCGGAGATGCCCTCGTGCAGCATCTGGCCCTGTGCCGACTCCTTGTAGGCGAGGAGCAGCTTGCGGTCGACGCCCTCGTACTGCTGGCCGCCGGGGTTGTAGACCTTGGCGGTCGGGAACATCGCGTCCATGCCGAAGGTGCGGTACTCGTCGGGCGCGATCGGGACGATCCGCGAGCCGATCCCCGGGTCCTTCATCCAGTCCTTGAGGAGCCGGACGGCGGCCATGGTCGTGGCGACCTTGTTGTTGCCGGCGCCCTTCTTGAGCTCCGCGTAGACCGAGTCGCCGGGGAGCGTCAGCATCCGGGCGCGGTCGGTGCGCTGGGGGACCGAGCCACCCAGCTGGGCACGGCGCTCGAGCATGTACTGGATCTCCGGGGAGTCCTGCCCGGGGTGGAAGAACGGTGCTGCTCCGGTCTCCTCGTAGGCCCGGTCGAGGTCCCGGTCGCTGATCGGCAGGTAGAGCCGGTCCCGGTACCGACGGAGGTCGTCCTTCGTCAGCTTCTTCATCTGGTGGGTGGCGTTCTTGCCCTCGAGCGCCTCGATCGTCCAGCCCTTGATGGTCTTGGCGAGGATCACCGTCGGCTGGCCGGCGTGCTTGGTCGCGGCGTCGAAGGCGGCGTAGACCTTGCGATAGTCGTGGCCGCCGCGCGGCAGCTTCCGGATCTGGTCGTCGGACATGTGCTCGACCATCGCCCGCAGCCGCGGGTCCGCGCCGAAGAAGTGCTCGCGGATGTAGTCGCCGGACTCGACCGAGTAGGTCTGGAAGGCACCGTCGGGCGTGGTGTTCATCCGGTTGACCAGCACGCCGTCGACGTCACGGGCCAGCAACGGGTCCCATTCGCGGCCCCACACGACCTTGATCACGTTCCAGCCCGCGCCCCGGAAGTTGGCCTCGAGCTCCTGGATGATCTTGCCGTTGCCGGTGACCGGCCCGTCCAGCTGCTGGAGGTTGCAGTTGACGACCCAGACCAGGTTGTCGAGCTCCTCACGGGCGGCGACGCGGATCGCGCCGAGCGACTCGGGCTCCGCCATCTCGCCGTCACCCATGAAGGCCCATACCCGCTGCTGGCTGGTGTCCTTGATGCCGCGGTTCTGCAGGTACCGGTTGAACCTGGCCTGGTAGATCGAGTGGATCGCGGTCAGGCCCATCGAGACCGTCGGGAACTCCCAGAACTCCGGCATCAGACGGGGGTGGGGGTACGACGACAACCCGGCGCCGGCGCCGTGCTGGACCTCCTGGCGGAACCGGGACAGCTGCTGCTCGTTCAGCCGGCCCTCGAGGAAGGCGCGGGCGTAGATGCCGGGAGAGGCGTGGCCCTGGATGAAGACCTGGTCGCCGCCGCCGGGGTGCTCCTTGCCGCGGAAGAAGTGGTTGAAGCCGACCTCGTAGAGGCTGGCCGAGGACTGGTAGGTCGCGATGTGGCCGCCGACCTCGAGTCCCTTGCGGTTGGCGCTGGACACCATGACCGCGGCGTTCCAGCGGATGAACGCGCGGATCCGGCGCTCGGCCTCCTCGTCACCGGGGAACCACGGCTCGCGCTCGGGCGGGATCGTGTTGATGTAGTCGGTGCTGCGCAGCGCGGGGACGCCGACCTGCGCCTCGCGGGCGCGCTCGAGCAGGCGCAGCATGACGTAGCGCGCACGGTCGCGGCCGCGTTCGTCGAGGAGCGCGTCGAAGGAGTCGATCCAGTCCTGGGTCTCGTCCGGGTCGATGTCGGGAAGCTGGGTCGGCAGGCCCTCGTGGATGACCGAGGGAGCCGAGCCTGCGCGCGTGGCCGGGGTGGGGCCGGATGCGGGGCTGTCGGAGGTCACGCGGACCATCGTTGCACCGATCGCCCGCACGGAAAATCTACCCGGCAGTAGCCCCTTCCCGACACGCTGCTGCGGGCGAGGGGTTGCGCGGTACTCTCACACTCCGCTGGACTACTCCTCGGACCGCGCACCGCGGGACTTCGTCGTACCCCCGAAACAGCCTGGAGGACACCACCGTGACTTCGACCGCCGCCGGCGGCACCACCCCCACCGGACCCGCCGAACGGTTGGGGCTCAAGCCGGGGATGGTGGTCCAGGAGCTCGGCTGGGACAACGACACCGACGACGAGCTCCGCGTCGCGATCGAGGACGCCATCGACGGTGACATGGTCGACGGCGACTACGGCAACGTCGTCGACGCGGTCCTCCTCTGGTGGCGTGGTGATGACGGTGACCTGGTCGACGGTCTCGTCGACGCCCTGACCGACCTGGTCGGGGGTGGGGTGATCTGGCTGCTGACGCCCAAGATCGGGCGCCCCGGCGCCGTCGACGCCGCTGACATCGCCGAGGCCGCCCCGATCGCGGGTCTCTCCCAGACGACGACTGCGACGGTGAGCAAGGACTGGGCCGCCACCCGGCTGGTCGCTCCGAAGACGGTCGCCTGACAATAGGCGCATGCGTACGCTCTCGACGCGCGTCAAGGACGCAGCGTTCAGCCTGAAGATCCTGACCGAGTCGGGCATCCTCCGGCCGTACTCGCCGGTGGTGCTCGCGGGCATGCTCGGCACGTTGCGACGGTGGAGCACGGTGCCTGCGGGCGGCTTCAAGACGCTGGCGCTGCGAGTGCCGGACAAGACGGCGATCATCGACGAGCGCGGCTCGATGACCTGGGCCGAGCTCCACACCCGCACCAACGCGCTCGCCCACGCCCTTCGGGCGCGAGGCGTCCGTACCGGGGATGGTGTCGCAGTGATGTGCCGCAACCATCGCGGCTTCATCGAGGCATCGATCGCGATCAGCAAGCTCGGCGCGGACGTCTTGTACCTCAACACCGCGTTCGCCGGGCCGCAGCTGGCCGACGTCATCGAGCGGGAGAAGCCGCGCGTGGTCGTCCACGACGAGGAGTTCACCGACCTCCTGGCGGACGCCAACATCGCCGAGCGGGTGATCGCCTGGACCGATGGCGAGGCCGGGCCCGACAGCATCGAGGGCATGATCGCCGCCTCGACGATGGCCGGCAAGACCGCTGACCTGACGCCGCCGGGTCGCCACGGCCGCACGATCATCCTGACCTCGGGCACCACGGGTACGCCGAAGGGCGCTCCTCGACCCCAGGGTGGGATCCCGGCCGCTGTCTCGCTGCTCTCCCGGATGCCGCTGCGCAGCAACTGGAGATGTCACGTCGCGGCGCCCCTGTTCCACACGTGGGGGTTCGCCCACTACCAGCTGGCCATGCTGCTGGGGACCACCCTCGTGCTCTCGAGGAAGTTCGACCCCGAGGGGGCGCTGAAGCTGCTGCACGACCACGAGTGCGACTCGTTCGCCGTCATCCCGGTGATGCTGCAGCGCATCCTCGGGCTGCCGGAGGAGACCCTCGACAGGTACCCGCTGCCCCACCTCAAGGCAGTCGCCTCGTCCGGCTCGGCCCTGCCGGGCGACCTGCCGACCCGCTGGATGGACCGGTACGGCGACAACCTGTACTCCGTCTACGGCTCGACGGAGGTCGCGTGGGCCTCCATCGCCACGCCGGAGGACCTCCGCGAGGCGCCGGGCTGCGCCGGGCGGCTCCCGCACGCGACCGTGGTCAGGATCGTCGATGCCGACGGCAGGGACGTCCCGGTGGGCGAGCCCGGCCGGATCTTCGTCGGCAACGACCTCCAGATCGAGGGCTACACCGGGGGTGGCGGCAAGGAGCTCCTCGACGGCCTGATGTCCTCCGGTGACGTCGGCCGCTTCGACCAGGAGGGTCGCCTCTACGTCGAGGGCCGGGACGACGAGATGATCGTCTCGGGCGGCGAGAACGTCTTCCCCAAGGAGGTCGAGGACTGCCTCGCCCGCCACGAGGCGGTCCTGGAGGTGGCCGCGATCGGTGTCGACGACGACGAGTTCGGCGAGCGACTGAAGGCCTTCGTCGTGCTCGCTCCCGACGCCCCTGCCTTGGGGGAGGACGACCTCAAGGGCTGGGTGCGGCAGAACCTCGCCCGCTACAAGGTGCCCCGCGAGATCGTGTTCCTCGACGAGCTGCCGCGTAACGCCACCGGCAAGGTCCTCAAGCGCGAGCTGCTGGCCGACGGGGCTCAGGGGTGAGTAGCGCGGCCGGAATCGAGCTCGGCACCCTCGCCCCCGACTTCACCCTGCGGGACCAGTTCGGGCAGGACATCACCCTGTCGTCGTACCAAGGGACGAAGGCGGTCGCACTGATCTTCTACCCCTACGCGTTCAGTGGTGTCTGCACCGGCGAGCTCAACGGCATCCGCAGCCGGCTCGACGAGTTCATCACCTTCGACACCGAGGTGCTGGCGATCTCGTGCGACCCGGTCTACGCGCTGCGGGCGTTCAGCGACGCGGACGGCCTCAACCTCGAGCTGCTGAGCGACTTCTGGCCGCACGGCGAGGTGGCGCGCGACTATGGCGTCTTCGACGAGAAGGCCGGCTGCCCCGAGCGGTCCTCCTACGTCGTGGGCAAGGACGGACGGGTGGTCTGGGCGCTCCACCACGACAAGACGGAGCCTCGGGACCTCCAGGTTCACCTCGACCAGCTCCGCGCGGCGGCAGCCTCGTAGCAGCCGATCGGTTGACGGCTCCAGCCAATTTGGGTCAATTTTCAACGAAATTATCCAGAACGGTTTGACAGCCGAGCGAGCGGAGCTACAGTTCTAGTTGTTGAACCGCTGGTGACCCGAGACACCGGCGGTTCAACCTTTTTTTGCCCGAGTGCTCCGGCCGAGCGCGGCGACGCTGGTGCGGGCGCCACAGGCCCCCTCCGATACGCTGTGCCCGCCTTCTGGGGCGCATAGCTCAGCGGTAGAGCTCCTCGCTTACAACGAGGCGGTCACAGGTTCGATCCCTGTTGCGCCCACCGAGAACCCTCAGTAGGGGACCTCACCTGCGGAAGCTGTCGGCGGTCGCCGACCGCCTGACAGACGCCTCGAGGTCCTCGATCAACCCCACCCGAGACACCGCTCGCCGCGTCCTCGACCCCTCCGCCGCCCGGAGGTAGCACGCGCACTGCTGCGGGATCTTCGGCGGGCGGCGCGGTCGCAGCGCGAGCTCGCCCCGACCAGCGCGTAGCGGCCTGGTGGCGGCCCCGGCCGCCCTCATGGGATCTGGTGCCAACCCGGCCGAGGCCTCGACGGCGCTCACGGGAAGCGACGACGTAGAGCGCACGATACCGGTCCGACGTCGTGGCAGCGTTGGATCGAGATGGTGGTGGCGTCGCTCTGGACGGCGCACAGCGCACCCCCCTGGGAGGGGGTGCGCTGAGGCGGGGTCCTGTCAGGCGGCAGCGTGCTTGTCGTGCACTCGGGCCGCGATGGCGGCCGCGGCGGTCATGGTCGACCTGAGCGCCTAGTAACCGAACTGTGGCCGCGCATACCCAATTTTGGGTATCAAACAGTGCCAAGGCCTGGGCGGCCGGCGCGCGATGGGGCAATGCGGCGGGCGTGGTCCTCGCAAGACTGTGCGGCACAGCCCGGCGGCATCGATCCAGAACGCGGTGGACGAGTCGGCGGTCGGCCGAGTTCCGTGCGATCGCCGGCGCCAGCACTCCTGGCTCAGGGCCGCACCCTCAGGATCGCTCGGGCCGAGGATGGGCGCGCCCCCGACGTCGAGCTCGGTCTGGTCCGCCGCCCCACGGCGCTAGACAGCAGACGACCCCGGGCCGCCGACTGCTCAGACAGGCCGAGACCTTGCCGATCACGGACAACCTCGCGCCTGGCCGAGAGCGACTACTAAGGGCTCTACCCGGGGGCAGGGATCACGGACTGCGAGGAGCGGTGCGTCGGGCGGAAAGTAGGTCGGTCGGGCGGGGCCGGGGATTGGCCCCGCCCGACCGGCGGCTCGCGGGTGCTTGGCGGTACCCGAGACGAAGCCGCCTACTGCCGGCGGGGGACAGGCTCACCGGCAGGGCTGGGTATGCGTTAGCGGTCTACTCCGCCTCAGGCTCTGACTCAGCCGTTGACGATGAATCGGACGTTGGTCACGTTCGCGACGTCGGTGATGTCGCACGCGAGGTCGCTGTAGTCCGAGACGCCGTCGTCGACGCCGTCGAGGTCGAGGTCGGTCACCGTCACGGTGCAGTTCTGGGCGGTGCCGGAGTTGATGGAGACCTTGACTACGCCGGTGGCGGTGGAGAGGAGCTGCTCGGCCTTGGCCGAGATCGCGGTGGTGGTGTCGGTGGAGTCGGTGTAGGTGTGGGCCACGTTGGTGATGGTGGCGCCGCTGACCGTCTGCGCGACGGAGCCGACATTGATGGCCGCGTCGTCGACGGTGCTGGTCGCGGTGAACGCGGACGCGCCGAACGCGACGAACCCTGCCGCGGTGGCGGCGGCGATGATTCTGGTGGACTGGTGCATTGGGTCGAACCTTCCGAGTGGAGCCCGGTACCCCCGTGAGTCCCGGTCGCTCGGGGCTCAACGTAGGCAGTCCCGGACCCAGGGTTCGCTGGTTCGCGTGGCGCCCAGGGCCAATGGCCTAGACAATCGCCCCGAACGGCCCCCTGACGGGCCACTGCCATGCCCGAGAGGAGCGAGAGGTCGACCAGGCCGCGGCCCCTACAACTCGCCATCCATGCGCTTGGCAGGCCCTCGTGTGGGCACACGATGTCGATCCCTGTTGCGCCCACCGAGCCCCGACCGTCGATCGGGGCGCTCTGCGGTGGTCCGGGCCGAGGCCCTCGACGGCGGCGCCGTCGCTCAAGTCGCGTCGCACCCCGCCCGGGAGCGGGGTGCGGCTGCGGTGGGGCTCTGAGGACCTGGATTGGTCGGCTCGTGAGCGGTGCTGGTGAAGCTGGCGGTCGTGCGCGCCATGAGAGGCCGGTAACCCACCCCGCTACGCGTATACCCAAATTTCGGTATGGAATCTGCCTGACCCCATCGACGACCCCGGTCACGGGCTGGCGCAGGGATGCGCGACCTGCTGAAGTAAGGTTCGCCTAACTACAACGGACGGGCAGCTGACTGCCTGAGATGGAGAGCACGAATGCACGGACGAGTAGTCGCAGCCGAACGGCTCACGCCGGGCCTGGTCCGCCTCACGCTGGGCGATGGCGAGCTCAGTGGATTCGCGATGCCCGACGCCACGGACGCCTACATCAACGTGGCCATCCGTCCCGCCGGCGCGCCCTACGACGCGGTCTTCGACCCGGCAGAGGTTCGGGCCACACTCCCGCAGGATGCCTGGCCGGCGCGACGGCGATACACCGTGCGTGCCTGGGACGCGGAACGGCGACAGCTCACCGTCGACTTCGTGGTCCATGGCGACGACGGGGTAGCGGGCCCCTGGGCCGCGGCCGCCGAGCCCGGGGATGTGCTGGTCTTCGAGGGGCCGAGCGGCGGCTACCGCCCTGACCCTGCGGCCGACTGGCATTTCATGGTCGGTGACGAGTCCGCCCTGCCGGCCATCGCCGCGTCGCTCGAGGCGGTCCCCGCCGGCGCGCTGGCCGTGGTGCGGCTCGTGTGCGACGGGCCGGACCACGAGCTGACCCTGTCCTCGCCCGGGCGACTGGACGTGTCGTGGCTCCACCGCACCGGTGCGCTCGAGGATGCCGAGCTGTTGCCTGCAGCGGTCCGGGCCCTGACCTTCCCGCGCGGCCGCGTGCACGCGTTCATCCACGGAGAGGCCGGTGAGATCCGTGAGATCCGGCGGCACCTGCTCGTGGACCGCGGACTGAGCCGGGCAGACATGTCGTGCTCGCCCTACTGGCGCCGCGAGATGACCGACGAGGCGTGGCGCCAGGTGAAGCGCGACTTCGTCGCCGCCATGGAGGCCGAGGTCGGCTGAGGACGGACTCTGAGCCGATGAGAGCAGTCTCATCGGCACCTCATCGCGGCCTCACCGCGGTTCGGAAGGTTCCTCCTGTCGGCAGAACGCCGGCGTCCGACCGATGGAGGAGGAACCATGAAGAGGAAGCCCCTGATGGCCACGGTGACCGGAACGGCGGGCCTGATCGCCTCGGGCCTCACGGTGAGCCTGCTCGCGTGGCCGGCCGAGCCCGGCCAGCAGCAGCTGGCCCTGAAGCGTGAGGAGGACACGCCGGACATCGCCCTGGTGTCCGACGACGACGATGATGACGATGACACGACCGGCGTCTCCCGCTCGGGCAACAGCGGAGACGCCAGCCGCACCGGTGCCGGCAGCGGCCGCGACGACAGCCGGTCGGGCCGCGCCGTGCGGGACTGGACCCACGACGGTGCCGGGCCCCTGAAGCGGGACTGGTCGGCCGACCGCACCAACGACCGCTCCCGGAACAACTCCTGCACCGGGAACAGCGGCGACCGGTCCCGCAGCGGCGCGCGCAGCGGCCGCGACGACAGCCGGTCGGGCCGCGCCGTGCGGGACTGGACCCACGACGGTGCCGGACCGCTGAAGCGGGACTGGTCGGCCAACCGCACCAACGACCGCTCCCGGAACAACAGCCGCCGAGGGTGAGCCGAGTCATGGAGCTGTCGTCCTGGGACTTCGCCGAGGGTGACGCGATCACCCCCGAGCTGACCGCGATGCGGCTGCTCGGGGGTGGGTCGGCCTACGAGGCCTACCTCGCGTTCGACGAGATCACCTACGGTCCCGTCGTCGTCAAGGTCGTGCGACCCGACGAGGTCGACGACCAGCACACCGTGCGGAGCATGGTGCGTGAGGCGACCGCGCTCGACGTCGCGCACCACCCGGTGGTGATTCGCGGGCTCCGCCACGACGCCGCCGCCGAGCGCCCGCACCTGGTGCTCGAGCACGTCGAGGGCCCGAGCCTGGCGCGGCTGATCCGCAAGCATCGCCGGCTGTCACCCCAGCAGTACCTGCCGCTGGCGGTCGACGTCGCCTCCGCGCTGCACTTCTTCCGGCACGCGGACGTGTGCCACCTCGACATCAAGCCGAGCAACGTCGTGATGGGTGCCCCGGCGCGCCTGATCGACCTGTCGGTCGCCCGGTCCGCCGACCGTGCCGCAGAGATCACCGGCCACATCGGCACCGACGCCTACATGGCGCCGGAGCAGGCTGCGCCCGGCCCGTACGGCGTGCCGGGGTACGCCAGCGACGTCTGGGGACTGGGGACCACCCTGTTCCACGCCGTCGCGGGATACCGGCCGTTCTCGCAGGGCGTGCCGGATGCCGAGGAGCCTGCCGCCCGTTTTCCGCAGCTGCTCGAGCCACCGGTGGAGCTCCCTCAGGACGTGCCGGCGGCGGTCGCCAAGGCGATCCACGCGATGCTGGAGCCGGACCCTGGAGACCGCCCGCTGCCGCACGAGGTCGCCGAGGCGCTGGAGCCGGAGCTGGCGGCGTTGCCCAAGCCGCAGCTGAACTGGAGGTCGCGTGCCTGACCGCGGATGGGCTACCGGTCGAACCGGTAGCCCATCCCTCGCACAGTGCTGATCGCCGCGGCGCCCAGCTTCTTTCGCAGGTAGCCGACGTAGACGTCGACGACGTTGGAGCCGGGGTCGAAGTCGAGACCCCAGACATGGTCGAGCAGCTGCTCCCGTGACAGCACCTGGCCGGCGTTGCGGAGGAAGATCTCCGCGAGCGCGAACTCGCGCGCCGAGAGCTCGACCTCCCCCTCCGCGAGGGTGGCACGGCGGGTGCGGAGGTCGAGGCGGACGCCGCCGGCCTCGAGGGCGTCGAGGGTGCCGATGGCGCCGTCGCCGGCGCTGCCGGCGGTCGCGTGGCGCAGTCGCAGGCGGACCCGCGCGTTGAGCTCGGCGAACCGGAAGGGCTTCGGCATGTAGTCGTCGGCGCCGCTCTCGAGCGCGGTCACGGTGTCCTTGACCGAGTCGCGGGCGGTCAGCACGATCACCGGCACCCTCGAGCCTTGTGCGCGCAGCTGGTCGAGCACCTCGAAGCCATCCAGGCCGGGCAGCCCGATGTCGAGCACGACGAGGTCGAACTCGCCCGACAGTGCATGATCGAGCCCGGTCGCGCCGTCCGCTGCGACGGTCGCCTGGTGTCCTTCGGCCCGCAGGCCCTTGGCGACGAAGGAGGCGATCCGCTCCTCGTCCTCCACGATCAGGATGCGGGCCATCGGACCTCCTGGGTGCTGGCAGTGGCGGCCGCGGGTCGCACCGCGGGCAGGTCCATTACGAACCGTGCTCCGCGTTCGGTATACGGGTCGAGGTACGCCGTACCTCCGTGGGCGTGGGCGATCGCCGTGACGATCGACAGGCCCAGGCCGAACCCGTCGTCCCCCTGGGGTACGACGGCACGGCCGAAGCGCTGGAAGATCCGCACCCGGTCCTCCGGAGCGACGCCCGGACCGTCGTCGTGCACCCAGCAGCGGAGGGTCGCGCCGACGGCGGTCGCCCCGATCGCGACCCGGCCGCCGGGGCGGGTGTGCTTCACGGCGTTGTCCGCGAGGGCGAGGAGGGCCTGGGTGATCCGCTGGCCGTCGACGACGAGCTCCGCGGGCAGGCCGTTCGGAGCGAGCTCGAGAACCCACTCCCGGTCGCCGAGAGCTCGGGCCTTGGTGACGACCGCGGTGACCAGGGCAGCGGGGTCGCTGGGCTCGAGGGCCAGGAAGTCGGGCCGATCGCTCTTGGCGAGCAGGATGAGGTCGCCGACCAACCGCGACATCCGGTCCAGCTCGTCGAGCAGCAACGGGCGGGTCTCGGCGACCTCCGCCGGATCGGTGAGGTCGAGCAGCTCGAGGTGGCCGCGCAGAACGGTCAGCGGCGTGCGCAGCTCGTGCCCCGCGTCGTCCAGGAACTGTCGCTGCCCGGCGAACGAGGCCTCCAGCCGGGCCAGCATGCCGTTGACGGTCCGGGTCAGCGCGGTGATGTCGTCGTTGCCCGACGCGGGGATCCGTCGCGACAGATCGGTGCCGCCGATCTCCTCGGCGGTCTCCCGCAGCACGCGGAGCGGACGCAACAGGCGACTCGACTGCCAGGCCGCGGCACCGACCACGATGAAGAGCGACAGCAGCGCGACGATCGCGTAGGTCCGCATCGTGTCGTTGAGCTCGGCACGGTCCTCGTCGAGGTAGGCCACCACGAGCAGCGCGCCCGTCTGATCGCCCTGGGTGACCGGCTGGCTGGTGATCCGCACCTCGCCGCGCTCGGTCTCGATCCGGGTCGAGCCGCCGGCGGTGACGAGCGGCCGGGCGGCCGCCTGGAAGGCGGCGTTCTGCGGGAGGTCGTCTTGGTGGGGCTGCGGGAACTGGTAGCGGGGCTGGTCGTCGTACCAGGCGACGAGCAGCTCGTCGTCGTCGGGCACGTTCCGCTCGAGGAACCGCCTGAGCAGCGATTCGACGTCGAACGGCCGACCGGTCGTCGGATCCACGCCCTCCCGCTGTAGGGCGAGGAACTCGTTGAGCTCCTGCTCCACCTCGCGCTGGACCGACTGCTCGATCCGTCCGAGCTCCACGACGTGGACGATGAGGCCTGCTCCGGCGAGGGCGGCGGTGACGAGTACGGCCACGGTCAGCGTGATGCGCAGACGGACGGAGAGGCTCGGGAGGCGCCGCCGGCGATCAGTCGTCGTCGCCTCCGTCGTCACCGTCGTCGCCCCTGTCGTCCTCGTCATCGCCATCGTCGGCGCCACTGTCGGCTACGGCGCCGTCGTCGCGCGGGACCGGTTGCGGCTGCGGCCTCGGCGCGGCGTCGTCATTCTCGCCCACGTCGTCGCTGTCGTCGCGGTCCTCCCGATGGCCCTGATCGTCCTGGTCGTCCTGGTCGTCCCGGTCGTCCCGGTCGTCCCGGTCGTCCCGGCCATCCCGGCCGTCGCGGTCGTCGCGGCCGTCGCGGTCGTCGTCCGGGCCAGGGCTGGGTGACGGGGAGCGGGGGGAGTCGGGGATGGAGGTCGACGGGTCGTCGAGCTGCACGACAGGACGCGGCGGCGGCTCGTCGTTCGCTGCGCTGACCAGCGACCCCGCGACGAATCCACCGAGGGGGAGTGCGACCGCGAGGGTGAGCAGGACCTTCGCGAGCGGGCTCATGACCCGGAGATTGTCGCGCCGACGTGGGAGGCGGGTGAGACCACCATGAGAGATCTCTCATCGCGCTGTACGGCTGCCACTCGTCGCACCGGACCGGCCACTCGTCGTACCTCCTCCTGCGGAGGGTTCGGCCGCGTCGCCGACGCTCCTAGAGTGGCCGTGGTCACATCTCAACGTCCGAGGAGGAGCCCGTGTTCGTCCCGTTCAGCGTCAACGACTTCCTGGACCGCGCTGTGCAGGTGTACGGCGACCGGGTCGGGGTGGTGGACGAGCCGGTCCAGCCCGCCGAGAGTCAGGGCGAGCTGACGTACGCGCAGGTCGGGGCCCTCGCCCGGTGCCAGGCGGCGAAGCTCGACGAGCTGGGGATCGGCGTCGGGGAGCGAGTCGCCGTCGTCAGCCACAACAGCGCGCGGCTGCTCACCAGCTTCTTCGGCGTGAGCGGGTGGGGCCGCGTGCTCGTGCCGGTGAACTTCCGACTGCGACCGGACGAGGTGCAGTACATCGTCGACCACTCCGGCGCCCGCGTCCTCTACGTCGACCCGGAGCTGGAGGAGTCCCTGAGGGGCGTCACCTGCGAGCAGAAGCTGCTGCTGGGCGACGACGACGCGCTCTACGCCCCGCCCGGGTCGGAGCCGAAGGCGTGGGAGCCCGACGAGTCGGCGACCGCGACGATCAACTACACCTCCGGCACCACCGCGCGGCCCAAGGGCGTGCAGATCACCCACCGCAACATCTGGGTGAACGCGCTCACCTTCGGTTTGCACGCCCAGATCGGCGACCGTGACGTCTACCTGCACACGCTGCCGCAGTTCCATGCCAACGGCTGGGGCATGCCGTTCGCCATGACCGGCGTCGGTGCGCAGCACATCATCCTGCGCAAGGTCGACGGCGCCGAGATCCTGCGCCGGGTCCGCGACCACGGGGTGACCGTGATGTGCGCCGCTCCGGCCGTGGCCGCTGCGGTGCTGGACGCAGCCCAGGACTGGGAGGGCGAGATACCCGGCCGGGATCGGGTGCGGATCATCATGGCCGGCGCCCCGCCGCCGACCAAGACCGTGGTGCGCGTGCAGGAGGAGCTGGGGTGGGAGTTCATCCAGATCTACGGCCTCACCGAGACCTCGCCGCTGCTCACCATCAACCGCACGCGCGCCGAGTGGGACCAGCTCCCGGTCGAGGAGCGCGCGGCGAAGCTGACTAGGGCCGGCGCACCGGCGCTCGGTGTCCGGCTCAGGATCGACCAGTCGGAGGAGGGGGCCGGCGAGGTGCTGGCGCGGTCCAACGTCGTGCTCGAGGGCTACTGGGAGCAGGAGGAGGAGTCTGAGAAGGCGCTGGCCGGCGGCTGGTTCCACACCGGCGACGGCGGCTACCTGACCGACGACGGCTACCTCACGATCGCGGACCGCAAGAAGGACGTGATCATCACCGGCGGCGAGAACGTCTCCTCGATCGAGGTCGAGGACGCGCTGTTCTCGCACCCGGACGTGGCCGAGGTGTGTGTCATCGGAGTGCCGAGCGAGAGGTGGGGCGAGACCATCAAGGCGCTCGTCGTAGCCGCTCCGGGTGCGGAGCCCGGTCCGGACCTGGAGGCCGAGCTGATCCGGTGGTGCAAGGACCGCCTGGCCGGCTACAAGGCACCCACGTCGGTGGAGTTCCGCACCGAACTCGCACGGACCGCGACCGGCAAGCTCCAGAAGTTCAAGCTGCGCGCGCCCTACTGGGAGGGCTACAACCGCCAGGTGAACTGATCGGCCGGCACCAGCGTGGCCGCCCAGCCGGCGGCCTGCCAGTCATCGACGGTGTGGCGCGCCCATTCGGCGGCGGCCTCGTCGGCGCCCGCGATCAGGTCGACCGCCGTCGCGACGGACTCAGCAGGGCTCGCCGGCGGCTCCGGGAGCTGCTGCCCGCTGATCGGGTCGCTGGTGCCGGGAACCGCGTCGACGCAGGTGACCCGGGCGAGGCCGATGCCGAGCCGGCGCTGGTGGAGCGCCAAGCTCAACGCGGCGACACCCGCCTCGCCGTACCCCACGACCGACAGTGCGTCCGGTGGGTGCACCGTCGACGTGCGGGCGTAGCGCACGGAGCGCAGCAGGTCTCGGCCGTCGGCCCAGTGCGGCACCACGACCCGGAACCCGCCACGGCCGGCGATCCGGGTCGCGAGCGCGGCCACCGCCTCCGGATCCGTGCGCACCAGGGGGTGCCAGAGGAGGAGGGTGTCGGCGTTCGGGTGTCCGTGCACCGAGACCTGGAGGCCGGGCGCCTGCTGCGTGCTCACGGGTTCACCGTAGGCTGAGCCTCCACACGCCCGTGGAGCAGGAACCCGGTGAAGAGTCCGGGGCGGTTCCGCCACTGTGAACCCGCGTCGCTCCACGGCGCGGGGAAGCCAGACACTGGCCACGGGCGACCGACCGATGAGGGGCGTGAACCCCGAGGAGGAACCGTGCGGGTTGCACTGCTGTCCACGTCCGACACCGACCTGCTGTCGGCCCGCGCGAGCGGTGCCGACTACACCTGGGCCAACCCCGGGCGCTGCGACGTCGCCGACCTGCGACGGCTGGCGGAGGAGAGCGACCTCGCTGTCGTCCGGCTGCTCGGCTCCCCGCAGCAGTACGACGCCGAGCTGGCCGCCGTCCGCGCCGCCGGCCGTCCGGTGGTGGTGCTGGGCGGCGAGCTCACGCCCAGCGCGGAGCTGATGGAGGAGTCGACCGTGCCGGTCGGCGTCGCCGCCGAGGCGCACCGGTACCTGGCCGAGGGCGGGCCACGGAACCTCGAGCAGCTGCACCGGTTCCTCTCGGACACGGTGCTGCTCACGGGCGAGGGCTTCGAGGCTCCGCAGGTGATCCCGCAGTGGGGGATCCTCGACCGGCCGGCGGCCGCGAGGCAGACCGCCGCGTCCGCAGAGGAGCCGGTGCGGGTGGGGGTGCTGTTCTACCGGGCGCACCACGCGAGCGGGAACACCGGCTTCGTGCACGCCCTCTGCGACGCGATCGACGCGACCGGTGAGGCGGTGGGGGTGCCGGTCTTCGCGGGATCGCTGCGGGCGGCGCCGGACGACCTCTATGAGTCGCTGGGCTCGCTGGACGCGCTGGTGGTCACGGTCCTCGCCGCCGGCGGCAGCGTGCCGGCCGCGGTGAGCGCCGGCGGCGACGACGAGACCTGGGACGTGGAGCGGATCGCGGCGCTCGACATCCCGGTCCTCCAAGGGCTGTGCCTGACCAGCAGCCGTGCCGAGTGGGAGGAGTCCGACGACGGCGTGAGCCCGCTCGACTCCGCCAGCCAGGTGGCGATCCCGGAGTTCGACGGGCGGATCATCACCGCGCCGTTCTCGTTCAAGGAGGTCGACCCGAGCGACCCGGCCGGCCTGCCGTCGTACGTCGCCGACGCGGAGCGCTGCGCGCGGGTCGCGGGGATCGCGGTCAACCACGCGCGGCTGCGCCGGGTGCCGAACCCGGAGAAGCGGCTGGCGCTGATGCTCTCGGCCTATCCCACCAAGCACTCACGGGTCGGCAACGCGGTCGGGCTCGACACTCCCGTGTCGACCGTGCGCCTGCTGCGGCGGCTGCGGGACGACGGCTACGACCTGGGGCAGGACAACGAGGTCGTGCGGATCCTCGAGATGGCCGACGACACCGAGGCCGGCGACGCGCTGATCCACGCCCTGATCGCGGCGGGCGGCCAGGACGAGGAGTGGTTGACCGAGGCGCAGCTCGGGGACGCCCACACCCGGATACCAGCGGCGGACTACGGCCGCTGGTTCGGTGCGCTGCCGGCGAGGCTGCGAGCCGGCATCGAGGAGGCGTGGGGGCAGGCGCCGGGCGAGCTGTTCGTGCGCGAGGAGGACGGACGCCGCGAGATCGTGCTGGCCACCCTCCGGGCCGGCAAGCTGGTGCTCCTGATCCAGCCGCCGCGCGGGTTCGGCGAGAACCCGGTCGCGATCTACCACGACCCCGACCTCGCCCCGAGCCACCACTACGTCGCGGCGTACCGCTGGCTCGGCAACCGGGTCGAGGACGGCGGCTTCGGGGCGCACGCGGTCGTGCACCTCGGCAAGCACGGCTCGATGGAGTGGCTGCCGGGCAAGAACGCCGCCCTGTCGGCGGAGTGCGCCACCGACGCCGTGCTGGGCGACCTCCCGCTGGTGTACCCGTTCCTCGTCAACGACCCCGGTGAGGGCGCGCAGGCCAAGCGGCGCGCCCACGCCACGATCGTCGACCACCTGGTGCCGCCGATGGCGCGGGCGGAGTCGTACGGCGACATCGCCCGGCTCGAGCAGCTGCTGGACGAGTACGGCAACATCGCGTCGATGGACCCGGCGAAGCTGCCGGCCATCCGTGGCGAGATCTGGAACCTGATGCGCGCGGCCGAGATGCACCGCGACCTCGGGCTCGAGGAGCGGCCGGACGACGAGGAGTTCGACGACTTCCTCCTGCACGTCGACGGCTGGCTCTGCGAGATCAAGGACGCCCAGATCCGCGACGGCCTGCACGTGCTCGGCCAGGCGCCGGAGGGCGCGGCGCGGGTCAACCTGGTGCTCGCGATCCTGCGGGCCGCGCAGGTGTGGGGCGGCCAGGCGCAGGCGGTGCCGGGACTGCGGGCGGCGCTCGGACTGCCCGTCGACGCCCCGACCACGCTGGTCGACACCGTGGAGTCCGAGGCTCGCGAGCTGGTCGAGGCCATGGAGAAGGCGGGCTGGGACCCGGTCCGCGCCACGGAGCTGCACGACGACCCGGAGGTCCAGCGGGTGCTGGCCTTCGCGGCCACCGAGGTGGCGCCCCGCCTGGCCCGCACGACCGACGAGCTGGACGCCACCCTGCACGCGCTGGAGGGCGGCTTCGTGCGCTCCGGTCCGTCGGGGTCGCCGCTGCGCGGCCTGGTCAACGTGCTGCCCACCGGCCGGAACTTCTACACCGTCGACCCGCGCGCGGTGCCGTCCCGGCTGGCCTGGCAGACCGGCCTGGCGATGGCCGACTCGCTGCTGCGCCGCTACGTCGAGGAGGAGGGCCGTTACCCGGAGTCGGTCGGCCTCTCGGTGTGGGGCACCTCGGCCATGCGCACCAGCGGCGACGACATCGCCGAGGTGCTCGCGCTGCTCGGCGTCCGTCCCGAGTGGGACGAGGCGTCGCGTCGTGTGACCGACCTTGCCGTCGTACCCCTCGAGGAGCTGGGGCGGCCGCGGGTCGACGTCACGGTGCGGATCTCCGGCTTCTTCCGCGACGCGTTCCCGCACGTGGTGGCGATGCTCGACGACGCGGTCCGGTTGGTCGCCGCGCTCGACGAGCCGGCGGACCAGAACTTCGTGCGCGCCCACGCGCAGGCCGACCTGGCCGAGCACGGCGACGAGCGGCGGGCGACCACCCGGATCTTCGGCTCCAAGCCGGGCTCCTACGGCGCGGGCATCCTGCAGGCCGTCGAGTCCGGCACGTGGCGCGACGACGCCGACCTCGCCGAGGTCTACACCGCCTGGGGCGGCTTCGCCTACGGCCGTGGGCTCGACGGGGCACCGGCGGCCGACGACATGCGGGCGAACTACCGGCGGATCAAGGTGGCGGCCAAGAACGTCGACACCCGCGAGCACGACATCGCCGACAGTGACGACTACTTCCAGTACCACGGCGGGATGGTGGCCACGGTCCGCGCGCTGACCGGCGCGGACCCGAAGGCCTACGTCGGCGACTCGACCTCGCCCGACGCCGTGCGCACCCGGACGCTGCAGGAGGAAACCAACCGGGTGTTCCGCGCCCGGGTGGTCAACCCGCGCTGGATCGGCGCGATGCAGCGGCACGGCTACAAGGGGGCGTTCGAGCTCGCGGCCACCGTCGACTACCTCTTCGGCTTCGACGCGACAGCCGGCGTGGTGCACGACTGGATGTATGAGTCGCTGGCGAAGGAGTACGTGCTCGACGAGACCAACCAGGCGTTCCTTCGCAAGTCGAACCCGTGGGCGCTGCGCAGCATCGTCGAGCGGCTGCACGAGGCGGCCGAGCGGGGCCTGTGGGCCGCGCCGGATCCGGACATCCTCGCCGGGCTGCAGCAGGCCTACCTCGAGGTGGAGGGCGACCTGGAGGCGCAGGCTGACGAGGAGCGCGGCGACCGGCGGCCGGGCGGTGCCGGTGGCTGAGGGTCGGGTCGCTGAGGGTCGGGTCGCTGAGGTGCGGGTGCTCGGTTTCGGCATGGGCCCCCAACACGTCACCCCGGAGGTCGCCGCGGCGCTGCGGGACTGTGACTACGCCGTTGCGGTCGAGAAGCGCACCGACGACCCGCTCCTCGCCGTACGACGTGCGGTGTGCGAGGCGCACGGGGTCCAGCTGGTCGTGGTGCCCGACCCGGCGCGGGACCGCGCGCCGGGGCTGTCAGCCGCCGGCTACGAGCGCGCCGTCTCCGACTGGTACGACGCCCGGCTGGCCGCGTACCGCGGTGTGCTGGCCGAGCGGGGCGGGGTCGCCGCCTTCCTCGTGTGGGGCGACCCGTCGCTATACGACGGCACGATCCGCGTGGTCGAGGAGCTGGGCGTGCCCTACGACGTACTCCCAGGGATCAGCGCGCCGCAAGTGCTGGCTGCGCGACACCGGATCGTCCTGCACGACGTCGGCGCCCCGGTGCACGTGACCACTGCCCGGCGGCTGCGGGACGACGCGGCGGCGGGCCAGGGCAACCTCGTGGTGATGCTGACCGCCGGGGTCGACCTCGGCGGGTTCGAGGACTGGCAGATCTGGTGGGGCGCCAACCTCGGCGGCGTGGGAGAGCGCCTGGTCGGAGGCCGTGTGGGCGACGTGCTGGAGGAGCTGGTCGCCGCGCGCGAGGCCGCGAAGGCCGAGGCGGGCTGGGTGATGGACCTGTTCTTGCTGAGGAGGGCCTCATGAGTCACACGACCCGGCCGGTGCTGGCACTTCTCGGGCGTTGCAACGGCCGGGAAGTGCGGGAATCACCGGTGAACCGGCGATTCCTGCAATGACCGCCCTCCTCATCGCCGGCACCACCTCCGACGCCGGCAAGACCGTCGTGGTGACCGGCCTGTGCCGAGCCTTGGCCCGGCGCGGCATCAGGGTGGCGCCGTACAAGGCGCAGAACATGTCCAACAACTCCATGGTCGTGCTCGACCAGCATGGCGCTGCGGGTGAGATCGGCCGTGCGCAGTGGGTGCAGTCGATCGCGGCCGGTGTGGAGCCCGAGGTCGCGATGAACCCCGTGCTGCTCAAGCCTGGCAGCGACCGGCGCAGCCACGTGGTGCGGCTGGGGCAGCCCGACGGGACGGTCTCGGCGAGCAACTGGGTGGACGGCCGGGCCCGGCTCGCGGCGACCGCCCACGCGGCCTTCGACGACCTCCGCGCGCGGTTCGACGTCGTGATCGCCGAGGGAGCCGGCAGCCCGGCCGAGATCAACCTGCGGGCGTCCGACTACGTGAACCTCGGGCTCGCCCGTCACGGCGAGGTGCCGACGGTGGTGGTCGGTGACATCGACCGCGGCGGCTGGTTCGCCGCGGCCTACGGCACCCTCGCGCTGCTCGAGCCGGCCGACCAGCGACTGGTCGCGGGATTCGTCGTCAACAAGTTCCGCGGCGAGGTGTCGCTCCTCGACCCGGGCCTGGCCGACCTGTGGCGCCGTACCGGCCGGCCGACGTACGGCGTCCTTCCGTGGCACCCGGACCTCTGGCTGGACTCCGAGGACGCGCTCGACATCGAGGGCCGGCGGACACCGGGTGCGCAGGCGCGCAAGGTCGCCGTGGTGCGGCTGCCGCGGATCAGCAACTTCACCGACGTCGACGCGCTGGGACTCGAGCCCGGCCTGGACGTCACGTTCGTCTCCGACCCGACGAGACTCGCCGAGGCCGACCTGGTCGTGCTGCCCGGCACCCGCTCGACGATCGCCGACCTCGCCTGGCTCCGGGCGCGCGGCCTGGACACCGCCATCGAGCGCCACGTCGCCGCCGGACGGCCGGTCCTCGGCATCTGCGGCGGCTGCCAGATGCTCGGCCGCCGGATCGAGGACCCCGCCGGGATCGAGGGACCGCAGGGCGCGACGGTCGACGGGCTCGGCCTGCTCGACCTGGTGACGACGTTCGACGAGGAGAAGGTGCTGCGCGCGCACCAGCCGGCTGGTTACGAGATCCACCACGGCCGGGTCCGCGGTGAGCTTCGCCGGGGTCCGGTCACCGCCACCATGGTGCACGGCAGCTTCGAGGACGACGCGACGCGCTCGGCCTACCTCGCCGACGCGCTCGGCGTCGTGAGTGCGGCGTCCTTCCCTGCTGCGCGGCAGCGTCGGATCGACGTGCTGGGCGACCTCGTGGAGCAGCACCTCGACGTCGACGCGCTGCTCGCCCTGGCCCGGGACGGTGTTCCGCTCATGCCGACCCTCGCTGGCGGCCTGACGTGAGGGTGCTGCTGCTCGGAGGCACGTCCGAGGCGCGTGACCTCGCTGCCGTGCTGGTCGAGCAGGGGGTCCAGGTGACGTCCTCCCTCGCCGGTCGGGTCGCACGGCCGCGGCTTCCTGTGGGCGAGGTCCGCATCGGCGGCTTCGGCGGGGTGGCGGGCCTGCGTCGCGAGCTGCAGGAGTACGACGTCGTGGTCGACGCCACCCATCCCTTCGCGCAGGGGATGACCCGCAACGCCGCGGAGGCGTGCGCGGCCGAGGGCCTGCCGCTGCTGCGGTTCGAGCGCCCGGGCTGGGCCGACCCCATCGGCGAGTGGCACTGGGTCGACGACCACG
>NZ_SSXI01000128.1 GCF_004803405.1 Nocardioides sp. | reverse complement strand
AGGTGCGAGTGCTCCTCGGCGACCGCGGCGGTGACCAGGCCGCGACCCGGATCCCGGCCCTGCTCCGCGAGCAGCAGGGTGGCAGGCCCGTGCACCGCCAGCGGCACGGGCGCGACGCGGCGGCCCACCTCGACCAGCACCCGGGCCAGCTCGACGAGACCGAGCCCGGCGCCGTCGTACTCCTCGGGGAGGTGCAGGGAGAGCAGGCCGGCATCGGCGAGGTCCGACCACAGCTCTCGGTCGAACCGGTCTCCGTCCGCCTCGACCTCCTTGAGGCGTTCGTTCGTGGTCCTGTCGGCGAGGATCCTCGCGGCGAGCTCGGCCGCCTCGTCCTGCTCGGAGGTGAAGAGGAAGTCCATGGTGTCTCCTGGTGGCTTCGGTGCGATGAAGGTCGCTGCGCGACCTCCTCGACCTGCGGGTGACTAGCGCTTGGCGGCCGGCAGGCCGAGTCCGATGTAGCCGATGATGTCCCGCTGGATCTCGTTGGTGCCGCCCCCGAAGGTCATCACCAGCGACGAGCGGTGGAAGCGCTCCAGCCGCCCCGCCAGTACGGCGCCGGGCGAGTCGCCGGTGACGCCCGCGTGCGGGCCCACGACCTCCATCAGTGAGCGGTAGACCTCGGTCGCCAGCTCGGAGCCGTAGATCTTCGTGGCGGAGGCCTCGGCGGGGGAGAGCTGGACGCCGTGGTCGGCGTCGGCCGCGAGCTTCCAGTTGATCAGGGTGAGTGCCTCGATCCGGGCGTGCGCCCGACCGAGCGCGATCTGCACCCATTCGGTGTCGATCACCCGCGCGCCGTCGGGTCGGCGGGTCTCGAGCGCCCAGTCCCTCACGAGGCGCAGCGAGTGCTGGAGCGGCGCGGCCGAGGTCAGCGCGACCCGTTCGTGGTTGAGCTGGTTGGTCATCAGCGCCCAGCCGCCGCCGCGCTCGCCGACCAGGTTGCTCGCCGGCACCCGGACGTCGGAGTAGTAGGTCGCGGACGTGCCGACGCCGGCGACCGTGTGGACCGGGGTGTACGAGACGCCCTCGGCGTCCGCCGGCACCAGGATCATCGAGAGGCCCTTGTGGCGTGGTGCGTCCGGCTCGGTGCGGCAGGCGAGCCAGAGCCAGTCGGCGTACTGGATGAGCGAGGTCCACATCTTCTGCCCGTTGATCACCCACTCGCCGGACTCCATGCCGCCGTCCAGGGTCGCCTTCGTCTTCAACGACGCGAGGTCGGTGCCGGAGCCGGGCTCGGAGTAGCCGATCGAGAAGTGCAGCTCGCCCGCGAGAATCTTCGGGAGGAAGAACTCCTTCTGCTCCTCGGAGCCGAAGCGCATGATCGTCGGGCCGACTGTGTTCAGCGTCAGGTAGGGGATCGGCACACCGGCGATCGCCGCGACATCGGTGAAGATCAGCTGCTCGACCATCGAGCGGGCCTGGCCGCCGTACTCCTTCGGCCAGCCGATGCCGAGCCAGCCGTCCTTGCCGATCTGGCGGATCACGTCCTTGTAGACCCCCGCCTCGCCGAACTCCCCGGTCGCGGAGGCGAGGCCGGCGCGGATCTCCGGCGTGACCAGCTGGGCGAAGTACTCCTCCAGCTCCCGGCGCAGCGCGATCTGGTGGGGCTCGAGTGTGACGCGCATCTGCTCCGCCTGCCTGTCCTCGGGTGTGTCCGGCTTGTGTGTTCCCGACCAAAACTATAACGTGTTCTACATGAGCGACACCCGACTCCTCGACCAGGGGTCTGCCCCGCAGCGCTTCGCGCGCGGGTGGCACTGCCTGGGCCTCGCCTCGACCTTCGCGGACGGCAAACCCCACGCGATCCACGGCTTCGGCTCGAAGGTCGTGGTCTGGCAGGACTCGAACGGCCAGCTCAACGCGCTGGACGGCTACTGCCGGCACATGGGCGGCGACCTCACCCAGGGCACGGTCAAGGGCGACGAGATCGCCTGCCCCTTCCATGACTGGCGCTGGGGCGGCGACGGCAAGTGCAAGCAGATCCCGTATGCGCGGCGGGTGCCACTGCGTGCGCGCACACAGCGCTACGAGACGGCGATCCGCAACGACCAGCTGCTCGTCTGGCACGACCCCGAGGGCTCGAAGGCCGACCACGACATCCTGCCGCCGCAGCTCCCGGGCCTCGACGAGGGTGAGTACACCGACTGGGTGTGGGTCTCCCAGGACATCCAGGGCTCGCACTGCCGCGAGCTCATCGACAACGTCGTCGACATGGCGCACTTCTACTACGTGCACTTCGCCTTCCCGACGAGCTTCCGCAACGTGTTCGAGGGCCACATGGCCACCCAGTTCATGCAGTCCAAGGGCCGCCCCGACAAGGCCGGCGGCTACGGCTCGGCCGAGCTCTTCCTCAAGTCCGAGGCCACGTACTACGGGCCGGCGTACATGATCAACTGGCTCGATGTGGACTACAAGGGCTTCGAGACCGAGGTCATCCTGATCAACTGCCACATCCCGACGGGTCCGGACTCGTTCATCCTCCAGTACGGCATCACCGTCAAGAAGCCGCAGGGCATGGACGACAAGACAGCGAACTTCATCGCCAAGAAGTACGCCGAGATGTTCGGCGACGGGTTCCTCCAGGACGTGCACATCTGGAAGAACAAGGTCCCGGTGCAGAACCCGCTCCTCTGCGAGGAGGACGGCCCGGTCTACCAGCTGCGTCGCTGGTACGAGCAGTTCTACACGGACCAGGCGGACGTCGTCCCCGAGATGACCGATCGCTTCGAGTTCGAGGTCGACACCACCAAGGCCAACGAGTTCTGGCAGGCGGAGGTGGCCGACAACCTGGCGAGGATGGCCGCCGAGGACCAGGAGCCGGCCGAGGCGTCGGCGGGCGGCGAGCCTCCGATCATGTCGGGGACCTGACCCGCCATGCCTTCCTTCGTCCCGACCCGCCCGGAGACCCTCGAGGACCAGCGCCTCTACACGCAGGCCCGCCTGGTGGAGGTGTCGTGCCTGGACTGTCTGGCCAAGGTCGGGGTGAAGAAGAACAGCGATCACCACACCTCGATCCAGTGGAGCACCGAGGCGCTCGCTGCGTGCCCGGAGTTCGGCCGACGCGACCCCGAGACCGGCAGGCGGGACGTCCACAAGGCCTGCCCGCGGATGATGGCTAGCATCGAGGCGGCCGTTCGGGACGGGATTGTCCCGATCGGCGCGTACGACGGCTACTGACGGCCATCGCTGCCGCTGACCGCCATTGGCCCTGACCCGCTGGGGGAGTTCCTTGGACATCGAGTCCTTCGTGCTGGACGTCGTCGACGTGGTCGACGAGACGGCCGAGGCGAAGTCGATCAGCTTCGCCGTGCCCGAGGGTGCGGAGGAGAGGTTCGTCTACAAGCCCGGCCAGTTCCTGACCGTCGCCGTGCCGAGCGACCAGACCGGCATCGCCGCGCGGTGCTACTCGCTGTCCAGCAGCCCCCACGACGGCGGTCCGCTCACCGTCACCGTGAAGCGGACGGCCGACGGCTACGCGTCCAACTGGATCTGCGACAACCTCAATATCGGTGACACCCTGCGGGTCCTGCCGCCGTCGGGCATCTTCACTCCCGCCTCCCTCGACCGCGACCTGCTTCTCTTCGCGGGTGGGTCCGGCGTCACCCCGATCATGTCGATCACCAGGACGGCCCTCTCCGAGGGCAAGGGCCGGATCGTGGTCTTCTACGCGAACCGTGACGAGCAGTCCGTCATCTTCGCCGGCGAGCTGACCCGACTCGCGGCCGAGAACCCCGACCGCCTCCAGGTCATCCACTGGCTGGAGTCGGTGCAGGGTCTGCCCACGGCCGAGCAGATGAGGGCGTTCGCCTCCCAGTACCTCTCCTTCGACGCCTTCGTCTGCGGCCCGGCTCCCTTCATGAAGATGACCACGACGGTCCTCAAGGAGCTGGAGTTCCCGCGGGACCGCCGTCATCAGGAGAAGTTCGTCTCCTTGGGAGGCAACCCGTTCGGCGATCTCGAGCAGCTGCAGGAGACGGAGCGGGAGATCGCGCTCGCCGAGTCCGACGACGACGGCGCCTCCGCGGACGTGTTCGCGGACGCGCCCGCGGGGCCGGTGAAGGTGGAGGTCGAGCTGGACGGTGAGGAGTTCACCTTCGACGACTGGGACCCCCGGACCAAGCTGCTCGACTTCCTGGAGAGCAAGGGCGTCAAGGCGCCGTACTCGTGCCGTGAGGGGGAGTGCTCCGCCTGTGCGATCCGCCTGCTTGCGGGCGAGGTGAAGATGCTCCACAACGACGTGCTCGACGAGGAGGACCTCGCCGACGGGATCCGGCTGGGGTGTCAGTCGGTTCCGCTCACCGACACGGTCAAGGTCACCTACAGCTGACCTGAGGCCGGACCCCGGACGCGCCGGCTGCCGCTGGGATGGTGGCGAGTGACCGGGATGCTGCTACTGTCGTGGTTGTTGAAGAGGCTGCACTACGAGCCTCCCGCTGACCGGCCGCTCCAGGTCGGGCGTCGGTTCACTGTTGTAGCTCCACCTGGTCAATCCTCGAGGTGCGGTGCAGTTGGTTTCAGCCCGCATCGGCGCAGTGTCTATGCGGTCTCGTAGGAAAAGACACAGGAGTAAGACAATGGCAGTTGGCACCGTGAAGTGGTTCAACGACACCAAGGGCTTCGGCTTCATCGCCCAGGATGGCGGCGACGGCGACGTCTTCGTCCACCACACCGGCATCGCCGGCTCGGGCTTCAAGTCGCTTGCTGAGGAGCAGCGCGTCGAGTTCGACGTGACCACCGGCCCCAAGGGCCTGCAGGCGGAGAACGTCCGCCCGATCTGATCCTCGGATCCAGAAGTACGACGGCCTCGCGGTCTACCGCGGGGCCGTCGGTCTTTTTCTCCGCGTCCGCGTCATCGGTCGAGCCGTCGTCGGGAGAGGCGACGCGGACTGTCCGTGGTGGGTGGGAGGCTGACGCCGTGACCGACGTCCTTCCCGGCACCGACGGGCTGCCGCGCTGTGCGTGGGCCGTCGCCGCGCCCGAGTTCCCCGCCTATCACGACACCGAGTGGGGCTTCCCCGTCGCCGAGGACCGGCGGCTCTTCGAGAAGCTCTGTCTCGAGGGCTTCCAGTCCGGCCTCAGCTGGCGCACGATCCTGGTCAAGCGGCCGGCCTTCCGCGCGGCCTTCGCGGACTTCGACATCCCGACCGTGGCCGGCTTCGACGAGCGGGACGTCGCGCGGCTGCTGGCCGACGCCGGCATCGTGCGGCACCGCGGCAAGATCGAGGCCACGATCAACAACGCCGGCCGTGCCCTCGAGCTGGTCGAGAGCGAGGGCTCGCTGGCGTCGTACGTCTGGAGCTTCGAGCCGTCCGCCGACGAGCTGGCCGAGCCGCAGTCCATGACGACCTCGCCCACATCCGTTGCGCTGTCGAAGGATCTCAAGAAGCGCGGCTGGCGCTTCACCGGACCGACGACGGTCTTCGCCTTCCTGCAGGCGATGGGACTGGTCAACGACCACGCGGTCGGGTGCGTGACCCGCGACCAGGTCGAGGCGGCGCGGGCGGCGTTCGGGCCGCCCGGACGCTGACGGTCACCAGCCTCGCTCGCGCCACTCCGGCAGCTTCGGCCGCTCGGCGCCGAGCGTCGAGTCGTTGCCGTGGCCGGGGTAGAACCACGTCTCGTCCGGCAGCGTGCCGAAGAGCTTGGACTCGACGTCGTCGATCAGCGTGCGGAAGGCGTCCGCATCGCCGGAGGTGTTGCCCACCCCGCCGGGGAACAGCGAGTCGCCGGTCCACAGGTGCGGGCTGCCCTCGGGGTCGCGGTAGAGCAGGCAGATGGAGCCGGGAGTGTGCCCGGTGACCCGGATCACCTCGAGCGAGGAGTCGCCGACCTCGACCGTGTCACCGTCGCCGACGCGACGCTCGACGGCGACGCCGGCCTGCTCGGAGATGGCGTCGGCGTCGGGCTCCCCGGCGACCGTGGTGGCTCCGGTGCGCCTGACCAGCTCTGCGAGGGCCCGATGGTGGTCCCAGTGCTGGTGGGTGGTGACGATCGTCGCGATGGCTCCGTCCGCGACCTGGAAGAGCGTCTCGGGCTGGTCCGCGGCGTCGATCAGCAGGGTCTCGCCCGTGGTCCGACAGGTCAGCAGGTAGCAGTTGTTCGACATCTTCTCGTCGACCGCCACCTTGGTGACGGTCAGCGCGGACAGCTCCCGCACCTGCGGGGCGCCGCCGGGGGTCACGTCGCCGGTGTACGTCATCGTCCCTCCATCGTGGGTAGTGAGCCGGTCGAGCTGGACAGCAGTGTTCCCGGGTCGCGGCCGGTCGCCCACCAGGCGAGAGCGGAGGCCGGTCCGGACACGACGGGGGCGTCGTCGCCGGGATCGCCGAACGTCCACTCCCGGTCGAGGTCGGTGGCATGCGCCACGAAGCTCTCGCCCGGGTGGCGGGCGGCGTCGCGGTCGAGGAGCGCCACCGCGGTCTCGGCCGGCCAGTGCGCATGGGTGTAGCCGGCATCCAGGTCGGCGTGGTGGATCTCGACCTCGCCCAGGCGCATCAGCAGCACCCCGGCCGCCCGTACTCGGGGCCCGCCGGGGGTGCGCTCGAAGATCGCGTCCTGCGGCAGGGTCGCCAGATGGGGCAGGGACCGGTCCAGCGCGGCGGCCGCCGTGCGGAGTCGGTCCAGGACGTCGGCGGTGGGCTGGACCGCCAGGTCGGCGATGTCGGCGTTCCGCGCGTCGTCGGAGACGTACATGGGCACCGGGCGGCCGCCGGCGAGGCCGCGTACGACGCCGTCGAGCGCCTCGGCGTTCAGCGCCAGGTGGGCGATCACGTGCGCGCGTGTCCAGCCCGCGCAGAGGCTGGGGGACTGCCAGCCGGCGGGAGGCATCCCCTCGACGGTGGCGAGGAGGCGCGTCGTCGCGCCCTCGAGAGGAGTGGTCACGGGCTCCATCATGCCGGGCTGTCGGTGGCGCGTGAGAGTCTCATCTCACAGGCGTGGCGGTTTGCCATCGCGCCGTACCATGGCGAACACTTGTTCGATCCGCCCGTGACCGCGTCTCGGGCCGGACCCACCTGCGCAGACACCACGAGGACCGGTAGTGGCCGACCAGCTGATCATCCGCGGCGCCCGCGAGCACAACCTGAAGGACGTCTCGCTCGAGCTCCCGCGCGACTCCCTCATCGTGTTCACCGGGCTGTCGGGGTCCGGGAAGTCGAGCCTGGCGTTCGACACGATCTTCGCCGAGGGGCAGCGTCGCTACGTCGAGTCGCTGTCGGCGTACGCCCGCCAGTTCCTGGGGCAGATGGACAAGCCCGACGTCGACTTCATCGAGGGCCTCTCGCCGGCCGTCTCGATCGACCAGAAGTCCACCTCGAAGAACCCGCGCTCGACAGTCGGCACCATCACCGAGGTCTACGACTACCTCCGCCTGCTCTACGCCCGCGCCGGCCGCGCGCACTGCCCGACCTGCGGTGCGCCGATCGAGCGACAGACCCCGCAGCAGATCGTCGACCGGATGCTCGACCTGGAGGAGGGGACCCGGTTTCAGGTCCTCGCCCCGGTCGTCCGCGGCCGCAAGGGGGAGTACGTCGAGCTCTTCAAGGAGCTCCAGGCGCAGGGGTTCTCCCGCGCCCGGGTCGACGGCGAGACCCACTCGCTCGACAGTCCGCCGACCCTCGACAAGAAGATCAAGCACAACATCGAGGTCGTCGTCGACCGGCTCGCGGTCAAGGAGACCGCCAAGCGACGGCTCACCGACTCGGTGGAGACCGCCTTGGGGCTCGCCGGTGGCCTGGTCGTCTTCGACCTGGTCGACACCGGGCACGAGCTCAAGTTCTCCGAGAAGATGGCCTGCCCGAACGACCACTCCATCGAGACCGACGACCTCGAGCCGAGGTCGTTCTCCTTCAACTCACCGTTCGGCGCCTGCCAGGCCTGCGTCGGTCTCGGCACCCGGATGGAGGTCGACCCGGAGCTGGTCGTGCCCGACCCGACCGCGACGCTCGCCGAGGGCGCGCTGCAGCCGTGGAGCCACGCTCACGTCGCCGACTACTTCGGCCGCCTGCTCGTGGCGCTCGGTGAGGAGCTCGGCTTCGACGTCGAGACCCCGTGGGAGCAGCTGACGGCGAAGGCGCAGAAGGCGATCCTCGAGGGCCACTCGACCAAGGTGCACGTCGTCACCCGGAACCGCTACGGCCGTCAGCGCTCCTACTACGCCGAGTTCGAGGGCGTGAAGAAGTACGTCGAGCGCCGGCACCGTGAGGCCGAGAGCGACACGAGCCGTGAGCGGTTCGAGGGGTTCATGCGCGAGGTGCCCTGCCCGGTGTGCTCCGGCAGCCGGCTCAAGCCGGTGTCGATGGCGGTCACCCTCGGCCCGAAGGACAAGGGCGGGAAGAACATCGCCGAGGTCTGCCGCCTCCCGATCAACGAGGCCGCCGAGTACCTCAACAGCCTCGACCTGTCGACCCGGGAGCGCCAGATCGGCGAGCGGGTGCTCAAGGAGATCCAGGAGCGGCTGCGCTTCCTGCTCGACGTCGGCCTCGACTACCTCTCCCTCGACCGGCCCTCGGGCTCGCTGTCCGGGGGTGAGGCGCAGCGGATCCGGCTGGCCACGCAGATCGGCGCCGGCCTGGTCGGCGTCCTCTACGTCCTGGACGAGCCGTCGATCGGTCTCCACCAGCGAGACAACCAGAAGCTGATCGAGACGTTGGTGCGGCTCAAGGAGCTCGGCAACACGCTGATCGTCGTCGAGCACGACGAGGACACCATCCGCGTCGCCGACTGGATCGTCGACATCGGGCCCGGTGCCGGCGAGCACGGCGGCCAGGTGGTGCACTCCGGCACCGTCAAGGAGCTGCTCGAGCACCCCGACTCGATGACCGGGCAGTACCTCTCCGGCCGGCGCGAGATCCCGGTGCCCGCGGTCCGCAGGCCGCGCACGGCGGGCCGCGAGCTCAGGGTCCACGGCGCCCGCGAGCACAACCTGCAGAACATCGACGTCAGCTTCCCGCTGGGTGTGTTCTGCGCGGTGACCGGCGTCTCCGGCTCGGGCAAGTCGACGTTGGTCAACGACATCCTCTACACCTCGCTGGCCAAGCAGATCTACAACGCCCGCACCATCCCGGGCCGGCACCAGAAGATCACCGGTGTCGAGCACGTCGACAAGGTGATCCACGTCGACCAGTCGCCGATCGGGCGTACGCCGCGGTCGAACCCGGCGACGTACACCGGGGTGTTCGACCACATCCGCAAGCTGTTCGCGCAGACGCCCGAGGCGAAGATGCGCGGCTACCTCCAGGGACGGTTCTCGTTCAACGTCAAGGGCGGCCGCTGCGAAGCCTGCTCCGGCGACGGGACGCTCAAGATCGAGATGAACTTCCTGCCCGACGTCTACGTCCCGTGCGAGGTGTGCCACGGCGCCCGCTACAACCGCGAGACGCTCGAGGTCCACTACAAGGGCAAGACCATCGCCGAGGTCCTCGACATGCCGATCGAGGAGGCGCTCGACTTCTTCGCAGCGGTGCCGCCGATCGCGCGGCACATGAAGACGCTGTCCGAGGTCGGCCTCGGCTACGTCCGCCTGGGACAGCCGGCGACCACCCTCTCGGGTGGTGAGGCGCAGCGGGTCAAGCTCGCCGCGGAGCTGCAGAAGCGGTCGACCGGTCGCACGGTGTACGTGCTCGACGAGCCGACGACCGGGCTCCACTTCGAGGACATCCGCAAGCTGTTGGGCGTCCTCTCGAGCCTGGTCGACAAGGGCAACAGCGTCCTGGTCATCGAGCACAACCTCGACGTGATCAAGACCGCCGACTGGATCGTCGACATGGGGCCCGAGGGTGGGTCGCGCGGAGGAACGGTCGTCGCCGAGGGCACGCCGGAGCAGGTCGCGGCCGTCCCGGAGAGCTACACCGGCCGGTTCCTTCAGCCGTTGCTCGACGGCAGCCGGGTGAAGGTGCCGACCACGCCGAGGAGGCGCTCGCGGGCCAAGGCGGCGGCGAAGGGCTGAGCGGCTCACAGCCCGTTCACAGGTTCCCCTTCTAGCCTGGTCGCCATGACCGCCCCCCTCACCAGGCGACGTGCTCTCTCGGGCGCCGCGACCCTCGGCGTCAGCGTTCCGCTGCTCGCCGCGTGCGGCGACGACTCGGACACGAACGCCAGCGATCCCGTCACCTCCGACTCCACCCCGTCCAGCAGCGCGCCGGCGACCGAGACCACGACCGGCGGCGGCGCCGGGCTGGTCGCGACCAGCGAGGTGCCTGTCGACGGTGGGGTCGTCCTCGCATCCGAGGAGCTGGTGGTCACCCAGCCCACCGCGGGCCAGTTCAAGGCCTTCAGTGCGATCTGCACCCACCAGGGCTGCCTGGTCGGGTCGGTCAGCGACGGCACGATCACCTGCCCGTGCCACAACAGCATGTTCTCGGCGGCCGACGGCTCGGTCACCGGGGGACCGGCCTCGGCCCCGCTCCCCGCGGTGCCGGTCAAGGTCACCGACGGCCAGGTCGTGAGGGCATGAGCGCCGCGCGGACGGGTCTCGGCGAGGTCCGGGCCAGCCGGCGGATCGTGTTCTCCGGTCTGGGTGCGATCGGCGTCGCCGCGACCCTGGCCGGATGCGCCGGCAGCGACGGCAGCAGCTCCCAGCAGTCCGCCGTCGAGTCGGGTGCGGAGCTGGCCACGACCGACGAGGTCCCGGTGGGTGGCGGCATCGTGCTGACCAGCGAGAAGATCGTGATCACGCAGCCGACCGAAGGGGAGTTCAAGGCCTTCACCGCTGTGTGCACCCACCAACAGCTGGTGGTGACCTCCGTCGACGGCGACGTGATCAAGTGCGACAACCACGGCTCGTCGTACTCCGCGACCACCGGCGAGGTCGAGGGGGGTCCGGCCCCGTCGGCCCTGGCCTCGGTCGAGATCGAGGTCAAGGACGGCAAGATCCTGAGCGTCTGACTGTCCGCGGTCGTCCGTAGGCTGGAGGCGTGTCCCCAGCCCTGAGCTATCGCCCCTCGCCCGGGTCGATCCCCACCCAGCCAGGGGTCTACCGGTTCCGCGACCGGCACGGCCGGGTCATCTACGTCGGCAAGGCGAAGAACCTGCGGGCCCGCCTGTCGTCGTACTTCCAGGACATCGGCAACCTGCACCAGCGCACCGCGACCATGGTCACCACCGCGACGTCGGTCGAGTGGACCGTCGTCAAGACCGAGGTCGAGGCGCTCCAGCTGGAGTACTCCTGGATCAAGGAGTACGACCCGCGGTTCAACGTCAAGTACCGCGACGACAAGTCCTACCCCTGGCTCGCCGTCACCGTCGGCGAGGAGTTCCCGCGGGTCATGGTCGGACGCGGCGCCAAGCGGCGGGGCACCCGGTACTTCGGGCCGTACAGCCACGCCTGGGCGATCCGGGAGACCGTCGACATCCTGCTGCGGGTCTTCCCGATGCGGTCCTGCAGCAACGGGGTGTTCAAGCGGTCGGGGCAGATCGGGCGGCCCTGCCTGCTCGGCTACATCGACAAGTGCGCCGCGCCGTGCGTGGGCAACATCAGTGCCGAGGACCACCGCGCGATCGTCGACGACTTCTGCGACTTCATGGCCGGGCGCACGAAGCCGTTCATGAAGCGCATCGAGCAGCAGATGTTCGCCGCATCCGAGGCACTCGACTTCGAGAAGGCGGCGCGACTGCGCGACGACCTCGGCGCCATGCAGAAGGCGCTGGAGAAGCAGGCGGTCGTCTTCAGCGACGGGTCGGACGCCGACGTCATCGCGCTCGCCGAGGACCCGCTCGAGGTCGCGGTGCAGGTCTTCTACGTGCGCGGCGGCCGGATCCGTGGCCAGCGCGGCTGGGTCGCCGACCGGACCGACGACGGCGACACGTCGTCCCTCGTCGAGGACTTCCTGCTCCAGCTCTACGCCGGCGTCGCGCCCGAGGACGCGCGCGACGCGGTGCCGCGGGAGATCCTGGTCCCGGAGCTGCCGTCCGAGGCGACGACCTACGAGCAGCTGCTCAGCGACCTCCGCGGGTCCCGGGTGGAGATCCGGGTGCCGCAGCGCGGTGACAAGCGCGCACTTCAGGAGACCGTCCAGCGCAACGCGAAGGAGTCGCTGGCGCTGCACAAGACGAAGCGCGCCAGCGACCTCACCACCCGCAACCGAGCGCTCGCTGAGATCGCCGAGGCGCTCGAGCTCGACGAGGCGCCGCTGCGGATCGAGTGCTACGACGTCTCCAACCTCCAGGGCACGGAGGTGGTCGCCTCGATGGTGGTGTTCGAGGACGGCCTGGCGCGCAAGGGGGAGTACCGCCGCTTCGTGATCCGCGGCGTCAGCGGCCAGGACGACGTGGCGTCCATGCACGAGGTGATCACCCGCCGGTTCCGGCGGCTGCTGGACGAGCAGGCGCGCTCGGAGCTGCGTCCCGGCGACGGAGAGAGCGGCCCGATGCTGGTCGACCCCGACACCGGCCGGCCGCGGAAGTTCGCGTACGCGCCGGGTCTCGTGGTCGTCGACGGGGGCCCGCCCCAGGTGGCAGCGGCCAAGCGCGCCCTCGACGAGCTCGGCATCGACGACATCCCCGTGTGCGGCCTCGCGAAGCGGCTCGAGGAGGTGTGGCTGCCGGACCAGGAGGATCCGGTGATCCTGCCTCGCACGTCCGAGGGGCTCTACCTGCTCCAGCGCGTCCGCGACGAGGCCCACCGGTTCGCGATCACCCACCACCGCAACCGCCGGTCGAAGTCGATGGTGGAGAGCGTCCTCGACGGTGTGCCCGGCTTGGGGGAGGTGCGCCGAAAGACGCTGCTGCGCCACTTCGGCTCGCTCCGGAAGCTGCGCGCGGCGACGGTCGAGGAGATCGCCGTGGTCCCCGGCATCGGGCCACGCACCGCCGCCGCGATCAAGGAGGCACTCGCCGGCGAGGACGAGGCCCAGAAGGCCTCCTCCTAGACGACAATGGCGCCCATGACTCAGAGCAGCACCCCTGGCCAGCTCGTGGTGGTCACGGGCATGACCGGCGCCGGTCGCAGCACCGCCGCCAAGGAGCTGGAGGACCTCGGCTTCTACGTCGTCGACAACCTTCCACCCAACCTGCTGCCCGAGGTGGTGCGCCTGGTCGACGAGAGCCACGGAAGGGCACAGCCGGTCGCGGTCGTCGTCGACGTGCGGTCCGGCTCCTTCTTCCACGGCCTCCGCAGCGCCCTGGCCCACGGGGTGACCGGCCGCGACACGACCCTGGTCTTCCTCGACGCCATCGACGAGGTCCTGGTGCGGCGGCAGGAGGCGGCCCGACGGCCGCACCCCCTCCAGGAGGGCGGGCGGCTCCTCGACGGACTCCAGCGCGAGCGGGTGGTGCTCGGTGACCTCCGCGCCGAGGCCGATCTCGTCATCGACACCAGCAACCTCAACGTCCACCAGCTGACCGACCGCATCGCCGAGGCCTTCGGCACTCCGGAGACCACGCGCCTCCGGGTCACCGTCATCAGCTTCGGCTTCAAGTACGGCATCCCGGTGGACGCCGACTACGTGGCCGACATGCGCTTCCTGCCCAACCCCCACTGGGTGCCCGAGCTGAGGGCGCACACCGGCCAGGATGCGGACGTGTCCGAGTACGTCCTGGGCCGGCCAGGCGCGAAGGAGTTCCTCGACGCCTACGTCCCGCTGCTGACCGGCGTCGCCGAGGGATACATCCGCGAGGGCAAGCGATTCATGCGGGTCGCCATCGGCTGCACGGGCGGCAAACACCGCAGCGTGGCGATGAGCGAGGAGATCGCGCGACGCATGTCCGAGCGGGGACACGTGGCCCGCGCGCTGCACCGCGATCTCGGTCGGGAATGATCCTGCGGTGATCTCCCGCTCTCGCGCCTCGGCACAACGTGCCCAGGCCGTGGTCGCCCTCGGTGGCGGCCACGGCCTGCACGCGTCACTCAGCGCACTGCGGAACCTCGTGGACGACCTGACCGTCGACTCGCTGACCGCGGTCGTCACCGTCGCGGACAACGGCGGCTCGTCCGGCCGCCTCCGCGGCGAGTTCGGTGTGCTGCCGCCTGGCGACCTCCGGATGGCGCTGGCCGCGCTCTGCGGAGAGGACGACTGGGGCGTGACCTGGGCCCGGGTCCTTCAGCACCGGTTCGAGGGCGATGGCGAGATGCGCGGCCACGTCATCGGCAACCTCCTCATCGTCGGGCTCTGGGAGCTCCTCGGCGACCACGTCGACGCGCTCGACTGGGTCGGCCGGCTGCTCGGTGCCAAGGGCCGGGTGCTGCCCATGGCACTGACGCCGATGGACATCACCGCCGACGTGCGCGGCCTGGTGCCGTCGGACCCGGAGGCGCTGACCCGCGTCCGGGGGCAGGTCGAGGTCGCGACGACGGGCGGGGTGATCGCCTCGGTCGCGCTCGACCCACCCGAACCGGAGGTGAGCCCCGTCGTGGTCGACGCGATCGCCGAAGCCGACTGGGCCGTGCTCGGTCCCGGCTCGTGGTTCACCTCGGTGTTGCCGCACCTGCTCGTGCCCCAGCTGCGGCAGGCGCTGGTCGAGACCGATGCGCGCCTGGTCGTCGTACTCAACCTCGCCGAGCAGGCCGGCGAGACCGGCGGCTTCGGGGCGTCCGACCACCTCGCCGTCCTCGCGGAGCACGCGCCGGACCTCGCGATCCACACCGTCCTCGCCGACCGCGAGTGCGTGGCGGAGGAGCTGGACGACCTCGAGGAGACCGTCGCCGCCCTCGGCGCGAACCTCGTCGTCGACGACGTGGCCATGGGCGACGGCTCACCTCGCCACGACCCGGTGAAGCTGGCCGCGGCCTACGCGCGGATCTTCGCCGGCTGACCCGACAAGCCGGGAGGTGCGGCGCATCCTCGCCGGCTACGAGGGTTGTTGACCAACGTGGGAGGATCGGCTCCATGGCGATGACTGCGCAGGTCAAGGCGGAGCTGGCCAGCACTCCTGTCACCAAGGCGTGCTGCCGCAAGGCGGAGGTCGCCTCGACGCTCCGGTTCGCCGGTGGTCTCCACATCGTCGCCGGCCGGATCGTGGTGGAGGCCGAGCTCGACACGGGCGCCGCGGCGCGTCGTCTGCGCAAGGACGTCGCCGAGATGTACGGGCAGACCTCGGACGTGGTCATGGTGCAGGGCAACGGCATCCGCAAGGGCAGCCGGTACATCGTGCGGGTCGTCAAGGACGGCGAGGCGCTGGCCCGGCAGACCGGACTCCTCGACCAGCGTGGCCGTCCCGTGCGGGGGCTGCCGCCGGCCGTCGTCTCCGGCGGCGCGTGCGACGCGGTCTCCGCCTGGCGCGGCGCGTTCCTCGCGCACGGCTCGCTGACCGAGCCCGGTCGGTCCTCCTCGCTCGAGGTCACCTGTCCCGGGTCCGAGGCGGCCCTCGCCCTGGTCGGTGTGGCTCGGCGGCTCGGCATCCAGGCCAAAGCTCGCGAGGTCCGCGGGATCGACAGGGTCGTGATCCGCGACGGTGACGCGATCGGCCAGCTGCTCACCCGACTCGGCGCGCACGAGACGCTGATGGCATGGGAGGAGCGGCGGATGCGCCGTGAGGTCCGCGCCACCGCCAACCGGCTCGCCAACTTCGACGACGCCAACCTGCGCCGCTCCGCGCGCGCCGCGGTGACCGCTGGCGCCCGCGTCGAGCGCGCCATGGAGATCCTTGGCGAGGAGGTCCCCGACCACCTCCGGATGGCCGGTGAGCTGCGCCTCCAGCACAAGCAGGCCTCGCTCGAGGAGCTCGGCCAGCTCCACGAGCCGGTCCTGACGAAGGACGCGATCGCGGGACGGATCCGCCGCCTGCTCGCCATGGCCGACAAGCGGGCCGAGGAGCTCGGCATCCCGGACACCGAGGCGTCCCTGACGCCCGAGATGCTCTCCGGCGAGTAGGCCCCCGCCGGCCCTTGTGCAGCGCGCCGAGGCGGAGGAAGGTGGATCCCAGATCCAGTGATCCATCCGGAGGTGCCACATGCGAGCGAACGTGGGTGACCGACTCGTGGTCGAGGGTCACACCGACACCGAGCACCGGCGCGAGGCCGAGGTGCTCGAGGTGCGCGGTGAGGACGGCAGCCCGCCGTATCTGGTGCGCTGGGCCGACGGCCACGAGGCGCTGACCTACCCGGGTCCCGACGCGCACGTCGTACCCCGCGGGCTGTAGCGCGACGGGCCGAGCCGGCGCGATCGTGGTTACCGGCCCGTACGGCGGATGCAGCCGGTCCGGCGCAGGGGCAGGACGGTAGGGTCGAGTCGAACGAGAGCCAGATCACGTTTTCGACCCGCAGGAGCCCAGCTGTGACTGTTCGCGTAGGTATCAACGGCTTCGGCCGCATCGGCCGCAACTTCTTCCGTGCGGTGCGCGCGAGCGGCGCCGACATCGAGATCGTGGGTGTCAACGACCTCACGGACAACGCCTCGCTCGCGCACCTGCTCAAGTACGACTCGATCCTGGGCCGCCTCGACGCAGAGGTCTCGGCCACCGAGAACGCCATCATCGTCGACGGCGTCGAGATCACCGCGTTCGCCGAGCGCGACCCGGCTGCGCTGAAGTGGGGCGACCTCGGTGTGGATGTCGTCGTCGAGTCCACCGGGTTCTTCACCGACGCGACGAAGGCCCGGGCGCACCTCGACGGCGGCGCGAAGAAGGTCATCATCTCCGCGCCGGCGTCCAACGAGGACATCACGATCGTGATGGGCGTCAACCACGAGCTGTACGACCCGGCTGCGCACACGGTGATCTCCAACGCGTCGTGCACCACCAACTGCCTGGGCCCGATGGCCAAGGCCCTCAACGACGGTCTCGGCATCGTCAAGGGCCTGATGACGACCATCCACGCCTACACCGCTGACCAGAACCTGCACGACAACATCCACAAGGACCCGCGCCGTGCCCGCGCGGCCGCACTCAACATCGTGCCGACCTCGACCGGTGCAGCGAAGGCGATCGGCCTGGTCCTGCCCGAGCTCAAGGGCAAGCTCGACGGCTACGCACTACGCGTGCCGACCCCGACCGGCTCGCTGACCGACCTCTCGTTCGAAGCGTCGCGGGACACCTCGGTCGAGGAGGTCAACGAGATCGTCAAGGCCGCGGCGGACGGGCGGATCCTCCGGTACTCGACCGACCCGATCGTGTCCTCGGACATCGTGACCGACCCGGCGTCCTGCATCTTCGACGCACCGCTGACCAAGGTCATCGGCAACCAGGTCAAGGTCGCCGGCTGGTACGACAACGAGTGGGGCTACTCCAACCGCCTCGCGGATCTGATCACGCACGTCGGCGCTACGCTCTGACGCTTGTGACGGACTACAACGGACCTGACCAGGAGTTCCTCGACCGCATCGGTGGCAAGCGCGTCCTCGTCCGCTCGGACCTGAACGTGCCGCTGGACCGGGTCGATGACGCGGCTGTCATCACCGACGACGGCCGGATCCGTGCCAGCGTCCCCACCATCAAGGCGCTCGCGGAGGCCGGTGCCAGGGTGGTGGTGACCGCCCACCTCGGCCGACCCGACGGTGCCCCGGACCCGAGGTTCTCGTTGGCTCCGGTCGCTGCCCGGCTCGGTGAGCTGCTCGGCGAGGACGTCGCGTTCGCGACGGACACCGTCGGGAAGTCCGCTGAGGCGGTCGTCGGCGCGCTCCAGGACGGCGAGGTCGCGCTGCTCGAGAACGTCCGGTTCAACAGGGGAGAGACCAGCAAGGACGACGCCGAGCGCGGCGCGTTCGCCGACCAGCTCGCGGCCCTCGCGGACGCCTTCGTCTCCGACGGCTTCGGCGTGGTGCATCGCAAGCAGGCCAGCGTGTACGACGTCGCGCAGCGCCTGCCGCACGCCATGGGCGGTCTGGTCGCCGCGGAGATCGACGTCCTGCGCCGCCTCACGGTCGACCCGGAACGGCCCTACGCGGTCGTGCTGGGCGGTTCGAAGGTCTCCGACAAGCTGGGTGTGATCGACAACCTCCTCGGCAAGGCCGACAAGCTGCTCATCGGTGGCGGCATGGTGTTCACGTTCCTCAAGGCGCAGGGCCTCGAGGTCGGCAAGAGCCTCCTGGAGGAGGACCAGCTCGACACGGTCCGCAGCTACCAGCAGCGGGCCAAGGAGCTCGGCGTCGAGATCGTGCTGCCGACCGACATCGTGGTGGCCGACAGCTTCGGCGACGAGGCGTCCGCCCGCGTCGTACCCGCCTCGGAGATCCCGGCCGACAGCCTCGGTCTCGACATCGGTCCCGAGTCCGGCGCTGCGTTCGCCGCCGAGCTGGCCGAGGCCAGGACGGTCTTCTGGAACGGGCCCATGGGCGTCTTCGAGCAGCCTGCCTTCGCGGAGGGCACCCGGGCCGTCGCGGAGGCACTGACCCGGGTGGAGGGGCTCTCGGTGGTCGGTGGCGGCGACTCCGCGGCCGCGGTCCGCGCCCTCGGCTTCGACGAGCAGGCCTTCGGCCACATCTCCACCGGCGGTGGCGCCAGCCTCGAGTACCTCGAGGGCAAGGAGCTGCCCGGCATCACAGTCCTCGAGGAAGACGGAGCCTGACATGGCCAGCCCGACCCGCACCCCGCTGATGGCGGGAAACTGGAAGATGAACCTCAACCACGCCGAGGCGGTGGTGCTGGTCCAGAAGCTCGCCTGGACGCTGTCGGACAAGCGCCACGACTACGGCAAGGTAGAGGTGGCGGTGATCCCACCGTTCACCGACATCCGCTCGGTCCAGACGCTCGTCGACGGCGACCGTCTCCAGATCAAGTACGGCGCCCAGGACGTCTCCCCGCACGCCAGCGGCGCCTATACCGGCGAGATCTCAGCCCAGATGCTCGCCAAGCTCAGCTGCTCCTACGTCGTGGTCGGCCACTCCGAGCGCCGGCAGTACCACGCCGAGACCGACGAGGTCGTCAACGCGAAGGCCAAGGCCGCGCTGGGCGAGAAGATCACCCCCATCGTCTGCGTCGGGGAAGGGCTCGACGTGCGCAAGGCGGGCGAGCACGTCCCGTACACGATGGCGCAGGTCGAGGGCTCGCTCGCCGGCCTGAGCAGGAAGCAGGTCGCCGGCCTGGTCATCGCCTACGAGCCCGTCTGGGCCATCGGCACCGGCGAGGTGGCCACCCCTGAGGACGCACAGGAGGTCTGCGAGGCGATCAGGGGCCAGGTGCGCGAGACGTACGGCGACGAGGCCGCCGACGCCGTACGCATCCTCTACGGAGGCTCCGTGAAGGCCGCGAACGTCGCCGGCATCATGGCGAAGCCGGACGTCGACGGCGCACTGGTCGGGGGTGCCAGCCTCGACGTGGACGAGTTCGGCGGCATCTGCCGGTTCTACGACATGCCGCAACTCACCACTCACTGAGCGCTCCGTCGCGTCGTCGGGGTCGGTCTCAGGGATGACGTGCTGGGCGGGCGGCCGGCGGCAGCTCGTCGAGCGCGGCGGGGGCGAACCCTCCGTCGTCCACCTCGCGTCCGGCCATGCGTGCGACCTGGCTGGCACACCAGACGGAGACGGCGCGCTCGCCGGCGAGCACCTCGTCGCGGAACGACCTCCAGGGGACCCACTCCACCGCTGCCACCTCGGACCGGTCCGGGGTCACCTCGGAGGCCGCGGTCGCCGTGAACACCGGGCACAGCTCGTTCTCGCGCACGCCGTTGGCTCCGGTCGCCGCGTAGCGGAACGTGGGCAGGGTCAGGACGAGGCCCTCGAGCGTCAGCCTCAGCTCCTGCTCCGCGCGCCGCTTCACGGCGTCGCAGATGTCCTCGCCTGGTGATGGGTGGCCGCAGAAGCTGTTCGTCCACACGCTCGGGAATGTCGGCTTGTCGTGGGCGCGCTGAGTGATCAGGACCCGTCCGGCGCGGTCGAGGACGTAGCAGGAGAAGGCCAGGTGCAACGGTGTCCGCGCGTGGTGCGTGGCGGCCTTCGGGGCCGAGCCGATCGCGTTCCCGGACTCGTCGAGAAGGATCACGAGCTCCGCGGTCACGACGGCCGCGCGAGGGAGTTGACCGCCGCCGAGAACACACCCGGCAGCCGCTCGGCGGTCGGGACCAGCGCGCGCCGGACCGGGTTGAACCGAGTGGCGCCCAGCAGCGATGCGGTGAGCAGTCGGTAGCGGCGCGTGATGGCGTGCCAGTCCCGCTCGTAGCGCATCGGGTCCTCGCCCACGATCGCGGCGATCGCCGCGCGAGCCTGCGAAACAGCCATCGCGACGCCTTCGCCGGTGAGGGCATCGACGTACCCACCGGCGTCACCCACGAGCAGGACCCGCCCGGCCACCCTGGACCGGGCACGCTGCCGGAGCGGTCCGGCGCCGAGGACGTCGCCCAGCGGTGTGGCGCCCTGCAGCCGCTCCCGCAGCGACGCGAAGCGTGCCAGGTGGTCGTCGAACGCTCCGCGAGCGGACGTCAGCAGGGCGAGCCCGACGACGTCGCCGGTCACCGGCGTCACGTAGGCCTCGACCGACTCGGCCCAGTGCACCTCCACATACGACGTCCACGGCTCGAGCAGGTAGTGCCGGCGCAGCCCGTAGCGCCGTCGCGGCACCGGCCGCCCCGCGAGCCCGAGCCCGCGCCGGACCGTCGAATGGAGGCCGTCGGCGGCGACGACGTACCGGAAGCGCTGACCGTCCACCGTGACGCCGTCGGAGTCCGGCCGGACATCCTCGGCGATCCGGTGCTCCAAGGAGATCCCGGTGCACTCGGCCGCGGAACGCAGGGCGGTGTGCAAGGTCGTGCGGCGGACGCCGCGGCCGAGCCCGCTGTGGAACGGTGCCTCGACCGCTCGCCGTCCAGCGAGGTAGCGGATCCCGGTGAGATCCCGACCGTCCGGGTTCACCCCGACGTCCGCGAGCGCGGTGATGGCCCCGGGCATCAGCCCCTCTCCGCAGGCCTTGTCGATGATGCCGGCGCGCTTGTCCCACACGGTCACCTCCAGCCCGGTGCGGGCGGCGTACAACGCGCTCGCCAGTCCGGCGGGTCCGCCACCGATGACCAGAAGGTCCCTCACGGCGCCGCCTCCGCCGCCGGCGGCCTGCCGGAAGCGGCCACGGGCAGCGCAGTCAGCGCCTGGTTCTCGACGCGTACCCGCGTCGCCAGCAGCACAACGTTGCAGAGCGTGAACACGACTGCCGTGATCCAGGCGGAGTGGACGAGCGGCAGTGCGACGCCCTCGACGACCACGGCGACGTAGTTGGGGTGGGGCATCAGGCGGTAGGGGCCGCCGGTGACCCGCGAGAGCCCCGGTACGACGATCACCCGGGTGTTCCACTGGCGGCCGAGCGTGGCGATGCACCACCACCGGAGCGCCTGAGCGACCAGGACCAGCGCGAGCATGGTCCATCCGAGGGCGGGCAGGAACGCCGGTCGCCGCAGCCACACCTCGACCAGTGCCCCGACCAGCAGGCCGGTGTGCAACACGACCATCACCGGGTAGTGCCGCTGTCCGGACTCGACGCCTCCCCGCGCGAAGCTCCACGCCGCGTTGCGCTTGGACACCACGAGCTCGGCGAGCCGCTCGACGCCGACCGCGGCCACCAGCAGGCTGAACCAGATCATGCGGCCGCCTCCGGCATGCGGAGGAGCACGAGCTCGGAGCAGAAGCCGGGGCCCATGGCGAGCATCAGGCCGTAGGAACCGGGCCGCGGCGGCCGCTCGGTCAGGGTGTCGGCCAGCACGTGCAGCACCGATGCCGAGGACAGGTTGCCGATCGCGGCGAGGGAGTCCCAGGTGACCTGCAGTGCGTCCCGGTCGAGCCCGAGGGTCTTCTGGAGGGCTTCGAGCACCTTCGGTCCGCCCGGATGCGCGACGTACCACTCGATGTCGTCCTGCGTCAGGCCGTGGTCGTGGAGGAACGCTCGGACGTCCTCGCCGACGTGGCGCTCCACGAGCACCGGCACGTTGCCGTCCAGCACGATCTTGAGCCCGGACGTGCCCACGTCCCAGCCCATCGTCCGTTCGGAGTCGGGGTAGAGCCGACTCCGGGCGTCCAGCACCTCCGGCTGGGGTACGACGGGCGCGCCACGGATCTCGCGAACGCGGTGGGCGCCGACCGCGACGACCGCCGCGGCGCCGTCGCCGAAGAGCCCGCTGGCGACCAGGTTCGGCATCGAGGCATCGTCGCGCTGCAGGGTCAGCGAGCACAGCTCGACGGTCATCAGCACCGCGACGCTGTCGGGATGTCCGAGCAGGTAGTCGTGCAGCCGTGCCACACCGGACGCGCCGGCGACGCAGCCCAGCCCGACCAGCGGCACCCGGACCACGTCGGGCCGCATCCCGATCAGGGCCGCGACCCGCGCGTCGAGGGAGGGCACGGCGATCCCGGTGACCGTCGCGGAGATGATGAGATCGACGTCCTGCGGGGTCAGGCCGGCGGCCTTCAGCGCGTCGGTGACGGCGCACGCGCCGATCTCGACACCGGCGTCGATGAAGGCGTCGTTGGACTCGGTGAAGTCGGCCAGCTCGCCGTACCGCTCCAGCGGCAGTGCCAGGTGCCGGGACTCGACCCGGGCGTTGGCGTGGAGACGCCGAACGACCCTCTCGTCGGTCGGAATGCGCAGCATCGTGTGGGTGAAGGCGTGCGTGATCTCCGCCTGCGTGTAGCGGTGCTCGGGGAGGACCCCCTGGACGCTCAGGATTCGCATGCGGATGTCTCCTCGATGTCGTTCCGGTGTCGCGCGCGGCGCCGGTCCCAGGTGGCGCCCGCCAGCTCGCGGACCAGGCCGCGGGCCATCGTCGGCGTGATGCGGCCGCGGGCCAGGCCGAGCTCGACCAGGTCGTCGAACACGCGTTGGTCGGCCGCCGACGCCCGCAGCCCCGCGTCGATCACGGCGCCATGACGGCACAGCCAGGCGGCCGCCGCGACATGGCGTAGATGGCCGGCGAGCAGCCGCCTGGTGGTT
>NZ_SSXI01000329.1 GCF_004803405.1 Nocardioides sp. | reverse complement strand
CAGAGAATGCTGGGACCCGGCCGCCGATAGTCGCTGGGGGGCGTGCCGGACGCCGTTGACACGGCGCCCGGCACGACCCCCGCAACCACCCCGGCACGCCACGCTCCTCCACAGGTTCGGCTTCGGGCCTCCGGTGTGGTGCGCCGCATCGCGGAGGGTGGTCCGCGACCACGACGAGCGCAGCCTGACCGTCGAACGGCTGCGCGCCGCCTCGCCGGCGTCCGTGCCGTGAGCGCTGGACTCGGCAGCCCGGGAGGACGAAGTCACCCCACAGGTGAAGTGCAAGCCACTCCTCATGGCAGGCCGAGACTGCACTGCATCTCAGCATCACGCCCATCACCGCATCGCGGCGGGCCCACACCGTTCAAGCATCCCCGCTGCGAGCTCGAAAGTCGGGGACGAGATGCTCAATTTTGGTCACGCACTCCGAAGCCCCAAGTCATACGCTTGACGTGCATCGACTTTCGCATGGCTGCTTCGGCCAATTCCGGCGCAGGCTGACCGTGAGTCGGATGACCTCGGGTCTCGTCTCCCGTTGACCAGCAGGTCTTCGTACTTCCAGCGCGGTTCCGCGCCGGCTGGTGGAGGGAGGAGGGGTGATCCGAGTCCTTTTGGGGCATCGCAACACGCTCATCGGCAGGGCGCTGTCCGCGATCCTGTCCAGGGAGCCTGATCTGTACGTCGTAGGCGAGCTGGCCAAGCCGGACGACCTGATGTCTTCCGCCGTGCGGGAGCGCCCGACGGTCGTGGTGCTCGACCAGTTCGTGGCCGGGTCGGACGATCTCGACCAGCTGTGCCACGAGGTGTCGGCCCCGAGCGTGCTGGTGGTGTTCGAGCGGCAGACCTTCGTTCCCACCGGGCGCCGACTGGTCCGGTCCGCGCCACGGGTCGGATTGATCGCCAACGACGCATCTCCGGATCAACTGGTCGAGGCTGTGCGGAGGATCTCCCGCGGACGGCCGGTGGTGGATATCGAGCTGGCGATGGCTGCACTGACCGCGGGCGACAACCCGCTGACCGGCCGCGAGCGGGAAGTGCTCAGCCTGGTCAGCACGGGCGCGACGGCGCAGGAGGTCGCCCGGGCCCTGGTGCTGAGCACCGGCACGGTGCGCAATCACCTCTCGCACATCCTCGCCAAGACGGGCGCGCGGACCAGGATCGAGGCGATCAGGAAGGCTCAGGTTGCCGGCTGGATCTGATCGGCCGTCGACTAGTGGCAGACCAGCTCTCGGTACAACGGAGAGGCCTGCAGCAGCGAATCGTGGTCGCCGACTGTCGCGCTCGAACCGTCCAGGACCAGAATCTGCTGGGCCCTCATCGCCGAGCTGATCCGATGCGCGATCACCACCAGGGTCCCGCCGCGCGCCGAGAAGGCCTCCTCGGCGCGCCGCTCCGCGTCCGGGTCCAGGTGGCAGGTCGCCTCGTCGAGCACCACCAGCGGGGCGGGCGACAGGTAGGCCCGGGTGAGCGCAACCAGCTGCCGTTCGCCCGCCGAGAGGTCCCCGGGACGCACCTGCCCGGCGAGCCCGCCGAGCCGGCGTACCAACGTGGCGAGGCCGACCGCTTCGACGGCCAGGTCGATGTGGGCAGCCTGAGCGTCGGGACACAGATAGGTGAGGTTGTCCAGCACCGTCCCGGAGAAGACGTACGCCTCCTGGGGGATCAGCACCCGGTGGGTCGCCAGCTGCTCGACCGGCTGCCCGGCCATCGGTGCCCCGCCGAGCAAGACCTCGCCGGCGGTCGGGGTCAACAGCCCGCAGACGAGCCCGGCCAACGTCGACTTGCCGATGCCACTGGGCCCGACCACGGCGAGATGATCCCCGGGCGCGACGGTCAAGTCGAGCCGGTCCACCACTGTTTCTGAGTGCGGGCCGTAGGCGAAGGTGACCTGGCGGAGGGCGACGTCAGACCCCGGCGTCACCGGGGAACCTTGCTGTTGCGACGCGGGCGATGCCCCGGCATCGAGGATCCGTCCCAGTGTGACGACGTACCGCAGGCCATTGTCACCGAGGACGGCCAGCACGGTTCGCAGCGCGGGCTGCAGTCCGACCAACACGTAGGTGAGGCCGCCGAGCAGCGCACCGGCGGTCAGTCCGCGGTCGGCGAGCCAGGGAGCCGCAGCCAGCAGGACCACCAAGGGGCCCCAGCCGCCGACCACGAAGCAGAGCGTCCGCACCACCGCCACCCGGGCCAGCGCGCGCTCCGCCGCGGCGTGATCGCCGATCGGGCCGTCCACCAGCCTGGCGGCGTACTCCTCCGCTCCCCGGGCTGTGACGTCGCGAAGCGCCGAGAACACGGCCGTGGCGCAGGTCGCTACCTCCTCGTCGGCTCGCAGCGAGTCCCGCACTCGCCCTGCGGCCATGCTCATGACGCCCAGGGAGGCGGCCAGCCCCAGCAGGAACGGCGGTAGCACCAGCAGCGCGACCAATGGGGCGATGGAGAGCAGACCGGTGGTCACGCCGATGACCGTGACGACCAGCGTCCGCGCCACCAGCACCAGACCCGCATAGGTGTCGCGGACGATCTCGACCTGCCGGGTCAGCCGCGACACCGCGCCGTCGTCGCGGTTGCCGGCCGCTCCGCGGGCCAGAGCGCCGGAGACCACGCGTCGGGCCAGGTCGTCGCGGAACGGCTCCACCAACCCGCCCAGACGGAGGTAGACCTGACGGGTTCCGATCGCGCCGACGACCGCGGCGAGAGCCAGCGCGCCCAGCCAGGCCAACCCCGTCGCAGGCCGCCCGGCGAGGAATCCGTCGTCAACGGCGTGCGCGACCGCGATGCCGTAGGCAGCCGTCGGCACGATCTCCGGCACCGACCACAGGGCCAAGGCGACCACCGGCCGGCCGCGCAGCGACCGGATCCCGACCTCCAGCTCCCTCCTCATCCGAAGACCCTCCGATAGTCCTCCTCCAACCACAGGTCGCGATGCATGCCGACCGAGCGCACGCGGCCGCTGTGGAGCCAGACGACCAGATCGGCGCGGTCCGCGGTTCCCGCCCGGTGCGTGACGATCAAGCGGCTGCGGTCGCCTCTCGCAGTGAGGGTGCTGCTGATCTGCACCTCGGTCGCCGTGTCCAGGCTCGAGGTGGCGTCGTCCAGCAGCAGCAGCCGGTCCGCGTGCCAGGCACGCGCCAGGCCGAGCCGCTGCGCCTCACCACCCGAGAGCGGCGCTTCGTTCAAGGGGGTGTCGTAACCGGCCGGCAACCGGCTGACGAAGTCGTGGGCGTGCGTCGCGCGCGCCGCCTCGACGACCCGGTCGGGGTCGGTGGTTCCGGCGCCGATGGCAGCCGCGACCGTGGTGCCGAACAGGGCCGGGCGTTCGAAGGCGACCCCGACCGCGGTCCGCAACGCGTGGTGGCTCAGCTCGGGCAGGGGTACGCCGTCGAGCAGCACCCGACCGCGGTCCGGGTCCCGGAGTCGGGCCACGAGCGCGGCCAGCACGGACTTTCCGGCGCCGCTCGACCCGACGACGGCGACGGTCGTGCCCCCGGGCAGGGACAGGTTCACGTCCGCCAGCAGCGGGCCGTCGTCACCGTCGACGGTGACGCCCACGAGGTCGAGCCGTCCCGGCCCGGGCTCCGGGTCCAGGGCGCCGTACCGCAGCGGTTCGAGGCCGGCGATCTCGTCCGCACGTCGACTGCCGGCGCGAGCTCGGGCCAGCTCGCCCAGCACGCCGGTGAGGCTGCCGAGGCCGGCGCCGAGGATGGCGTACTGACCGGCGGCGAACAGTTCGCCAGCGGTGATCCGCCCCTCGGAGAGCAGCAGCCCGCCGGCGGCCAGCACGCTGACCAGCACGAGCGGCCCGATCACGGCAGCCTGAGCGCCGGACCGGGCTAGTGCCTGCCAGGTCCGCACGCCCTGGCGGTGGAGCTCCGGCAACGGCTGCAGGATCCGGTCCCGCTCTCGCTGGACGGTGCCGGCCGCGGCGATCGTGCGGATCCCCGTTAGCGACTCGGTGAGCAGGGCCGCGATCCGGCCCTGGGTCACGGCGTACGCCTGGCTGATCTCGGTGGTTCTCCGGGAGAACGCCGCCAGGACGACCAGGACGCCCACCACCCCCACCAGGAACGCCGCGGCCAGCCAGGGGTCGATGACCGCGAGCAGCACCAGGCTTCCTGCGGGCGGCAGCACGGTCGCCACCGCGGTCACCGACACGGGTGCGGCCTGTCCGGCGTCGACGGCGCTCCCCGACACCCGGCTGACCAGGTCACCGGTGTCGAGACCGCGGGTGCCGTGCGGGCCCGCGGCCAGGACCTGGCCAACCAGCCTCCGCCGCAGCCACGCAGTGCCGCCGGCAGCACAGGCAGCGTCGGCGTAACTGTCGACCAGCCCGCTGAGCACCCCCACGGCGATCAGCACGCAGGCGGCCACGAACCAGTGATCGCTGGCGCCGCCCGCGACGATCGAGTCCACGGCTCGACCGAGGACGGTCGGCAGGGCGAGCGTGGCGAGGCTGCCGAGCAGCGCGGCGACACCGATGAGCGGCACCCAGCCGCGACCCTGTCGGACGACTCCGCGGAAGGTCGGGGACATCACGTCAGCCCGGTGTATGCCGCGAGGAAGGCCAGCGTGTCCGCCGCCAGCGCGACGCCACGGCTGACCGCGGATCGGCCGTGGCCGACGTCGCGCTCGACCCGCAGGAGCACCGGGCGGCCGCTCGTCGTCGCGTGCTGCAGCGCCGCGCACGTCTTCCGGGCGTGCCACGGGTCCACCCTGGTGTCGCCCTCGGACACGGTGAACAGTACCGCCGGATAGGGCACGCTGTCGCGGACCCGGTGGTACGGCGAGTAGCCGAGCAGCCAGCCCAGCTGGTCGGGATCGCTCGCACTTCCGAACTCGTCGACCCAGCTCGGGCCCAGGCCGGACCGTTCGTAGCGCACCATGTCGAGCACTGGTGACGCGCACACCGCGGCCGCGAACAGCTCCGGTCGCTGGGTCAGGACTGCCCCGACGAGGAGGCCGCCGTTGGACTCTCCGAGCATGCCGAGCTGGGCCGGCGTGGTCCACCCGTGCGCGACCAGCCACTCGGCGGCCGCGATGAAGTCGTCGAACACGTTCTGCTTGCGCTCGCACCGACCTGAGGCGTGCCAACCCTCGCCATGCTCTCCACCGCCACGCACGTTGACGGTGACGAAGACACCGCCGGCCTCGACCCAGCCGAGCGCCAGGCTCGAGTACGTCGGAGTCAGCGAGACGCCGAAGCCGCCGTACCCGTAGACCAGGGTGGGCCGGGGGCCCTCGTGGCCGGTCCGGGTGAGCACAGTCATCGCGATCGGGGTTCCGTCGGCCGACGTCGCGGTGAGGCACTGGGCCTCGGTGTCTGCCAGATCGACCGTGCCCGGTGGCTCGGCCCACACGGTGGTCCGGCCGGTGCGCGCGTCGTAGCGGTGCACGGCGCCCGGCGTCGTGTTGTCGGTGTAGCTGAACCACACCTCGTGGCCGCCCTCGGGGTGGGTGGTCATCGTGCCGACCGAGCCGAGACCGGGCAGCGGCACGGTGCCGAGCCACTCCCCCGAGCGCAGGTCGTGGACGTGGATCTCGCTGGCGGCCTGCCGGATCCGGCCGACCAACAGCAGCGGACGGGGCAGCTCCGGGCCGTCGAGGATCGCGAAGTCGGTCAGCGGCGCCGCGGGATCGGCAGGCACCAGCTCCTGCCAGTGGTCGGGCCCCGGGTCGGTCGGTCGGGCCACGAACACTCTGCCGCTCGCCCCGCCCAGGGTGGTGATCACGTACAGGCGGCCATCGCGTCCGACCGTCGCCACGCTGCGGGCGCCCACGTCGTGCTGCACGACGCTCAGCTGCATCGACTCCGGGGTGCCGTCGGAGAGGTCCGCGAGCCACAGGTCGTTGGCTGCCCCGCGCAGCCTGGAGATCGTCAGCCAGCGCTGGTCGGCACTGATCTCCAGCCCGTACCTCGACGGCTCGCCGAGCACGACGACGTCGCCCGGCGCGCCGATGCGGTGGAAACGGACCTGACCGTCCCGGACGAAGAAGAACCCCGATCCACCGGCCACCCAGGCCACCGGCGAGTAGCGGCAGCGGTCGAGGGGACCGTCCACGAACCGACCGGTGTCGACGTCGAGCACGAACAGCTCGGCCTCCTCGGTCCCGCCGCGGGAAACCTGATAGCCGAGCAGCCGACCGTCGGCGTCCGGCTGCCAGCCGTCCAGGGTGGTGCGGCCCGACGGGTCGAGCTCCATCGGGTCCAGCAGGATGCGTGGCTCGGCATCGACCTCGGCGACATACAGCACCGCATGGTCCTGCTGCGCCGTCCGGCGCAGGAAGAATCGACGTCGACCACGCCAGGTCGGCTCGCCGACCATGCCGACGCCGCTCAGCTCGTTGATCCGGGCGCGGAAGCGGTCTCGTCCTGGTAGCGACCGGGCCGACCGGTGCCACAAGGCGTCCTGCGCCGCGCTCCAAGCCACGGTCGCTGGCGCGTCGGGCTCCTCGAGCCATCGGTAGGGGTCCGTCACGGCGTAGCCGTGCAGGCGCTCGACCATGGTGTCCCGCACAGCGACGGGGTAGGTCGTCACGATGCTGTTCACCACCCTCCCTTCGGAGGCGAGGTCGGGTCCTGCACCGATGCGCGGTCGGTCCAGGACCCGACGTCACTTGCGGACAGTCACGGTCAGTGACAAAGCAGTGCACTCAGGTTGCTGGGTCGTGCGCTGCCACAGCCGAGGACGGTCAGCGTGCTGCCACCGCCATTGTTGCCGCCGCAGTCGCCGGGGCTCTCCAAACCCTGAAGGTCGAGAAGCGTCATGGTGTCTTCACCTCCTCTCTGCGATCGAAGCACTCCGCCCGAAGGGTTTCGGGCGGACCGAGAAATGGGAGGTGCACGGGCCGCTCGCCGAGCGCGGCGCCGAGCGCGAGCAGGACGCCTGCCGTGCCGCTGCCCAGGTCCATCGACAGGCGCAGCAGCTGGTTGCCGGGGAACGCCAGCCCGCCGGCGTACGGCAGCGCATGCCAGCCGAGCCCGCGGACCAGCTCGGCGGTCACGGCACCGGGTGTGCTGGCAGGTCCTCCTGCGGACCGGGCGAGGCTCGCCTCGGCCGCGATGATCCCGGCGCGCCCCATCAGCAGTCCGGCCTGGACGAAGTACCGGGACCGGGCGACCAGCGCCAACGGTCGGAGGGATGTGGCCAGCTCGTCGTCTGGTCGGTGCCTCAGGTAGCGCTCGAGGACAAGTGCGATCCCCGCGGACCCCTCCTCCAGGTAGGGAAGGGTGCGCCAGCCTTGGTTGACCTGCAGCGTCTGGTCGTCAGCGCGGACGCAGCGCCGCAGGTCCTGGCGCAGGGCGATGGAGGCCAGATCCAGCAGACCAGGGTCGCCGGTGCGTTCGAAGGCGTGCACGAACAGCAGTGCAGGCCCGGACGAGCCGAACATGAGTCCCGCTCGGGGAAGGCCCTCACCACTGGTCTGCGGCACGTCGTCAGGTCCGCCGATCCGGTCCGCCACGACGTCGACGACCCCGGTGGCGCGGTCGGTGAGATCGGATTCGCCCGTCGTCGCCGCGAAGTGCAGGAGGTTCAGTCCGATCCCGGCCAGGCCGGAGTACAGGCCGAGCTCGCGATCGTGCGCGGGCCGGGCCGACGCCCGGAGTGCGCAGGCCTCCAGGGTGTCGAGCGCCTGCTGCCGGTGCCCGAGCGTCTCCAGCGCGTGCGCGACGCCGTGCAGGCCGTCGTAGAAGCCGATGTCCGCCGCCGGGTCGAGGGCCCGGTCGCACAGCCAGGTCTCGTGCTCCGGCAGCGTGCCGACGCCGGTGCAGGCGAGCGCATACAACACCCCCGCTGCGCCGCAGACCAGGCTCGTCGCGCCCCCGGGCCGGAACGCAGCGATGTCGCCGGGGAAGAGCCGGTCGTCGCGGTCGGGTGTGGCGCTGGAAACGATCGCCCTGCCGAGCGCGTCGCGGACGTCGGTCCAGGGGGCGACCCCGGGCATCGGCAGGTCGGCCATCGCCGGGTCGTCGGCGGAGTGCGGACCGAGGATGGTGCGGACCGCGGGGTCGAGCGTGGCCCGGGGCACGGGGAACGTCGCAGCGACCAGGTCGGCGAGGTGCACCGCCTTGGCCGGGCACAGCTGAAGCAGCATCGTGGTCTGCGGGGCGAAGATCGCGAGCATCAGGCAGGCGAGGGCATAACGGTCCACATCGACGCCCTGCCGGTCCGCAGGTGCGGCGAATCCCGGGTGTGCGAGCGCTGAGCGGGTCTGCTCGTCGGCGAGGGTGGCCACCTCGAAATCGATCAGCACCAGCCGGTCGTCGGCGGCCAGCAGGATGTTGTCCGGGTGGAGGTCGTTGAAGACCACTCCGCGTAGATGCAGGGCCGCCACCGCCCGTTCCACCCGCCCGAGCGTCTCGACGGCCCAGTCGGCGTAGCTCCTCAGCTCGTCGTCGGTCGCGTCCGGATGGGTGAGCGGGTGGCGGTTGACGATCAATCGCTGCAGGGGGTTGGCGTCGACGAGTTCCTCGACCAGGAAGTGGTGGTCCCCCAGCGTGAAGTGGTCGCGCAGTCCCGGTACCACGTCCAGCCCCGACAGACGGTGCAGGATGGCACGCTCGTGGCCGATCCTGGTCACGGCGTCGCGGCCGAGCACGTCGAGCCCGGCCAGCGGCCGGCCCTCCTTCAACACCACCCGCTCCCCCGTCGTCCGCTGGTGGCCGAGATAGACACCCCCGCCGTTGGAGAACTGGATGACGCTCTCGATCTCGTAGTCCATGTCGCTGGTGGTGACCGCACTTCGGGCCACCAGGTGCGGCTCGAGGAAGTCGGGCAGCCTGACCCAGGACGGTGTCGCGAACGTCGGGCCGCGCACGTCGGGGACCAGCCGGCCCTCGTGGTCGGCGATGGCGAGCACCCTTTCGCCGGTGCTCGACAGGCAATGACGCTCGGAGAAACCGCCGTACCTGACGAACAGCGGACCGTCGGCGTACCTCAGGTCACTGAGGATGTACGGCCCCCGAACACCCGTCAGGATCCCGTCCAGCTCCTTGAGGGTGAGCTCCAGCTCGGCCTCATCCGAGGGGTAGATGGTGGCCAGCTTGCCGCTGGAGCCACGGAAGGCGGACTTGGAGTTGAGCATCACCAGCACGGCCAGGTTGCGCAGGAACTTGAACGCCAGACCGCGCGGCACGCAGTAGTCCCACACGTGCTCGAGCGCCCGCTCGGCGTCGTCGGGGCGGGCTGAGAGGTGAATCTTCCAGCCCTGGGGCGGCAGCTCTGCTCCAGCCGGGCAATAGCTCATCCAGACGTCGCTGGGCTGGTGCTCCCAGCCATCCGGCACCGCACGGGCGGTGACCGCAAAGTCGGGTTGCTCGGAGCCCCGGTTGCGCGGTGTGTCGTAGAACAACCGGTCGACGAGGCAGTAGAGCTCGTACTGATCCATGTACACGGACCCTTCATCGGCCCCCCCGACGTCATTGTGGGCGGCCCTCCGGACCAGCCGTAGTGGAGAGCGTCACCACCCGGCCGTGAGAACGCACATGCTCCGGTCCTGGCCGGACCCGCTCCGCGAGTCCGTCTGCGCCCGCCGGACTAGATGGCCACCGCAACATCTCCGGTGTCCCAACGCGCGCCATAAGCGCGCTTCCGATGAGCGGCGAAGTGCTCACGGACCTACGTTTCCGCAGGTCAGCGGCGCTTTTCCAACAGAGCGACGCACTCCACATGGTGCGTCATCGGGAACAGGTCGAAGGCCCGCAGCGTGGAGAGGGAGTAGCCGTTCTCGGCGAAGATCGCCACGTCCCGCGCCAGCGCTGCCGGGTCACAGGCGACATAGGCGACCGCGCGGGGCGAGCGGGCGACGACCTGCTCCACGACCCCCCGCTTCGCACCGGCCCGGGGCGGGTCCAGCACGACCAGGTCCGCCGCGTCCCAGACCGGGTCGAGACCCTCACGCAGCACGGCTGCGACGTCACCGGCGGTGGCCTGCAGCCGCGGGCAGTTGCGTTCCGACAGCGCCGAAGCGGTCGGGTCGCCCTCGACGGCGGCGACCCGGCCTTCGGGACCGACGGCCTCCAGCAGGAACCGGCTGAACAGCCCGACACCGGCGTAGAGGTCCAGCGCCGACTCGCCCGGCTGGGGTCGCAGCGCCTCCAGGACGGCGTCGACCAGAGTCTCCGGCGCGCCAGGGTGGACCTGCCAGAAACCGCGGTCGGCCACCTCGAAGCTCCGGCCGCGGACGTCGTACGACGGCCCGCGCGGTGCCTCGAGCAGGCACTCGTCCACGGCGATCACGTCGTGTGAGCGGTGCTTGCGCATGCCGCGTCGGCCGTCGGGCAGGGTGAGGTAGCGCTGGCGGGTCCGCCACCGGAGCCCTTGGTCTGGTGACGGTTGCTGCGCAACCACTTCGACCAGGGGGTTCGGCACGTGCTCGACCTCCAGGTCGACGTCGAGACCGGCCAGCCGCCGCAGCTGCTCGCGCACCACCGCGGCCTTGAGCCGGCGCTGGGCGGCCAGCTCGACGTGCTGGAAGTCGCAGCCCCCGCACCTGCCGGGACCGGCGAACGCGCACGGGGCGGCGACCCGGTCCGGCGACGGACGGATCACCTCGACCGCGTCCCCCCGCCAGAACTTGTCGCCCTCGGTGCCCTCGGTGACCTCGACGACCACCTGCTCGCCGGGCAGCGCGTGCCGCACGAACACGACCAGGGACTCGGCTGCCGCACCGGTCGAGACCCGCGCGACACAGTGCCCGCCGTGGGCGATCGGCCCGACCTCGACCTCGAAGCGCCGGCCGACAGCGGACGCGCCGCGGGCCTTGCGTGCCCGGT
>NZ_SSXI01000263.1 GCF_004803405.1 Nocardioides sp. | reverse complement strand
CGTCGCGGCTGGTCACCGCGCGCCCCACCCGCAGCCAGCTGCGAGCCGTCGTGCGGACGCTCCACTCGGTCGTGTGGAGGGCGGCGGACGCGGCGACCCGGGCCAGCCCGGGCAGCGACTCGACCACCGTCGGCCCGGTCAGCGGGGGCAGCGCGGGCAGCCGCGGCAGGTCCTCGTCGGACTCCTCGGGCATCTTTGGCATCATGGCCACGACCTGTGTCCCTTCCTCGGTGCTCACGCAGGGAAACCGGGGATCAGGCCCCAGTTGAAGATCGCCACGTGCAGGAACCCGCCCGCCGCACCCATGATCGCGCCGTGTGCGTAGAGCATCCACTCGTCCTCCTTGATCGCCGAGCGCATCATCTCCACGAAGTCCCGCGGCGGAAGCTCCTTGGTGCGGCGGGCGATCAGCACGCGGATCCGCTCCGCCTGCTTCCGGCTGAACTCGGCGTCGCGAAACGGCGTGATCGTGCGCCCGACCGCCTCCATGGCGAAGGTGTCCTTGATGCTGTCGTACCGCTTGCCTCCGATCGCCACGTTGACCGCGCCGCGCAGCGGACCGGCCGCCTTGTCGATCGCCGGGCGCATGGCGGTCGCGATCATGTGCCGCGTCCGGTCGCCACGGGGACCGTCCATCAGGAAGTCCCCGATCCGCTCCAGCGTGATCACGTCGTCGGCGATGATCCGCGCGTAGACCTCGGCGCACTCGTCCTGGCGGCGCAGGAACAGTCCCTGGACCTTGATCCCCAGGATCCGCCTCTCCTCCGGCGGGTCGAAGATCAGCCACATGCCGAGCAGGTTGGTGGTCCACCCGACGATCACGCCCAGGATCGGCAACAGCCACCAGAGGTGGAAGGTGACGTCCACGATGGCGACGGGGATGCCGAGCAGGAAGCCGAAGACGAACCCGAACGCCACCATCAGGTTCAGCTCGCGCTGACCGACGTCCTTGAACACCCTGACCACCAGCTCGGGGTTGTCGCGGAAGTGGTCGATCACCATGATCTTGGGGTCGAGCAGCTGGTCGATGTGCACGCCGATCTCGTCGGTGATCGTCTTGACCACCGCAGGCAGCTGCGCCTGGACCCGGTCGATGACCGCCTGTCGTACCGGACGCGGGAGGTCGCGCCACAGGCGCGGATGCTCCTTGCGCATCACCTCCTCGACGAGGTCGGGGAGGTCGGGACGGAAAACCTGGACGATGTGCTCGGCGATCTGGTCGGGCTCGAGCTGGGCGTAGAACTCCGCCGGCGTGCCGAGCTTGGCGATGACCTTGTCCACGGCGATGCTGCCCATCTTCGCGGCGCGCGCGGGCACGATGCCTTGCCATCCCAGGCCGCCGTCCATCAGGCCGGGGACCTCCTGCATCCTCCGCGGCAGCACCCCGGCGACCTCGCGCAGGCCGCTGACCCGGACGCCGTGGAAGTCGATGGGCTTGAACAGCATCCACAGGCCCGACCAGTTGATGAGCCAGCCGACGACACCGGTGAAGACGGGGATCGAGAGGAGGGTGAGCCAGTCGACCTGCGCGACCCAGTCGCTCAGCCAGTCCACCACCGCGTCCACACGCACCCCTCGTCCCGGGAGTCCCACCGCGCCCCGTTCGCCGACGGACGGACCCGACGAGCCGAGGTTAGTGCCTGGGGTGCCGGCCGGCCCAAAGATCTCAGGTCGCGGTGTCGCACACACCTGCGCCGAGCGCTCAGATGTTGCGGCGCCAGACGACGACGGACTGCCCGGTCGTGCCCTGGCGGAGCGCAGGCAGGTTGCTCCGCGGCGCCGCGCGAGTCGACAGTGACTGGCGGAGCGCCTCCCGGGTCGCCTCGACCTCGGCGAGCAGCTCCTCGTTGCGGGCCCGCAGGGCGGCGACGGTGTGCTCCAGGTCGAGGATCCGGCGGACGCCCTCGATCCCGATGCCGGAGGCGGTCAGCTCCGCGATCCCGCGGAGCCGCTCGATGTCGCGGTAGGAGTAGCGACGGCCGCCGCCGCCGGTGCGGCCGGGCGTGATCAGGCCCATCCGCTCGTAGGTGCGCAGGGTCTGCGGGTGCAGGCCGCTCAGCTGCGCCGCGACGCTGATCACGAAGACCGCGTCGTCGGCGGACGGTGGCTGCACCCGCGGAGGGCGACGGGTCGCCATCAGCTTCCTCCGGCCTCGAACAGACCCGCGCGCAGCGGCACGTCGGCGGTCGCGGCGGCGTAGTCCTCCAGGGCCTGCTTGGCCTCGGCGGTCAGGGTCGCCGGCACCTGCACCTCGACCGTGGCGAGCAGGTCGCCGCGGCTGCCGTCGGCCTTCCTCGCGCCCTTGCCGCGCACCCGGAAGGTGCGGCCGTTCGGGGTTCCCGGCGGGATCCGCAGGGTGACCGGCGCCCCGTCGAGGATGGGTACCTTGACCTCCGCGCCGAGGGTGAGCTCGGCGAAGGAGACCGGCACGTCCACGGTCAGGTGGTCGTCCTTGCGGCCGAACACCCGGTGCTTCCCGACCTTCACCGTGACGTAGAGGTCGCCCGGCGCGCCACCGTTCTCGCCCGGCGCGCCCTTGCCGCGCAGCCGGATGCGCTGCCCGTCCTTGACCCCGGCGGGGATCCGGGCCTGGATGGTGCGGGCGGACTTCCCCCGGCCACTGCCGTGGCAGGCCGGGCACGGCTCGTCGTACAGCAGCTGGCGGCCGCCGCAGGACGGGCAGGTCTCGTTCATCGAGAACGCGCCGCCGACCGACGCCGTGACGAAGCCGCTGCCCTCGCAGGTGGTGCACATGTGCGGCTTCGTCCCCGGCTTGCCGCCGGTGCCGTGGCAGGTGGCGCAGGCGCCGTCGGCCGCGATCCGGAGGGACACGGTGACGCCCTCGAGGGCCTCGACGAAGCCGATGGTCGCCGTCGTCTCGAGGTCGGCGCCTCGGGCCGCGCGCGGCGGGCGACGCGTCGCGCCGAAGCCACCTCCGAAGAGGTCGCCGAAGAGGTCGCCGAAGCCACCGCCACCGCCGGCGCGGTCGCGCAGCAGGTCGTCGATGTTGACGCCACCGCCGCCGAAGCCGGACCCCCCGGCGGGGAAGCCGCCGCGGCTGAACAGCTCACGCGTCTGGTCGTACTTCTTGCGCTTCTCGGGGTCGCCGATGACGTCGTAGGCCTCGGCGACCGCCTTGAACCTCTCGTGCTTCGCCGCGTCGCCGGGGTGGGAGTCGGGGTGGTTGGCGCGCGCGAGGCGTCGGTAGGCCTTCTTGATCTCCTCGGCCGAGGCGGTCTTCGGAACGCCCAGCTCCTTGTAGAAGTCCTTCGTGGCCCAGTCGGACCGGATCCCCTCTTCAGTCATCGCGCACCTCCCCTCATCTAACGATCCGAGCGTCTCGCAGACACCCTGCGTCTCCCGTTGGCATCAGTCGTCGGCGGGGTCGACGACCAGCACCTGCGCTGCCCGGACGACCCGGTCACCGATCTTGTAGCCGGCCTTGGCGATCACCTTGCACGTCGTGACCTCGACCTCGGGGTCCACCCCGATGTGCGAGAGCGCCTCGTGCACCGTCGGGTCGAACGCGTCGCCGGGCTCGCCGAACTTCACCAGGCCGAGGCCCGCGACGACACGCTCGAGCTGCTCGGCGACCGCCTTGAAGCCACCGTCGAGCGGCTCGTGGTCGCGGGCCCGGTCGATCGTGTCGAGCACGTCGATGATCGGGGTGAGCGCGGAGTAGGTGGCGTTCTCCTTGATCAGCTCCCGGTCCCGCTCGACGCGGCGCTTGTAGTTGAGGTACTCGGCCTGCAGCCGCTGCAGGTCCAGGGTGCGCTCCTCCAGGGCGATCCTGGTCACCGTGAGCTCGTCGGCCTCCGTTCCGGGCTCGGCCACCGCCTCCTCGACCCCGTCGGCCTCATCGCCCTGCGGGGCCTCCTCGACCACCGGAGCCTCGTCGACCGGGGCCGGGTCGCCCTCCGGGGAGGGAGCAGCCGCACCGGGCTGCTCCCCCTCCGGCGTGACGGCGGAGCCCTGAGGAAAGCGGGCAGCGCCCGTCTCGAAGGCCTCCTCCTCGGTCACTTGGTCTCGCCCTCGCCGTCGCCGCTGGCGCTGTCCTCGTCGACGATCTCGGCCTCGACGACGTCGTCGTCGGCCTCACCCGTGGCGCCGGTGCTACCGCCGGCCGCGGCGGACTCGGCCTCGGCCGCGGCGTACATCGCCGCACCCATCTTCTGGCTCGACTCACCGACCTTGGACACGGCCGCCTGGATCGTGTCCTTGTCGGCGTCGGCGTCCTCGAGCACCTTCTTGAGCGCGTCGACGTCGGCCTGGACCTCGGTCTTCACCTCGTCGGGCACCTTGTCGCCGTTGTCGGCGAGGAACTTCTCGGTGGTGTAGACGAGCTGGTCGCCCTGGTTGCGAACCTCGACGGCCTCGCGCCGTCGGGCGTCCTCCTCGGCGTACTGCTCTGCCTCCTTGACCATGCGGTCGATCTCGTCCTTCGACAGCGCGCTGCCGCCGGAGATGGTCATCGACTGCTCGCGGCCCGAGGCCTGGTCCTTCGCCGAGACGTGCACGATGCCGTTGGCGTCGATGTCGAAGGTGACCTCGATCTTCGGCACGCCGCGGGGAGCCGGCGGGAGGCCGGTCAGCTCGAAGTTGCCGAGCGGCTGGTTCTGCGACCAGATCGCACGCTCGCCCTGCGCCACCTTGATCTCCACCGACGGCTGGTTGTCGTCGGCGGTCGTGAAGATCTCCGAGCGCTTGGTCGGGATCGTGGTGTTGCGCTCGATCAGGGTCGTGAACACGCCGCCCTTGGTCTCGATGCCGAGGCTCAGGGGAGTGACGTCCAGCAGCAGCACGTCCTTGACCTCACCGGCGAGCACGCCGGCCTGGAGCGCCGCACCGACGGCGACGACCTCGTCGGGGTTGACGCCCTTGTTGGGCTCCTTGCCGCCGAGCAGCTCCTTGACCAGGTCGGTCACGGCCGGCATCCGGGTGGAGCCGCCGACCAGGACCACGTGGTCGATGTCCTTGATCGCGACGCCGCCGTCCTTGAGGACGTTCTGGAACGGCGCCTTGGTGCGCTCGAGCAGGTCCGCGGTCAGCCGCTGGAACTCGGCGCGGGTGAGCCGCTCCTCGAAGTGCAGCGGGCCGTTCTCGCCGTGCGTGATGTAGGGCAGGTGGATCGTCGTGTCGCTCGAGGACGACAGCTCGATCTTCGCCTTCTCCGCAGCCTCCTGAAGGCGCTGCGCCGCGATCTTGTCGGCGGCGAGGTCGACGCCGTTGGCGTCCTTGAACTTCTTGACCATCCACTCGACGATCTTGTTGTCCCAGTCGTCGCCGCCGAGGTGGTTGTCACCGCTGGTGGCCTTCACCTCGACGACGCCCTCGCCGATCTCCAGGAGCGACACGTCGAACGTGCCGCCACCGAGGTCGTAGACGAGGATCGTCTGGTCGTCGCCCTTGTCGAGCCCGTACGCCAGCGCCGCCGCGGTCGGCTCGTTGACGATCCGGTCGACCGTCAACCCCGCGATCTCACCGGCCTCCTTGGTGGCCTGCCGCTGTGCGTCGGAGAAGTACGCCGGGACCGTGATCACCGCGTTGGTGACGGTCTCGCCGAGGTAGGCCTCCGCGTCCCGCTTCAGCTTCTGCAGGACGAACGCGCTGATCTGCTGGGGCGTGAAGTCCTTGTCGTCGATCTTCGTCTTCCAGTCGGTGCCCATGTGCCGCTTGACCGACCGGATGGTGCGGTCGACGTTGGTGACCGCCTGGCGCTTCGCGACCTCGCCGACGAGCACCTCACCGCTCTTCGCGAAGGCGACGACGGACGGCGTGGTCCGGGCCCCCTCGGCGTTGGCGATGACCGTGGGCTCGCCGCCCTCCAGGACCGCGACGACGCTGTTCGTCGTGCCGAGGTCGATGCCGACAGCTCGTGCCATGTCTGTGTCCTCCCGTGGTGCGATGCCCGCCGAGGGCCGGCGAGCGCGACCAGTAGATTAGTTGAGTCGGATTGACTCAAGTTTGCCACAGGGCTCAACGACGGCGCCCACCGGGCCTGTTCCCGGACTCAGTGGAAAGCCGGCTCCCAGGTGGCGCCGCCGTCGGCGGACCACACCAGCCGCCCGGCGTCGCGGGAGACCAGCCCGCCGGGAGCCACCCAGACCGCATCGGGGTCCGCGCCGGGCGCCTGACCCGGTACCTCGACCGGCTCCAGGGTCCCCTCGGTCAGGTCGAGCACCGCGGGGCCCTCGGCGAGCGGGACCAGGACCCGCCGCTCGTCGACGACCAGGACCTCGCCCGCCTCGGCGAGCAGGCCGGGGAGCGGGATGTCGGACCACGCTCCGCCGGCACCGAGACCGCGGACGTGAAGTGCCGTCGCCATTCCCAGGTTGCTGTCGACCGTGAGGGCGACCAGGTGCTCCGCGGTCACCACCGACAGCCCGACGGCGGTGCCGGCCCGTCGCGGCATCGGGCCGGCACGGCGCCACCGCTCGCCGTCGGCGTACCGGACCTCGTCGCCGAACTGGGCCCAGAGCCGCCCGGCCGCATCGAGGCCCCAGGCGTCGGGCGTCACACCGGGGACGTAGGCGTCGGGGTCGTCCCTGGCCAGCAGGGTGGGCGTGAAGATCTCGCCGGTCGAGGGTCGTAGGGCGACCTCGGGCCCGATGGGGGTCACCAGGGCGCGGTCCCCGGCCTCGGTCGGGTGGACCGGGAGCTCGTCCCGCAGCAGGTCGACGGGCTCACTGAGCGAGCCGTCAGGCCCGAGCACGGCGTAGGAGCCCCACTCAGGGGTGACCAGGAACCCGTGGTCGAGCGCGACCGCCTCCACTCGTGGCTCGCCGTCGGCCGACGGCTTCGCCGAGCCGACCGCCGTCCGCTCCCCCCGGGGCGAGCAGAGCTCCCAGGACTCCCCGGAGACGAGGAGGAACGAGCCGTCGGCCGAGCGGACGGCCTCGGTCAGTCCGTCGGACGGCCGGCAGTCCTTCTCGGCGGAGCCTGCCCCCGGCTCGTCTGCGCTGCAGCCGGTCAGCAGGAGGACCAGGACGATCAGCCGGGCCAGCCGGGCCAGCCGCGGCATCAGCCGACGCGGACCCTGATCTCGTTGGAGGCCTTGCCGGTGTCGCGGTCGATCACCCGGAACCGGTTGAGGCCACTGATCTCGGTGAAGATGTAGCTGCGGAAGGTGCCGTTGGAGACGCCGACGCTGGCCGGGAAGTCGGCCCAGGCCCCGTTCTCGAACCGCTGGACCCAGAGGATGGCGCCCTCGCCGTCGGGATAGATCCCGGCGAAGTAGATGCGCTCACCCGCGGCCACCGAGCCCTGCTCGGCCTGGAGCGAGATCCGGCCCGGCTTGGGTGGCTCCGTCGTCGCAGTCGTCTCAGCCTCGGTCGCCGTCGCGGTCGCGGTCGGCTCTTCGGTCTCCTCGGTCGCGAGCGTGATCAGCGGGCCGCTGTCGCCGGTGGACTCGAACTCGCTCGGGATGTACATCGAGTCGCGCACCGTGGCGTCGGCGGCCGAGGAGGCACCGCTGTCGCTGTCGAGGCCCAGCAGGTTGGCGCCGGCGAGCGCCACCAGCGCCAGGATCAGGCCGACGCCGAGGCCGACCGCCAGCAGCGCCACCAGCCCGTTGAGGACAGGGCGTTCGGCGTGGGGCTGCTTCGGCTCGGTCACGAGCCCATTGTGTGGGACCCGGGGATGTCGACCAAACCGGCTCCGGGCACCCGGTTCCCTCAGAAGCCCCGCGTCCAGACGACCTGCTCGTGCAGCCGCCGGGACCGCCAGCCGGCGTCGGTGCGCACGAACGAGTGGTGGTAGAGCCCGCCGACCTCGACCATCCGCTCGCCGCCTCGGCCGTCGGAGATCAGCATCGGGTTGTGGAAATACGCCGTCACCCGGGCCTGCTCGCGCGGGCTCGCGAAGTCGATCGCAATCTGCCCGAGCGTGTGCATCCGCTTCGTGGAGAAGGCCGGCAGGTTCTCGGCGAGCCAGGGCTTGACCACGGCGAACGAGTCGGCGACACCGCCGCTCTCGGTGTAGTCGATCTGCGCGTCCGGCGTGAAGACGTCGTCCAGTCGGTCGAACTCACCGGTGTCGACGGCGATCGTGTAGCGGATCAGCGCGTCGCCGATCTCGGTGCGGTCGCTCAGCTCCTGCAGGTCCATTCCCGGCTCCTAGTCGCGCGGTTCGAGTACGACGACCGGGATCTCCCGGTCCGTCCACGACTGGTAGCTCGCGAAGTCCGCGTAGAGGTCCACGAGGCGGGGCCACAGGGCCGACCGCTCGTGCTCGCCCGCGACCCGCGCCCGCACCCGGCGACCGCGCTCGCCACGCACGTCGACGGTCGCGTCGGGGCTCGCCACCAGGTTGTGGAACCACTGTGGGTGCTTGGGCAGCCCGCCCTGGGAGGCGACGACCACCAGGTTCGGGCCGTCGGCCAGGTAGAGCAGCGGCGTCGTGAAGGGCCTGCCGCTCTTGCGTCCCAGGTGCCTGAGCAGCAGCACCGGCACCGGCTTCCGCCAGCCCGAACCGATCCGCCAGGTGCCTCCGACCCGGCCGCCGGTGAGCCGGAACAGCGCGACGTTCGCCTTGGCGCCGTACTTGATGAGCTTGGCGGTGACGGGTGAGTCGAGCCCGGTCGGCTTCTCCTTCGGCAGTGCCACGGCGCTCACTCTGGCAGATATCTAGAACAGGTTCTAGTGTGGCGGCATGCGCTTCTCCTTCGCCGAGGGCATGACCCACGCCTCCTACTACGCCCCGCTCGCCCAGGCCTGCGAGGCGGCGGGATACACCTCGATGACGATCGCGGACAGCCTGATCTACCCGCAGGAGTCCGACTCGAAGTACCCCTACACCGACACCGGGGACCGCGAGTTCCTGCTCGGCAAGGAGTTCATCGAGACGTTCATCCTCTGTGCGCACCTGTTCGCGGTGACCAGGACGCTGCGGCTGACGCCGTTCGTGCTGAAGCTGCCGGTCCGCCCACCCGTGCTCGTCGCCAAGCAGGCCTCGTCGCTGGCGTTCCTCTCCGGCAACCGGCTCGGCCTCGGCGTGGGGCTCTCCCCCTGGCCGGAGGACTTCGCCGCGATGGGCGTGCCGTGGGAGAGGCGCGGGAAGCGGATGGACGAGTGCATGGACATCGTGCGCGGCCTGACCCAGCCCGGCGAGGAGCCCACGTTCTTCAGCTACCACGGCGAGTTCTACGACGTCGCGCCGCTGCAGCAGTGCCCGGCGCCGACCGAGAAGATCCCCCTGCTCGTCGGCGGCCACTCCGACGCGGCGCTGCGCCGCGCCGTACGCAAGGGCGACGGGTGGATGCACGCCGGCGGTGACGGCGAGGAGCTGGACCGGCTGCTGACCCGGCTGGCCGAGATCCGCGAGGAGGAGGGCGACACCCGCGACGCCTCGGAGTTCGAGGTGCACGTCATCTCCTACGACGCCTACTCCCCCGACGGCGTGAAGCGGCTGGAGGACAAGGGCGTGACCGACTGCATCGTCGGGTTCCGGATCCCCTACATCAAGGGCCCGGACCCCGAGCCGCTGGAGACGAAGATCAAGAACCTCGAGCAGTACGCCGAGAACGTCATCGCGAAGGTCGACCGATGAGTGAGTCCCTCGGCCTCACCAAGCCGCTGCAGGACGCGATCGCCGAGGCCGAGGAGCTGATCGCGAACGCGCCGTTCATCCGGACCGAGGCCGACCGGCTCGAGGGGTACGAGTACCTCGCCGGCCGGATCCGGATGGCGATGCAGACGGCGTTCGACTACGACCTCGAGCACCCGCTCTTCATCAACCCGACCCACCAGTTCTCGCGGCAGGGCCTCGACAACCCCGACGCCATCTACTTCAACGCCTACCTCAAGGAGGGCGTCGAGTACGTCGTGCGCGGGCGCCGCGGCACCTCGGCCGACCTCTCGTTCCAGGTGCTGGGGGGCGCCTACTCGGCGAGCTCGGCCGCCACCAGCCTGACGGCCTTCGACGACCGCGAGTTGGAGATCGCCGACGACGGCAGCTTCGAGTTCCGCTACGTCGCGGAGCCGGGCGCGAAGACGCTGATCGTGCGCGAGGTGTTCAACGACTGGGAGCGCGAGTCGCGCGGGACTCTGTGGATCGAGCGCCCGGACACCCTCGGCCGGCCGAAACGTCCGCTGGCGCGGGAGCGGCTCCAGAAGCGGTACGACGTCGCGGCGCGCTCCCTGGTCGGCTCGATCCAGACCTGGTTCGCCTTCCCCCACTTCTTCCAGTACCAGGAGCCGGTCAACACGCTGACCGTGCCGTCGGCGACGCCGGGCGGGCTCGCGTCGCAGTTCTCCTCGATCGGCCACTACGAGCTGGGCGAGGACGAGGCGATGGTCGTCTCGGTCCCGCGCTGCGACGACTGCAGCTACCAGGCCATCCAGATCGGCTCGGACTGGTACGCCTCCACCGACTACGAGACCCACCAGACCTCGCTGACGAAGGCCCAGGCCGTGACCGACCCCGACGGGGTGATGCGGTTCGTGATCGCGGAGCGCCCGCCGGCCGGCACCCCCGACTCCCCGGCGCCGATCGCGAACTGGCTGGAGACCACCGGCCACCGCACCGGCCCGATCATGCTGCGCTGGCAGCGGCTCACCCGCGACCTGACCCCGGCCGACGGCCCGACCGTCGAGATCGTGCCGCTCGCGGAGGTGCCGTCCAGACTGCAGCACCTGGCGCCCCTGACGTCTGAGCAGTACGCCGAGCGGATCGCGGCCCGGCAGCGGGCGGTGGCGCGGCGGATGTTGTCGTAGGGGTGGACGGCGGGTGCCGGTTTCCCAAGGGATGTAGGCGAATCGACGCTTCCCGTCGTGGGTTGGTCAGGCGGCGGCGCGGCTTTATCAAGGGATGCAGCCGAACCCACACTTCCCCGGGCGAGCAACGCTAGGGAAGTGCAGGTTCGGCTGCATCCCTTGATAAACCTGCACCAACCCATGGCCAAAAACTGCAACACGTTCTAGTCTGACGCCCGTGGTGGATCTCCTGACCGACAAAGTCGTCGTCCTTTCCGGTGTCGGCCCCGGCCTGGGCCGCTCGCTCGGCGAGGAGGCCGCCAGGATGGGCGCCGACCTGGTGCTCGCCAGCCGGACGCCGAAGCGGCTGGAGAAGATGGCGGAGGTCGTGCGGTCGTACGGGCGGCGGGCGCTGGTCGTCCCGACGGACATCACCGACGAGGCGGCCCGGAAGAACCTCGTCGACGCGGCCGTCGTGGAGTTCGGCAGGGTCGACTGCCTGATCAACAACGCCTTCGGGATCCCGCCGATGGACCCGATCACCACGCTGGAGCTGGACGGTCTGCGTGCGGCGCAGGAGACCAACGTGTTCGCGCCGCTGCGGCTGTCGGCGCTGTTCGCCGACGCGCTCGCGGAGACGCCGGAGAAGGCCGGCGGCTCGATCATCATGGTCAACTCGTGCGTGGTGTACAGCAGCCAGCCGGAGTACTCCGGCTACAAGCTGTCGAAGGGCACCCTCAAGCACATGGCGTCGTCGCTGGCCACCGAGCTGGGCCCGCGCGGGATCCGGGTCAACAGCGTGGCGCCGTCGTACATCTACGAGGACGTGAACAAGGCCTACTTCGACTGGATCGCCTCGGAGACCGGGCGGACCCACGAGGAGGTGTACGCGGAGAAGGCCGCGCCCACCGACCTCAAGCGCCTGGCGGTGCCGGAGGAGGTCGCCCGGGCCACCCTGTTCCTGGCCTCGGACCTGGCCTCCGCGGTGACCGGCGTGATGCTCAACGTCGACTGCGGTGAGTTCCATGTCGACTGACTCCCGACCGGGTGGACCATCCGAGCCGCGGCAGCGGGCCGACGTCGGCAGCTACGAGGACATCTGCGCGGCTGCGGTCCGCACGACCGGCCTGACGGACTTCGGCGGCACCGAGCACGAGGAGGCGTTCCGGCTCGTCGTCGACGACCTCAACTCCCCCGAGGCCGGCCTGACGCCGGTCGGCAACTACTTCATGCGCTCGCAGGTGAAGAGCGCGCTGGTCGCGCGGCTGCTGACCCAGGCGCGCTTCACGGAGTTCCCCCAGCACGCCGAGGTGAGCATCGAGCGGCCGATCTTCGTGCTCGGCCTGCCCCGCACCGGGACGACGGCACTGAGCCGGCTGCTCTGCGCCGACCCCGCCCACCAGGGCCTGGAGATGTGGTTGACGGAGTTCCCGCAGCCGCGGCCGCCGCGGGAGACCTGGGAGGACGACCCGATCTTCTCCGCGATGCAGGCGGCGTTCGCCCAGCACCACGTGAGCAACCCGGAGTTCATGGGCATCCACTACTCCGACGCCGCCGAGCCCGAGGAGTGCTGGCGGCTGCTCCGGCAGACCGGCAAGTCGATCGGCTTCGAGTCCCTGGCCCATGTGCCGACGTACTCCGACTGGCTCGCCGCCCAGGACTGGACCGACGCCTACCAGCGTCACAGGCAGAACCTCCAGCTGATCGGGCTCAACGACCAGGACAAGCGCTGGATCCTCAAGAACCCCTCGCACCTGATCGCACTCGACGCCCTGATGAGCGTCTACCCGGACGCGCTGATCGTGATGACCCAGCGCGACCCGGTCACGTCGGTCGCCTCCTCCTGCTCGCTGTCGGCCGAGGCCACGGCGGGGCACTCCACCACGTTCGTCGGCGAGACCCTCGGTCGCGACCAACTGGGCCTGCTCACCCGCCAGTGGCACTCGTTCTGGCAGGCGCGGTCGAAGTACGACGAGAGCCAGTTCGTGGACGTCGACTACCGGGAGTTCGTGGCGGACCCGGTCGGCACCGTCGGCACCATCTACGACGCGTTCGGCATGGAGTGGAGCGACGAGGCGCGGGCCGCCGTCCAGCAGTTGGACGACGAGTCCCGGAAGGGCCCGCGCCGGCCGTCCCACAGGTACGACCTCAGTGACTACGGGCTGACCGAGGAGCAGGTGCGCGAGGCGTTCGTGCTCTAGTCAGGCGTCCGCCAGGCAGAGGCAGAACGGATGACCGGCGGGGTCGAGGAACACCCGGAACGTGGTGCCGGGTTGATGGTCGTGCCTGACCGCTCCGAGGGCGAGGACGGCGCCCTCGGCCTCGTCGAGGTCGTCGACGTCCACGTCGAGGTGCATCTGCTGGGGGACCCCCTGCCCGGGCCACAGGGGCGGCCGGTATGCCTCGACCCGCTGGAAGTCGATCCGTCCCGCGTCGGAGCGGACCGACGCCCAGCCGCCGTCGGCGTCGACGTTCGGCCTCCAGCCGAGGATCGCGCCGTAGAACTCGGCGAGCGCCCCGGGATCGGGGCAGTCGATCACGAGGACCGGGTTGCGTGCGATAGCCATGGACCGACGCTACGTGCCTGCGGCGACATCTGACCACGAGACGACGAGACGACGCCGAGACGACCCCGATTGCTTTCGGCGCACCGATCTCAGGCGGCCATCCACAGGCGCCGACCCAGCAGGTTTCCGAGTCCGGCGGATCGACGCAGGCTCCGCACGATCCCGCACACCGCTCTCGGAGGAGTCCTCGTGAACCCGGCCCACCGCATCACCGTGTCCGTCCCCCGCCCCTGGGTCACTCGCACCGACCCCGACCACGGCATCGTGGTGGCGGCCCGCTCGCGGGAGGTCCCCGCGAGCGGATTCCCACCCGAGCTGGTCGTCCGCAGCGTCCCGGTCGACACCGACCTCACCGCCTGGCGCGGCGAGGCCGTCGAGGCGATGGCCGTCCAGCTCGACAGGTTCGAGCTCGAGGAGGACGACGAGTTCCGGCTCGGGGACCACGTGGTCTCCTACCGGCGGTTCGCCTACCGCCACGGCGCCACGGATGTCCTCTGCGACCAGTGGGCCTGGGTGGTCGACGGCATCGGGATCACGCTGACCGGCTCGGTCGCCCGCCCGGACTACCCGACCTACTGCGACGTCTTCGAGGACGTCGCCGCCACCCTCGAGGTGGTCCGGCAGGCCGCCTGACCCGAGCCGCTCGACCCGATCAGGCCCGCGCCCGCACCCGGATCCGCGCGCCGCGCCGGGGCACGCTGGTGATGTTGCGGACCTTGGGCACGTCGGTGCCGACGGTCGTGACGTCGTACCTGCTGAAGACCTCGCGGAGGACCTCGACGCCCTCCATCAGCGAGAAGCCGGCGCCGATGCAGCGCCGCACGCCGCCACCGAACGGGATCCAGACGTTGAGCGCCGGGACCTCCCCGCCGTTGAGGCCGGCGACGAAGCGCTCGGGGCGGAAGACCTCGGGATCGGGGAAGTTCGCGTCCTTCTGGTGGCTGATGATGATCGACGGGCCGACCGTGGCCCCGGCCGGCAGGTCGTAGCCGCCGACGCTCGCCGGCCTCATCAGGGTGCGGACGACCATCGGGATGATCGGATGCAGCCGCATCGACTCCTTGAGCACCGCCTCCAGCCACGCGTCGTCGCCCTCGTCGACCGCCCGCTGGGTGCGGGCCAGCAGGTCCGGGCTCCGGCCGACCTCCGCCAGCGCCCACGAGAGCGCGGACGCGGTCGTCTCGTGCCCCGCGAGCAGCAGGGTGACCAACTGGTCGCGGAGCTCGACGTCGGCCAGGCCGCCCTCGGCCTCGTCGGAGCCGGCGGCGAGCAGGCGGGACAGCACGTCGCCCCGCTCCGCGAGGTCGGCGGCCTCGCGACGCTCGCGGATCTCGGCGTACATCAGCCTGTCCAGCGCGATCTGGTTCTCGACGGTGCGCCGCCACGGCCCGAACCGCTGCAGCTTCGGGTAGGCCCAGCCGAGCAGGACCACCGGGCTGATCTCGACGGTGTGGTTGACGGCCGGTCGCAGCTGCGCGAGCCGCTGCTCGTCGGTGACGCCGAAGACGACGCGCAGGATCACCTCGAGGGTCAGCGCGTTCATCCGGTCCAGCGACCGGAACTCCTCGCCCTCCTGCCAGCCGGAGACCTCGGCGGCAGCGACCTCGGCCACCATCGAGCGGTAGCCGCGCAGCGCGTGGCCGAGGAACGCCGGCATCAACAGCTTGCGGGCGCGGTGGTGCTCGGTCGAGTCCTGCAGCAGCAGCGAGTGCTCACCCATGACCGGGCCGAGGATCGCGTTGCCCTTGCCGGCGTGGAAGACCTCCGGGTCGCCGGCGAAGATCTCCTTGGTCGCCTCGGGCGAGGTGAACAGCACCAGCGGCCGACCGCCCGGCACCAGCCTGACCGTGAAGGCGTCGCCGTACCTCCTGTGCAGCCAGGGATGGAACTGGTGACGGAACCGCATCAGCGCCGCGGTCTGCACCAGCGCCGGCCAGCGCGGGCCCGGCGGGAGGCCGTCGGTCGGCACCGGCGGCAGTCCGGTGCCGCCGACGCTGCTCATGTGCCGGAACCGGCGCATGGTCAGCGCGAGGGTGTCGTCCTCGTGGGGGTCCGCGGACAGTGGCGTCGTCACCGGTACGACGCTAGTGCGTGCCGACGCTCGCGACATCCGACCGTGGTAGGAGCCGACCGGGTCAGGCGAGCAGGCCCTCGCGCCGGGCGATCGCGGCCGCCTCCGTGCGGCTGGCGGCGCCGAGCTTGCCGAGGATGTTGGAGACGTGCACGCTCACCGTCTTGGTGGCGATGAAGAGCTGCTTGCCGATGTCGCCGTTGGTGCGGCCCTCGGCGACCAGGGCGAGGATCTCCAGCTCGCGGGCGGTCAGCGCGGCCCGGCCGGTCGTCCCGGTCGTCCGCGTCGAAGACTCGGACTGCCGCCCCGGCGCGCTCGTGCTCAGGTCGGACACCAGCCCGGGGGCGCTCAGGCGCTGGGCGAGCTCACGCGCCGCGTCCTCCTCCTCGCGGGCGGCGGCGGTCTCGCCGACCGACCGCAGGATCTGGGAGTACGACGCCCGCACCCGGGCCTGCTCCGGGACGTGGCCGTACTTCGTGGTGGCCTGGACCAGCTCCGCCCAGGCGGCGACCAGCTCCTCGCGGGGCGCCGGGTCGACGCTGGCGAGCCAGCGCACCCGGAGGTGCTCGGCGACCAGCCGGGTCGCCCACATCTGGCCCTCGGGTCCCCAGTGGCCGGGCAGGTCCTGGAACCGGTCGACCACCGCGCTGCCCTCGGCCAGCAACCGGTCGGCCTGCTCGACGAGGGAGCGCCGCTGCGACGCGGTGGCGCTCGGCACCGCACGGGCGACAGCGGCCAGGGTCTGCGCAGCCAGCCGCACCCGACCGGCGAAGTGCTCCTGCCAGATCCGGGAGAGGACGGCGACGGCGTCGTCGTACACCGCGATCGCGGCGACGCCGTCGCGGCGGGCGCCATGGATCTCGATCTCGACCCCTGAGCTGTAGACGGCGACCCCGCCCTCGTCCATCCACAGGTCGCGGAGCCCGCGGGCCCGGGCCAGCACGTCCTCACCGCGGGCGCAGAGGATGGCGAGCCGGGTCGGCTCGACGATGGCGCGTGGGATCACCGGCCCGGCGGGGTCGTCGACGGCGCCGATCAGGGCGAGTGCCTCGTCCCACTCGCCGGTGATGTAGTGCACCCACGCCAGCTGCCAGCGGGACTCGATGCTGTACGGCGCCCACGGCAGGGCCGCCCGCTCCCCGCGCTGGACGGCGGAGCGGAACCAGCGGGTCGCGAGGTCCCACTCGCCGAGGTCCTGATGGAGCCGACCCAGCAGGAAGCGTCCGCGGAGCTCGGCCTGCAGGGCGCCGGCGTCGGCCGCGCGGTTGACCGCGCGCTCGAGGGCACCGTGCAGGGCCTCGCGATCGTCGCCCTCGACCTGCTTGAGCCGCAGGCCGCTGAGGGTGGTCACCACCTCGGAGGCGACGATCGGCATCGAGAGCCGCTCGGCCAGCGCGAGCGCCTCGGTGGCGAAGGTCTCCGCGTCGTCGTGTCGGCCCGCGCCTGACAGCACCCGGGCGTGGGTGGAGAGCACCTTCGCTCGCAGCGGGCTCTCCCCCTCGGGCGCGAGCCGGACGGCTTCGGTGGACAGGGCGACCGGATCGCGGTCGGTCTCGATGATGGTGAGCATCGAGGCGTACTCGCTGAGCAGCCGCGACCGGGTCGTGGGCGGCGCGTCGACGGGCAGCCGATCGAGGTGCTGCTGGAGGAGGTGCGCGGCGCGAAGGGTGTCGCCGCCGGTGGTGAGCGCTCCTGCGGTCTTGACGACGACCTTGGACCGCTCGATCCCGAGCCGTTCGCTCCGCTCGGCGTCCTCGAGCAGCTCGAGCGCCTGCTCGTAGTGGTCGGCCGCCTCGTCGGCACCGCCGACGGTGAGCGCCTCGTCGCCGGCCTCGATGCTCGCCGTCACCGCACGGTCGAGGTCGTTGGCGCGGCGCGCGTGCCGGGCGAGCTCGGCGGCCGTGCCGCGCCCCGCTCCGCCGGACAGCGCGACGACGTAGCGGGCGTGCAGGCGCACCCGCTCCCCCGGCAGCAGGTCGTCGTAGATCGCCTCGCCGAGGAGGGCGTGACGGAACGAGTAGTACTGGCCGCCGACCTCGAGGACGTTCATCTCCACGGCCTGGCGCACGCCGGCATCGAGCTGGTCGGGCGGCAGGTCGGCCGCGGCGGCGAGGACCTCGTGGGTGACCTTGCGGCCGGCGACGCTGGCGACCCGCACCACCTGGCGGGCCTCCTCGGAGAGCCGGTCGAGCCGGACCAGCAGGAGGTCGGCGAGATCGCCCGGCACGTCGTCGCCGCAGTCGCCGGAGGCGACCAGCTCCTCGACGAAGAAGGCGTTCCCCTCGGCGCGGGCGACGATGCGCGCCACGACACGCTCGGCGAGGCCGGCGGGGGCGAGCTCGTGGACCAGGGCACGAACGGCGGGCTCGGGCAGCGGCCGCAGCTGCAGCCGGCCCAGCCGTGGGAGCCGCGACCACTCCGCGACCTGGCGCCGCAGCGGGTGGCGCCGGTGGAGGTCGTCGGACCGGTAGGAGGCCACGATCGCCACCGGGTGGGCGAACGGGCGGGTGAACAGGAAGCCGAGCATGTCGCGGGTGGACTGGTCGGCCCAGTGGAGGTCCTCGACGACCAGCAGCACCGGCGCCTGCGCGGCGGCGGCGTCGAGGAAGGCGTGCACGGCGGCGAAGAGGTCACCGCGGTCGGCCGCGTGCGCGACGCCCTGGCCCTCCTCGGACAGCGCGAGGGTGCGCCGGCCCGGCTGGAGTCGCGCGATGGCGGGATGCTCGGTGACCACCGAACCGACCAGCTCCGGCAGGTCGGCGGCGGCCCGCCCCAGCACCTCGCTGAAGGGCAGGAACGGCAGGGCGCTGTCGCCGAAGTCCAGGCAGTGGCCGGCGAAGAACTGCCAGCCCTCCCCCAGCGCGCGGTCGCGCAGGGCCCGCAGCAGGCGGGTCTTGCCGACCCCGGCGTCCCCGGCCACCAGCATGGCGCGCTGGCCGGGATCGGTCAGGACGGCGGCGAGCTGGGCGAGCTCGTCGTCCCGCCCGACCATGGTCAGGCTGCTGTGTGCGGCCACGGGCACCATCATGGTGCCACGCGCCGACAGCCGCGGTCGGATGCCCACAGGCAGCGCGGTCGCGGTCAGCTGGAGCGGCGCTCGAGGTTGGGGTCGGCGGCGGCGAGCCGGCGCAGCCAGGACGCCCGGCTGCGCCCGCCGCGGGTGGCGACGACGGTCCGGGCGGCCCGCTGGCGGCGGTACTCGACTTCGGCGTTGATGAATAGGTCGGTGTTGCTCATGACGTAGAGACTCGTCCTCTGAGGTAGCACCACACATCGGGCAAGTGCCTTATTCGCGGGCCGGGGATGTCGTCTCGGTCACACACCTGAGGCCTCGCGGGTGCGATATTTCGGTTCGGAGCGGAGGTTTGTCGCGTGGAGTTCGCACAGGTCGTACGACGACGCCGGATGGTGCGCGCCTACACCGCTGATCCGGTCGACCCGGCGGTGGTCGAGCGCGCGCTCGACCACGCCACCCGGGCCCCGAGCGCCGGGTTCAGCCAGGGCTGGGCGTTCGTCGTCCTCGACACCCCGGACGTGGTGTCCGGCTTCTGGTCCGCGCAGACCACCGCGGCCGCTCCGGGAGGCCGGGCGGACCGCTGGCTCACCGGGATGATGAGCGCTCCGGTGGTGATCGTGCCGTGCAGCCGCCGGTCGGCCTACCTCGACCGCTACGCGGAGCCGGACAAGGTCAGCCCGGCCCGTGCGGAGCTCGACGCCGACCGGCTGTGGGACGAGAGCCGCTGGGCGATGCCCTACTGGCACCTCGACACCGCCATGGCGTCCCTGCTGATCCTGCAGAGCGTCACCGACGCGGGACTGGGTGGCTGCTTCTTCGGGCTGGTGCCCGACCGGGTCGACGCCGTCAAGGAGGTGCTCGGCCTGGTCGACACCGCCGAGCAGGAGGCGCCGCACCCCATCGGCGCGATCACGGTCGGCCACCCGGCTCCTCTCGCCGAGGGTGCCCGCGGGTCGGCGGGCCGCCGGCGTCGTACTCCCTGGGACGAGGTGGCGCACCGCGGCCGCTGGGGTGCCGGATGGCGGTGACCGACCGCCGGGTGCTGCCGCGGGTGGCGCGGCTGCTGCGGCCCTATCGCGCAAAGATCGCGCTGGTGCTGGTCGCGGTGGTGGCGTCCGCGGCGCTGCAGTCGCTGGTCCCCTTCCTGACCCGTGCGGTCTTCGACGACGCCCTGTTCCCGCTCGAGGGCGGCGGACCGCACCTCGGACTGCTGGCCTGGCTCGCCGCCGGGATGTGCGTGATCCCGGTCGTCACCGCACTGATCGGGATCGGACAGAACTGGCTGACCTCGACCGTCGGCAACTCGGCGATGGCCGACCTGCGCGGGGACCTGTTCCAGCACCTGCAGAAGATGGAGCTGGCGTTCTTCACCGCCACGAAGACCGGGGCGATCCAGTCCCGGCTGGCCAACGACGTGGCCGGCGTGCGGACCGTGCTGACCGACACGGCCACCACGATGGTGCAGAACTCGGTGACCGTGGTCGCGGCGTTCGCGGCGATGGTGATCCTGTCGTGGCAGCTGACGATCCTGACCCTGATCCTGATGCCGCTGTTCGTCTGGCTCCAGCTGCGGGTCGGCCGCCGCCGGCAGCGGCTGGCGCGCCGCACCCAGGAGTCGCTCTCGGAGATGACCGCGATCACCGAGGAGGCGCTCAGCGTCTCCGGGATCCTGCTGGCGAAGGTCTTCAACCGGGCCGAGTCGGAGGTCGAGCGCTACCGCGAGGCGAACCGCAGGCAGACCCGGCTCCAGGTCGAGCAGGCGATGACCGGTCGGACGTTCTTCGCGGTGGTGCAGACGTTCTTCGCTATCACGCCGGCGCTGATCTACCTGCTGGCCGGGTGGATCATGACCGGCCGGCTGCCCGGCGGCGAGGACGCGCTCACGGCCGGCACCCTGGTCGCCTTCACGACGCTGCAGGGGCGGTTGCAGATGCCGCTCCTGCAGTTGATGCGGGTGAGTCTCGACGTGCAGACGTCGCTCGCGCTGTTCCGCCGGATCTTCGAGTACCTCGACCTGAAGCCCGCCATCACCGAGCGCCCCGGCGCCGTCGCCCTGGAGCCGGACCGGGTGCGGGGACGGGTGGAGTTCCGCAGCGTCTGGTTCCGCTACCCGGAGCCGCGCGCCCTGTCCGGTACGGTCACCCGCGACCGGTTCGGTGACAGCGGCGTGCGGATCGAGGACCGGGACGCGGTCCGGCCCGAGGGCGCGGCCTGGGCGCTGCGGGACGTCTCGCTCGTGGTCGAGCCCGGCCAGCTGGCCGCGATCGTCGGACCCTCCGGGGCGGGCAAGACCACCGCCACCTACCTGGTCCCGCGGTTCTACGACGTCACCGACGGCGCCGTCCTCGTCGACGGCGTGGACGTTCGCGACCTCACCCTCTCCTCCCTGTCCGACGCGGTGGGGATGGTGACCCAGGAGCCGTACCTGTTCCACGGCACGATCCGCGACAACATCGCCTACGCGCGCCCGGAGGCGAGCGCGGAGGAGATCGAGCGGGCGGCGCGCGACGCCAACATCCACGACCGGATCATGAGCTTCCCCGAGGGCTACGAGACGATCACCGGTGAGCGCGGCTACCGCCTCTCCGGCGGCGAGAAGCAGCGGCTCGCGATCGCGCGGGTGCTGCTCAAGGACCCCGAGATCCTGATCCTCGACGAGGCGACGTCGGCGCTTGACACCGAGACCGAGCGGCTGGTGCAGGAGGCGCTGGAGCGCGCCACCCGGTCGCGTACCACGATCGCGATCGCGCACCGGCTCTCGACGATCCGGTCGGCCGACGTGATCTTCGGGCTCGAGGACGGACGGCTCGTCGAGCAGGGCACGCACGAGGACCTGCTGGCGGCCGGCGGCCTCTACAAGCGGCTCTACGAGGAGCAGTTCTCCCGTCCCGGCGGCCCGCGGACGCCGTACGACGAGCGGCGGGCGGACGTCTCGCTCTAGCCTCGCCGTCGCCGCGCCGTCGACGCCGCGGCCTCGAGGTCTGGTGACTGGAGGCTCAGGCTCGGCGGCCCCGTATCGTGGTGTCGAGGTGAGCGCGATGCCCGAACCCGACGACACCACCCCGGACCCGGCGTCCGAACGCGAGCGGCGCGAGGCCGAGAAGGCGGCTGCCAGGGCGAGGATCGAGCAGCAGCACACCTGGGTCGACCTCCAGGTGCGACAGGCGATGGCGCGCGGCGACTTCGACAACCTGCCCGGGGCAGGCAAGCCGCTTAAGGGCCTCGGCGAGCATTACGACCCCGACTGGTGGGTCAAGCAGCTCGTCGAGCGGGAGCGGATCACGGTGCTGCCACCGGCGCTCCAGCTGCGCAAGGACGACGCCGAGCTCGACGACCGGATCGACGAGCTGGCCTCGGAGCGCGACGTCCGCGAGTTCGTCCAGGACTTCAACGAGCGCGTGATCCGTGCCCGCTACACCCCGGTCGACGGGCCGCCGCTGATCACCATGCCGCGGGACCTGGAGTCGACCGTCGCGGAGTGGAGGGAGCGCCGCGACGCCCGGCGTCGTACGACGGCAGCGGCCGCCGCTCCCCCGCCAGCG
>NZ_SSXI01000171.1 GCF_004803405.1 Nocardioides sp. | reverse complement strand
ACCACGTCGCTAGCAGCGCGTCCAGCGCCGCGACGTCCGGCCCGCGGTGCCAGGCCACGAGGACCTCGTGCGCGGCGCGGTGGGCCGCCAGCAGCGGCACCACGAGTGGCTCACGCAGGTCGTCCAGCCCGACACTCACGATGGCGCCCTCGCAGTGCTCCGCGCGCACCTCGAGGTCCCGGCACTGACCGAGCAGGTCGCCGTAGGACTCCAGGCTGCCGCGCAGCTCGGCGGCCGCCTCGGCGTCGAAGCAGCGACGGAAGACCGCGAGCACGTTGCGGATGCGCCGCACCGCGGTGCGCAGCTGATGGACCGCATCGGGCTCGTCGGCCAGCGCGGCCGCCCGACGGTCAGCCACGAGCCGGGCCAGCTCGGTCACCGCCGCGCCGAGCATCTCCCCCGCTGACTGCTGCACACCTCCAGCCTGCCACCCACGACCGCGTCAGTGTGACGCGCGCCATACTCGCTCGTTGCACGGACATGCTCCGAGGTCGTACTGCACCCGTCCTGCTTGCCGGCCTGCTCGGCCTGGCGACCGCTCCGCTGGTCGGCGGCGGACCTGCGCCGTCCGCGCAGGCGGCGCCGCGCTACCAGGAGTACGTCGCCCTCGGGGACTCGTGGTCGGCCGACGTGGTGCTGTTCGACCGCAACGGCACCCCGGACGACCGGCACGCGCCGGTGGACTGCGCCCAGTCGCACGACAACTACCCGAAGATCGTGGCCCGCACCCTGGACGTCCCCGTCTTCCGCGACGCCACCTGCGGGTCGGCCACCACCGAGCACTTCACTGCTCCGCAGGAGCTGCCGATGGGCGGAGTGAACCCGCCGCAGTTCGACCGGCTCACCGCGACCACGGACCTGGTGACGGTCGGGGTCGGCGGCAACGACGCGGAGGTCGCGGAGGGCGCGATGACCTGCATCTCCGCCTCGCCGGTCGGGGTACCCACACCGACGCTTCCGCTGCCCGACCTGCTGCCCGTCGTCGAGGAGTCCGCGGCGCCGCTCGGTGCGTGCAAGGAGCGCTTCACCGCCGGCGGGGTGGACCAGCTCGCGGAGAACATCGCACGCGCCGAGGGCAAGGTCGTCGCCGCGCTGAAGGAGATCCATCGGCGCTCACCGAAGGCGCGGGTGCTCCTGGTGAACTATCTCGACGCCATCCCGGAGAAGGGCTGCTGGCCGGTCGTGCCCGTCACCGACTCCGACATGGCCTACCTGCACTCCGTGTTCACCAAGCTCAACGACATGCTCGCCCGCGCCGCACACAAGGGCAGGGCCGAGCTCGTCGACACCCTCCCGCTCAGCGCGGGCCACCATGTCTGCACCGGGCCGCTGACCCGCTACGTCGAGGGACTCGGCATCGTGTCGGCCAATGACGTCGCCGTCGCGGTCCCGGCGCACCCGAACGCCGCCGGCGCCCGCTCGCAGGCGCGGTCGGTGCTGCAGCACGTGGCGCGCTGAGCCGCAGACCTAGTCGACGGCGGGCAGCACCAGCTGCCCGATGTCGCCGGGATTGAACGCGATCTCCCACCGGTAGCCGTCGGGGTCGGCGAAATAGCCGGTGTAGCCACCCCAGTCGCGCTCCACGGCCGACTGGACGTGCCGCGCACCGGCGGCCTCGGCCGACGCGAGCACGGCGTCCACGTCCTCCCTGGTCGGCAGGTTGTGGGCGATCGTGATCGGGGCGACTCCCGGTCCCGACATGAGCGGCCCGACCTCGGCCTCGAAGTGCGCGCGGTCCCACAGGGAGAGGACGAGGCGCTCGCCTGCGCGGAACATCAGCACCTCGCCCGGCACGTCGAGCTCCGGATGCCACCCCAGGCCGGTGACGTAGAACCGACGGGTGGCGTCCAGGTCGCCGACGGCGAGGGTGACGAAGCTGATCCTCTGGTCCATGCCACCGAGCGTGGCACGCGGCACCGACATCCGGCACGGCCTACCGGGCGGGCCGCTGCCCGTCCGGAGCGCTCAGCGCGCTCAACGAGACCCGCTGCCTCCCGGCGACGTCGAAGTTGCTCGGGTCGAGCCACTGCTCGTGGGCGGCGCGCACGGCCGGCCACTCCTCCGAGGTGACCGAGAACCAGTCGGTGTCGCGGTTCCTGCCCTTGATGACGAGGTGGTTGCGGAACCGGCCCTCGTAGGTGAACCCGAGCCGCACGGCCGCGCGGCGGGAGGGCTCGTTCAGGCTGTCGCACTTCCACTCGAAGCGGCGGTAGCCGAGGTCGTCGAAGGCGTGCCGCATCAGCAGGTGGATCGCCTCGGTCGCCGCCCGGGTGCGCTGGAGACCGCGGGCGAACAGCACGCCGGCGACCTCGACCTGCCCGTGCGCCGGCTCGATCCGCAGGTACGACGCGACGCCGGCGGCCTTCCCCGCCAGCTCGCCCTCGGTCGGGATGAGCGCGAAGGTGAGGTCGACGGGCGAGTCCACGACCCCGGCGAGATGCATCCACAGCTCCGCGAGCGAGGTCGGCCGGTCGACGGGCCGGTAGGTCCACAGGTCACCGTCGCCCGGACCGCAGCAGGTGGCGAACAGGTCGGCGTACCAGGCCGACTCGAGCGGTACGGCGCGGACGTAGCGTCCCTCGATCTCGACCGGCGAGGGGGCCGGGCGCGGCTCCCAACCGGCCACCAGGTCGCCGACCGGTAGCCCGAGCTCGTTGGTGTCCGGCATCAGCCCTCCTTGGTCTCCCCTGGCCATCACGGGCGATCGCTGGCCATCACTGGTACGACACGAGCCGCACGCGCGGCCGGATCCGGTGGACGGCCCGCGCACCCATCAGTGGCCTGTCCTCGTCATAGAACAGCTTGAAGCCCATCGCGAACCGGCCGGGCCGGGCCACCGCGTCGTAGGTGTCGAGCTTCTGCCCGGGGGTGCCGAACCCGTCCACGTGCTGCACCAGCTGCAGGCCTTCTCGGCGCACGATGCGTCGTACGTCGGGAAGCATGGAGCCGCGGAACTGGTGGAGCACGAGGACCTTCTCAGGGAGGTTGCGCTCGAGCATCATCCGGGAGAGCCAGGCACTCACCCGGTTCACCTCCTCAGCGCGGACCCTGCCGATCACCCGGCCCGGCACCTCCCCCGGGCCCATCCGCCACTCGGGGTCGAGCGCGAGCCCGACGTGGGGCTCCCGCAGGGCCCATGCCCAGCGCTTCGCGGCCCGCTGGAAGCCCGAGCGTCCGGGCTGGATGTCCAGCACGACCAGCGCGCCGTTCTCGCGCGCGGCGTCGACATAGCGCCGTACGTCCGACCGTGCGATGTCGTGGCTGTAGTCACCGTCCCTGCCCGGGTAGGCGTCGGCGATCGAGACGATCAGCTCGTAGACCAGCCGCACCGGACGGCGCGGCCGTTCGAAGGGCGCCGCGGCGCGCGCCAGCCGCCGGTGTGCTCGATCCGGCGGGGTCTCCCCCAGCACACCGAGAGCGCCCGAGCCGGCGGTGCCGTAGTAGGCGATCAGCATGCCGCCCGGCGGCAGCACCCGTTCCGCCTTCCAGCGCGGCCGGGCGGTCGGCGCAATCCGCACCGGATCCACAGCATCGCCTGCCGCGACGTCCACGGACGTGCTGACCTGCTCGGTGACCCCCACCGGCTCCTCCTCCGCGGGCGTCCCGACCGCGGCCAGCACGAGCGCGCACAGGCCCAGAGCCACCGCGACCGCACGACTCGGGCGCCGCAGCCAGGCGAGGGTCACCAGAGGGCGCGCAGCCGCGCGTCGACGTCCGAGCTCGGCGGGTCCTGTGCTGACCGGACGAACACCGCGGCGACAGTGCCCCCGCCGCGTTCCTCGAGCTGCTCGCGTACGGTGCGCCAGGCTGCCAGGTTGGGGTGGTCCACCTCCGTGCACGCGGCCGCCGGCGCGAGCGCCGTGATCGCCTCGTCGAGCTGCTGGCGGCTCATCTCGATGGTCGCGGTCGATCCGTCGTGCTTCAGGACGGTTGCGAGGAGGACGGCGGGCAGGCCGTGCGTCCCGCCCGGCCTGTTGACGTGGCCGAACTCCCCGTCCAGGGCGATGCCGTGGCCCACCGGCGGCGTCCAGCCGTCGATCTGGGCGCTCAGCCGCTCACGGATCCGGGCCAGTCCCGCGAGGGTCGACCACTCGTCCATCGGGTCGAAGTCGAAGGCGGGCAGGCCGTCAATGCTCGTGCGGTTCCGGCGCCGACGATAGTCGGCCGAGCCCTCCACACCCTTGCGCGTGAAGTACGGCTGGAGGAGGTTGCGCTCGCCGACGTACTCCATCAGGGGGACGCCGTACCCGCACGAGTCGGAGATCCGATCGATGTCGACCACGACGACCGCCCGGGTGCCCGGCAGCTCCTCGAAGCGGGCGGCCAGCTCGTCGTACTCCTGGTCGTAGATCGTCACGACCCGGCCGCGGCCGTGGAACCGCACGATGTTCGGCGGGCCCTCGAACGCGCAGAACATGATGGTGATCCGGCCGTTCTCACGCAGGTGCGCGATGGTCTCGCTGCCGCTGCCGGTGGTGTCGACCCAGGCGAAGGTGCGGTCGTCGAGCATGCCGAACGTCCCCGGGACGCCGCGGGGCGACAGGTTGACGTGGCCGTCGTCGGCGAGCGGCGCGGTCGCGACGAAGAACACCCGCTGCCGCTCGACGAATGTGCGCAGGCGTCCTTCGACGCGGTCGTAGAGCTTGGCCACGCGCGGCCGTCAGCTGGTGACCGCGCCGTGGGCGGCCGACTGGACGGTGGCTGCGTACTTGCCGAGCACGCCGCGGGTGTACTTCGGCGGCAACGGCTCCCAGCCGACCTTGCGCGCCTCCAGCTCCGCCGCGTCGACGTCGAGCTCGAGCGTCTTGTTGAGCACGTCGAGCACGATCGGGTCGCCGTCCCGCACGAAGGCGATCGGGCCCGCGTCCACGGCCTCAGGGGCGATGTGGCCGACGCAGAGGCCGGTCGTGCCGCCGGAGAAACGCCCGTCGGTGACCAGGAGGACGTCCTTGCCGAGCCCGGCGCCCTTGATGGCACCGGTGATGGCGAGCATCTCGCGCATGCCGGGGCCGCCCTTCGGACCCTCGTAGCGGATGACGACGACGTCCCGCGCCTGGATCTTGCCGAGGGCGAGCGCGTCGAGCGCAGCACGCTCGCCGTCGAACACCCGGGCGGTGCCGCGGAAGACCGTGTCGTCGAATCCCGCCGTCTTCACCACCGCGCCCTCCGGGGCGAGGGTGCCCTTGAGGATCGTCAGCCCACCGGTCTTGTGGATCGGCCGGTCGAAGGAGTGGATGACGTCGTCGTCGAGCGGCGGCGGGTTGAGGTCGTCGAGGTTCTCGGCCAGAGTCTTGCCCGTGACGGTGAGGCAGTCGCCGTGCATCAGCCCCGCGTCGAGCAGCGCCTTCATCACCACCGGGATGCCGCCGATCTTGTCGACGTCGTTCATGACGTACTTGCCGAACGGCTTGAGGTCCGCCAGGTGCGGCACCTTGTCGCCGACCCGGTTGAAGTCGTCGAGGGTCAGGTCGACCTCGGCCTCGCGGGCGATGGCGAGCAGGTGGAGCACGGCGTTGGTGGAGCCGCCCAGCGCCATGACCACCGTGATCGCGTTCTCGAACGCCTCCTTGGTCATGATCTGGCGCGCGGTGATGCCCCGGCGCAGCAGCTCGACCACGGCCTGGCCCGACCGGTGGGCGAAGCCGTCGCGCCGGCGGTCGACCGCCGGCGGCGCAGCGGATCCGGGCAGCGACATCCCCAGCGCCTCGCCGACCGCCGCCATCGTGTTGGCGGTGTACATGCCGCCGCATGCGCCCTCTCCGGGACAGATGGCCCGCTCGATGCGGTCGACCTCCTCACGCGTGATCTTGCCGGCGAGGCAGGCGCCGACAGCCTCGAACGCGTCGATGATCGTCACGTCGCGTCCGTCGACGTTGCCCGGCATGATCGAACCGGCGTAGAGGAACACCGACGCGAGGTCGAGTCGTGCGGCGGCCATCATCATGCCCGGCAGCGACTTGTCGCAGCCGGCGAGCAGCACCGAGCCGTCCAGTCGCTCGGCCTGCATGACCACCTCGACGGAGTCGGCGATCACCTCACGCGAGACCAGGGAGAAGTGCATGCCCTCGTGGCCCATCGAGATGCCGTCGGACACCGAGATGGTGCCGAACTCGAGCGGGTAGCCGCCCCCCGCATGCACGCCGTTCTTGACGGCCTTGGCGAGGCGGTCGAGGGACAGGTTGCAGGGGGTGATCTCGTTCCAGCTGGACGCGACGCCGATCTGCGGCTTGGCGAAGTCCTCGTCGCCCATGCCGACCGCGCGGAGCATGCCGCGGGCCGCGGCCCGCTCCAGGCCGTCGGTGACGTCGCGCGATCGGGGCTTGATGTCGGGGGCGTCGGTCATGGACACAGATTAGTGCGCCGCCTCCGGGCGCCCGCGGCGTATCTCACGCTCCCGACATGACCTCGGCCGGGCTCAGACCACGCCGACCTTGACCGCCATCACGTCGGGAAGGTCGGCCACGATCTGGCGCCAGGTCTCCCCGTCGTCGGCCGACGCCCACACCGAGCCGTTACGGGCGCCGAGGTAGAGCCCGGCCGGGTCGTGGGAGTCGGCACACATGGCGTCTCGCATGACGCCGACGTAGAAGGTGTCGGGAAGCCCCTTGTCGTACGGCGTCCACGACTCCCCCGCGTCGTCCGAGCGCCACACGCGCGCCTTCGCCTCCGGCGGGTACCGGCGGTCGCCGCCGCCGAGCGGGAAGACCCAGATGGTGTCGGGCCGGTGCGGGTGCACCACGATCGGGAACCCGAAGTCGCTCGGCAGGCTGTCACCGATCGATGTCCAGGACGCGCCCTCGTCGTCGGAGCGGTAGACGCCGCCGTGGTTCTGCGCGTAGAGGCGCTCCGGCCGGCTGGGGTGCCGGGTCACCTTGTGCACGCACTGACCGAACTCGGGGTAGCGCTGCTCCTCGGGCAGGAAGTCGGCGCGGATGCCGTGGTTGCGGGGCGCCCAGGAGGCGCCGCCGTCCGTGGTCTGGTAGACGCCGCCGGTCGAGAGCGCCGCTGTGATCGAGTCCGGGTCGGTGGGGTGCGGCAGGACCGTGTGGAACGCCTGACCCCCGAAGCCGGCGTCCCACGCGTTCCGGTGCGGGTGGTTCCACAGACCTGCCTCGAGCGCGAACGTCTCGCCGCCGTCGCGGGAGGTGAAGACCGCGCCCGGCTCGGTGCCCGCGTGGATCACGCCGTCGCCCACGCCCGGAACCAGCTGCCAGATCCGCTCGACGGTGGCGCCGGCGCCCTCGGGGAAGCGGATAGCGCCGTTCGGCGTCTCCTGCCAGGTCTCGCCCAGGTCGTCGGACCAGCGCAGCTGCGGGCCGAGCCAGCTCGACGACGCGCCGGCGAAGAGCCGTGGCGTGCCGCGGCGGGTGTCGACGAGGCAGGAGTAGACCTCCTCCATGTCGTGGTGGGGACCCGTGAACGACCAGTCCAACCGGTCCTCCGAACGCCCGATCCACATGCCCTTGCGGGTGCCGACCGTCAGGATGGTGGTCATCTGTTCCTCCTCATGAACGCGGCAGGAAGGCAGCCGCCGTCCCCTAGAGTGACCCGCCTCGCCGACAAAAGTCACCGGCCGTCCGGGAATCCTTGATCCAGTCGCCACGGATGCGGCGACGGACCGCCGGTCCTCGAGGGGTCGGCCGTTCGTCTGTCGTCCTGCCGGTGTCTCTAGATTGTGCGGGTGCACGGCAGCCCTCATCGACCCTCGCTCGGCGTGGCCGTCGGCCTCGTCCTGCTCGGAGTGGCCTCGGTCCAGCTCGGCGCGGGCTTCGCGAAGCGGCTGTTCGCCGACATCGAGCCCGACGGCGTGGTCTGGCTGCGCCTCGCGAGCAGTGCCGTCGTACTCGCCCTGTGGGCGCGGCCGCGGGTACGCGGCCGGACCGCGGCCGACTGGCTGGCGGTCGCGCGGTTCGGCGCCTGCCTCGGCGTCATGAACTGGGCGATCTACCAGTCGTTCTCCCGGATCCCGATCGGCGTCGCGGTGACCATCGAGTTCATCGGGCCGCTGCTTCTCGCCGCGGTGGGCTTCCGCCGGGCCCGGGACCTCCTGTGGGTCGGGCTCGCGGCGATCGGCGTGCTGCTGCTCGGCTTCGAGCGCGCCCACCTCGACCCGGCCGGCGTCGCCTTCGCCCTGGTCGCCGGCGCGGCGTGGGCCGGATACATCCTCTCCAGCGCCGAGACCGGGCGGCGGTGGGCCGGTATCGACGGCCTGGCGGTCGCGAGTGTCGTCGCCGTGGTCATGCTCGGACCGCTGCTGCTCACCGTCGACCGCGACGCGCTGATGGACACCCGGATCCTGCTGATCGGGGCTGCGGTCGGTCTGCTGAGCTCTGTGATCCCCTACAGCGCCGAGCTCACGGCGCTCCGTCGGCTCCCGGCGGCCACCTTCGGCGTGCTGATGAGCCTGGAGCCGGCCGCCGCCGCTCTCGCCGGATTCGCCGTCGTCGGCGAGAAGCTTGCTCCCGTGCAGTGGGCTGCGATCGGGTGCGTGGTCGCGGCCAGCGTCGGCGCCACGCGCGCGACCCGGAGGCCGATTCACTCAGATGTCATCTGAGGGTGTCCTCACGCACACACAGCGGGCATAGTCTCGACGACAGCCCACCGAGTTCCCTCGAGAGGAGCCGCATGTCCCCGCTAGCTCCTGTGCTCCACACGGTCCGGACGATCCGCGCGTGGCCGGTCTCCGCCCAGCAGCACGCCCGCCGCAACGCGATGATCGCCCTCACGGAGTGCACGCAGCGCCGTGCGGAGCGCGAGGACGTGGAGCGCTTCCTCAGCGCTCGCTCGACAGATCCCACCGTCACCCGCGACTCCGCGATCTCACTCCACGCCTGACGCTGCCACTCGCGAGCAGGTCGGTCGGGCACAATCGCCCCATGTCGACCTCCGCTCCGAGCCCAGAGCAGCGCGTACGACCAGCGTCGTTGTCGTTCCGCGACATCCTCTCGGACGACGGCACCTACCTCCGGGCATGGACCAACGACCCCGACGGGGTGATCCAGGGGCCGACGGTGGTGCTGTGCAACGGTCTCGGCACCAACGCCTTCCTCTGGCCGTGGCTGCTCGACGCGGGGTGCGGCGTACGGATCGTGTCCTGGAACCACCGCGGCGTGGGCGGCTCCGAGCGCCCGCGCGACCCCAAGCACGTGGAGATCGAGCACTTCGTGCAGGACGGCCTGTCCGTCATGGACCACTTCGGGATCGACAGGGCAGCGCTGATGGGCTGGTCGATGGGCGTCAACACCGCCTTCGAGCTGACCTACCGCCATCCCGAGCGGGTGCGCGGGATCTTCGCCGTCTGTGGCGTCCCGGGCGACACCTTCGCGACCATGCTCGCTCCGTTGCACCTGCCGCACGCCGTCGCGCGCGCGTTGACCGTCAACGTCTGCCGGATCGCGAAGTACGCCGGCTGGGCGGCCAGCCCCGTGGTGCGCCGGATCCCGATGGGGCCCCGCACGGTCAGCCTGCTCGGCAGGACCGGGTTCATGTTCCCCGTCCCCGATCCGGCGGCGGCCGCGCCGGGTCTCAAGGAGTTCGTCATCACGCCCGTCGACTGGTACGCCCGGCTCGCGCTCGGCACCTCCAAGCACGCGCGCGTCCGGTTGAGCAAGATCGACGTGCCCACCATGTTCGTCGCGGCCACCTACGACATCCTCGCCGGCGCCCGTGACATGGCGAGCGCCTCGCGCCGGCTGAAGGACAGCCGGTACGTCGAGCTGCGCGGCTCGCACTTCGTCCACCTTGAGCAGCCCGAACAGGTGCACCACCTGCTCCTCGAGTTCCTGGAGCGGGTCGCGTGAGGCGTCGTCGCCGCGGCCTCTCGGTCACCCCGGTCCTCGCGGTCCTGGTCACCCTCGGGCTGGCCGCCTCGGGCTGCGGCCAGGGCGGCAACGAGAGCGACGTCGACGTCGTCACGGGCACCTCCGCGGCCCCCACCGGAACGGTGGAGGGCGACGAGGTCGCGTTCGAGGTCGACGGGGTCCCGGACGTGGTCGGGACGGTCGCCAGCGGGCTCGAGACGCCGTGGGGCATCGACTTCCTGCCCGACGGCAGAGCCGTCGTCACCGAGCGCGACTCCGCGCGCGTCCTCGTCGTCACCCCGCCCGAGGTCGGGGAGGGCACTCCACGACGGGAGGGCACGATCCAGCAGGTCGGCCGGATCCCGGAGACCGACCCGCGCGGCGAGGCCGGGCTCCTGGGTGTCGCGGTCTCCCCCACCTTCTCCTCCGACGGGCTTCTGTACTTCTACGTCTGCACTGCGGAGGACAACCGCGTCGTCCGGGCCGAGCTTGACGGAGAGAGGCTCGGCCCGACGGAGCCGGTGCTCACCGGGATCCCGACCGGCGACATCCACGACGGCGGTCGCCTCCTCTTCGGCCCCGACGGCTACCTGTACGTATCGACCGGCGAGGCCGGTGACGAGCAGCTCGCTCGCGACCGCACGTCGCTCGCCGGCAAGGTCCTGCGGATCACCGCCGACGGGGAACCGGCGCCAGGCAATCCGTTCGACACGGTCGTGTGGTCGTGGGGCCACCGCAACGTGCAGGGCCTCGCGTTCGACTCGCAGAGCTTGTTGTGGGCCTCCGAGTTCGGCAGCACCAGGTTCGACGAGCTCAACCGGATCGTCCCCGGCGAGGACTACGGCTGGCCCGTCGTCGAGGGCAGCGGCGGTCCCCCGCAGTACATGCAGCCGATGATGACGTGGCGACCCTCGGAGGCCTCCCCGTCGGGGCTGGCCTTCACCGGCGGCTACCTCTGGATGGCGGCATTGCAGGGTGAGCAGCTCTGGCGGATCAAGGTGGCCGACGGCCAGGTGAGCGACCCGACGTCGTACTTCTCCGGGACGACGGCGGGCGAGTACGGCCGACTTCGCACGGTGGTGGTCGACCCGCAGGGCCGGCTCTGGCTCACCACCAGCAACCACGACGGACGCGGCACGCCGGCCGCCGACGACGACCGGATCCTGCTCATCGAGCCGTAGCGGCGGGGGTCGGCTCGGCCCGAACGATGTGCGCCCTGCGGGCAGCGCGTCGCAGCGTGGTCAGCACGGCCGGACCGAGCAGCGCGATGGCGAGCGCGTTGGTGATCGCGCGACCGGTGTCCCACCCGCCGGTCGAGGTCAGCACGGTGTAGAGCAGGAAGTGGTGGAGGTTCTCGAGCACCGGAGCACCGGGCGCGTAGGACAGCTCGCTGGAGTCCTGCCCCGGCACCTGCACGCCGGCGATGAACGGCCAGCCCTGCAGGTTCATCAGCAGGCCGTACAGGTAGGCCGAGAGCACGCCGTAGCCGACGAGCATCACGAGCTCGCGACGACCGCGGACCCGGCGCGGGAGCAGTCCGGCACCCATTCCGACCCACGCGGCGACCAGCATCTGGAAGGGCAGCCACGGGCCGACCCCGGCCGTCATCAGCGCCGAGGCGAAGAGCGAGGTACAGCCCAGGACGAAGCCGAACCCGGCACCGAAGACCCGGCCGCCGAGGATCAGCAGGAAGAAGACGAGCTCGAGCCCAGCGGTGCCGGCGCTGACCAGTCGTAGCACGGCGTTGACCGCGCTCAGCACGCCGAGGATGGCCAGCACCCTGGCGTCCATGCCTCCCTCGCTGAGCTCGGCGAGCACGACGGCGAGGATCACCGGCAGCAGGGCGAGGAACAGGAACGGCGGGTCGACCCGACCGGAGGCGGCCGGATCCACCTCGAGCAGCAGCGGCCACGCGAGCATCAGCGCGCCGATCACGGAGGCGATTCCGAGGACCACGCCGGACCGCAGTCTCAGCGGGACGGCGGCGCCCTGCCCGGTCACCGGACCACCTCGGGTGCGGCCAGCGCCGCCGCGACGTCCTCGACGCGAAGCCAGCCCGGACCGAGCACCTTGGTGACCTGGGGCGCGAAGGCCGGGGACTCGGTGATCGCGTGGGCCACCGGCCCGGACGAGACCACCTCGCCCTCCGCGAGCACCACGAGGTCGTCGGCGACCTGGGCGACGAACTCGACGTCGTGGGTGGCGATCAGGACGGCGCGCTCGGCCTCCGGCTCGACCGCCAGCTCACGGAGGATCTTCGCGAGCTGACGCTTCGCGGGATAGTCCAGGCCGCGGGTCGGCTCGTCGAGCAGCAGCAGGCGCGGGCGTGCGGTGAGCACGACGGCCACCGCCAGGGCCAGCCGCTGACCCTCGGACAGGTCCCGGGGATGCTGGTCGGGCTCGACTCCGGGAGCGAGTCGGTCGAGCAGGCCACCACAGGTGCCGGGCTCCGCATGCGCCGTGCGGTCCGCCGCCTCGCACTCCTCCCGCACCGTCTCGAGGTAGAGAAGGTCCGCCGGGCTCTGCGGGACCAGCCCGGTCGTTGCCCGCCGCTGCTCCGGCCTGAGGCTGCCGGGGTCCGCGCCGGCCACCCGGACCCGGCCGCCCACCGGCCTGTGCCGGCCCTGGAGGGCCCACATCAGCGTGGACTTGCCGGCCCCGTTGCGGCCCATGAGCGCGGTCACCGTCCCTGCGTGGAGGGTGAGATCGACCTCGCGGACCGCGGGCGTGCGGCCGTAGGCCACCGACAGTCGTCGGGTCTCGGCGACCGGCCCACGTCGTACCTGACGCAACTGCTGCCCAGGAGCCGGATCGGCGACAGTTTCGTCAGGTACGACGGCCGCCAGCCGCGCCTTCAGCGGACCGGCGAGCCGGCGGGCGTCCCGCACGGTCAGCGGCAGCGGCTGCCACCCGGCCAGCCGGCCCAGCTCCACGATCGGCGGTGCGATCGAGGCGTCCTGCAGGATCTCGCCGGGATCGCCCACCCGAAGCGTGCCGGGTCGCGCGGGGTCGGCACCGAGCAGGCAGAGCCGGTCGGCGAACGGCACCACCCGCTCGAGCCGGTGCTCGGCGACCAGCACGGAGACCCCCAGGTCGTGGACCAGCCGCGCCAGCGTGGCGAGCACGTCCTCGGCAGCGGTCGGATCCAGTGCGGAGGTCGGCTCGTCCAGCACCAGCAGCCGCGGGTGGGCGGTGAGCACGGAGCCGATGGCGACCCGCTGCTGCTGGCCGCCCGAGAGGGTGCGGAGGTCGCGGTGCCGCAGGTCGGCGATGCCGAGCAGGTCGAGGGTCTCCTCCACCCGCCGGCGCATCGTGGGCGCGGGCAGCCCGAGCTGCTCCATCCCGAAGGCGAGCTCCTCCTCGACCGTGTCGGTGACGAACCACGCGGGCGGGTTCTGTCCCACGTAGCCCACGGTGTGCGCCCGCTCGCGGGCCGGACGGTCGATCACGCTCTCGCCGTCGAGGACGACGTCACCAGTGAGCGTGCCGCCCGTGAACGCCGGCACCAGCCCCGCCACGACGGCCAGCAGTGTGGACTTGCCGGCCCCGGTCGGGCCGGCGAGCACCACCAGCTCGCCGTTCTCGACAGTCAGCTCGACGTGGTCGAGGACCCGGGTCGTGTCGTCGTCGTAGCGGAAGGTGATGTCGCGGAGCTCCATCATCGGGCGGTCACCGCCTCGCCGACCGACCGCGGCGCGACCACCTCGGCGGCCGTCCCACGGCGCTGCGCCGTCATGGGCGGTGGCGCCATCCAGACCGGCAGCAGGCCCACCAGCACGGCCGCCACCGCGAGCAGTGACACCTCCGGTACGGCCGTGACGCCGGGATGGGCGACCGCCGGATCCCACCGCTGGACGGTCCACAGGCCGGCACCGGTGGCGACCCCGGACAGGGCGACCGAGATCTCGGGCAGCCGCCAGCGGTCCGGCCGGTAGCGGGTCCGCCGGACCCGACGACCGGCCAGCATGAAGCCGGCCAAGGCGGCAGACGTGCCGAGGGCGAGCATCGGCAGCGCGAGGAACCGCGGAGTCGTACCGTCGAGCAGGGCATAGACACCGGCACAGACGCCGAGCAGGCCCACGATCATGAGCGCGCCGGTGGACCTGCGCTGGCGAGCGGTGAGCTCACCGGTTCGGCCGTAGCCGCGGGCGTCCATGCCCGCAGCGAGGGCGAGAGAGCGTTCGAAGGAGTCCTCGAGGATCGGGACCAGGATCCGTCGTACGCCTCTGGTCCGGCGGAACCGACCCGTCGGCCCGCCGCGCAGCTGCTGGGCCGCGCGGACCCGGCGGGCGCTGTCCGCGAGCTGCGGGACGACGCTGATCGCCACGGTCATGGCGGTGCCGACCTCGTAGAGGGCCGGAGGCAGCGACTTCATCAGCCGCTTGGGGTTGGCCAGGGCGTTGGCGGCACCGATCGCGATCAAGATGGCGGCGAGCCGGCTGCCCTCGTAGACCGCCCACAGCAGCTCCTCGCGGGTGAAGTCACCGAGCAGGCTGATCCCCGCGACGACGTGGGGCAGCGGGATCTCCGGCAGGGTGAACAGAACATGCCCTGGGGCGTCGCCACCGAGCACGATCCGGAAGAGGACCCGCACCAGGACGACGGTCAGCCCGAGCCACAGGTAGAGGCGGAAGGAGCGGGCCCACGGCTGGTCGGAGCGACAGGTCAGGACCGTCAGTGACGCGACCGCGAGCATCAGCGCGAGCACGAACGGGTTGGTCGTGCAGGAGGCGCCGACGACCAGGCCGATCGCCCACGTCCACCAGGCCACCGGGTGCAGGTCGCGCGGCAGCCTCACGACCGCCTCCGCAGGAGCGGTACGGCGGCCGCCGCGCACAGCACGACGACGACCCCGGCGACGAGGACCCAGGTCGGCGCGCCGTCGCGCGAGGGCTGGTCGGTCTCGGTGACGGCGCTCTCCAGTGCTCCCTCACTCACTGCCTCGTCGCCCCCGGCCTCCACCGAGCCGGTCCCGTCGATCGTCACCTCCGGCGGTGCTGCGTCGCCCTCGCCCTCGTGCCAGGCGAAGCCGAGATGGCCCCCGGGTTCGATCTCGAGCTGGTCGGCGCCGAGCGTCGCGTAGGCCCAGCCCTCCGGGCCCGCGGACCACCACAGGCTCCAGTAGGAGTCGCCCTCGGTGCACGGCCCTTCCTTCGGGAGACCGCTGACCGAGCAGACGAAGCCCTGCATGCCGCGGGCGTAGGTCAGCGGGAAGCCGGCGTCCTCGAAGACCTCGGCCGCCGTGCCGCCGGACGGGTGACAGGCGACGCGGGTGTCACCGCCCAGCTCGTTGAAGTCCACGACCACGGCGACCTCGCCGGCCGCACAACCTGGCTCGCCCCGGTCTCCGCCCGCCGGCTCCGCGCCGGCTGCGGGTACCGCGTGCGGCAGGACCGCGAGCACGGTGGCCGCGGCCAGGGCTGCGTGGCGGAGCCTCAGGAAGTCGGGCAC
>NZ_SSXI01000257.1 GCF_004803405.1 Nocardioides sp. | reverse complement strand
CACGGCCGTGGCGGCCGACCCGCAGCGCCATCTGCTCGGTGCCGCCGGGCGGGAGCGCGCGCTGCGCCGCCGGTGGGTGGAGGCAGTCGACGAGCTCGTCGCGACCCACTACCCCGCGCCCGCCCCGATCGTCGCCTGAGGTCGCTCAGGCCTCGGTACGCCCGTCGTCGTCCTTGTTGCGCAGGCCGATCTTCGCCCCGAGCCAGACCAGCGGGTCGTACTTCCTGTCCACGATGCGCTCCTTCATCGGGATGATCGCGTTGTCGGTGATCCTGATGCCCTCCGGGCACACCTCGGTGCAGCACTTGGTGATGTTGCACATCCCGAGCCCTGCGGTCTCCCGCGCGGCCGACCGGCGATCACGCGTGTCCAGGGGGTGCATGTCGAGCTCGGCGTACCGGAGGAAGAAGCGGGGACCGGCGAAGGCGGGCTTGTTGTCCTCGTGGTCGCGCACGACGTGGCAGGTGTTCTGGCACAGGAAACACTCGATGCACTTGCGGAACTCCTGACCGCGCTCGACGTCGACCTGCATCATCCGGCGCTTGCCGTCGGGGTCGCGCGGGCCGAGCTCCACCCCTGGCAGCTCACGGGCCTTCTCGTAGTTGTAGGACACGTCGGTGACCAGGTCGCGGATCACCGGGAAGGACCGCATCGGGGTGACCGTGATGGTCTCGGTCGGCTCGAAGTCGGACAGACGGGTCATGCACAGCAGGCGCGGCCTGCCGTTGATCTCGGCGCTGCAGGAGCCGCACTTGCCGGCCTTGCAGTTCCAGCGGACGGCGAGGTCACCGGCCTGGGTGGCCTGGAGTCGGTGCAGCGCGTCGAGCACGACCTCGCCTTCGGAGACCTCGACGGTGTAGTCACCGAGGTCGCCTCCGGACTGGTCGCCCCGCCACACCCGCATCTTCAGCTCGTAGCCCATCTCAGCCCCTCACTCGAAGTACTTCTTGAGCTCGTCCGGCATCTCCGGGAGCGGCTTCTCGGTCAGCTCCACACCGGTGCCGTCGGCGTTGAGCGTGACGACCAGGTTCTTGCTCCCCCACACCGGGTCGGGACCCGGGAAGTCGTTGCGCGTGTGACCGCCTCGCGACTCCTCTCGAGCCAGCGCCGCCTTCGCGATCGCCTCGCTGACGATCAGCATGTTGCGCAGGTCGATCGAGAGGTGCCACCCGGGGTTGTACTGCCGGTGGCCCTCGACCTTCATCCGGCTGGCGCGCTCCTTGAAGGCCTCGATCTCGGCCAGCGACCGCTCCAGCTCGGCGCCCTCGCGGATGATCCCGACCAGGTCGTTCATCGACTGCTGCAGGTCCTGCTGGATCGTGTACGGGTTCTCACCGCCCTCGACCTCGAACGGCGCGAGGGCACTCTGCTCGGCCGCCTTCACGTCCTGCTCCGCGATCGCCGGCCGGCTGCCGCCGAGGCCGTCGCTGTACGACGCCGCGGCCGCGCCGGCCCGCCGGCCGAAGACCAGCAGGTCCGAGAGGCTGTTGCCGCCGAGTCGGTTGGAGCCGTGCATGCCGCCCGAGCACTCGCCGACGGCATAGAGGCCGGGAACGGCGGACAGCTCGGTGTCGGGGTCGACCTCGACACCGCCCATCACGTAGTGGCAGGTCGGCCCGATCTCCATCGGCTCGGCAGTGATGTCGACGTCGGCCAGCTCCTTGAACTGGTGGTACATCGACGGCAGCCGCTTGCGGATGAACTCGGGCGTACGACGCGAGGCGATGTCGAGGTAGATGCCGCCGTGCGGTGACCCGCGGCCCGCCTTGATCTCGGAGTTGATGGCGCGGGCGACCTCGTCGCGGGGCAGCAGCTCGGGGGGCCGGCGGTTGTTCTTCTTGTCGTCGTACCAGCGGTCGGCCTCCTCCACCGTGTCCGCGGTCTCCGCCTTGAAGTACTCCGGGATGTAGTCGAACATGAACCGCTTGCCCTCGGCGTTCTTCAGGACGCCGCCGTCACCACGCACCGACTCGGTCACCAGCAGCCCCTTGACCGACGGCGGCCACACCATGCCGGTGGGGTGGAACTGGACGAACTCCATGTTGATCAGGCTCGCCCCGGCACGCAGCGCGAGCGCATGCCCGTCGCCGGTGTACTCCCAGGAGTTCGACGTGACCTTGAACGACTTGCCGATCCCGCCGGTCGCGAGGACGACGCTGGGCGCCTCGAAGACCACGAACCGCCCGGTCTCGCGCCAGTAGCCGAACGCGCCCGCGATCCGGCCGTTGCCGTCCGCGTCCTTCAGCAGCTCGGTGACCGTGCACTCCATGAACACGTCGATGCCGAGCTGGAACGCGCGCTGCTGCAGTGTCCGGATCATCTCCAGACCGGTGCGGTCGCCGACGTGCGCGAGGCGGGCGTACTTGTGGCCGCCGAAGTCGCGCTGGCTGATCAGCCCGTCCTCGGTGCGGTCGAACAGGGCCCCCCAGTCCTCGAGCTCCATCACCCGCTCGGGCGCCTCCTGGGCGTGCAGCTGGGCCATCCGCCAGTTGTTGAGCATCTTCCCGCCACGCATGGTGTCGCGGAAGTGCACCTCCCAGTTGTCCTCGGGCCAGCGGTTGCCCATCGCGGCGGCGATCCCACCCTCGGCCATCACCGTGTGCGCCTTGCCGAGCAGCGACTTGCAGACGATGGCGGTCCGCGCCCCGGCCTCCTGGGCCGCGATCGCCGCCCGCAGCCCGGCGCCCCCCGCGCCGATCACGACGACGTCGTACTGGTGCCGCTCGATGCCACCTGCGGCCGACGGCGACATCTCGTTGCCGGTCATCGGATGCCTGTCGTGCGTGGACTCCGTCATTTAGAAAAACCTCACGTCGTCGATCGTGCCGTTGGCCAGGAGGAAGATGTAGAGGTCGACCAGGGCCACCGAGAACAGCGAGTACCACGCGTACTGCGGGTGCTGGCCGTTCAGCTTCGACACCCAGGTCCACAGCCGGTAGCGGACCGGGTGCTTGGAGAAGTGGCGCAGTCGGCCGCCGACGATGTGACGGCAGGAGTGGCACGACAGCGTGTAGAGCCAGATCAGCACGACGTTGACGAGCATCAGCAGCGTGCCGAGGCCCATATGCCCCCACTCGTGGTGCTCGTCGCGGAAGGCCAGCACCACGTCGTACGTCAGGATCAGGGCCACCACCACCGCGGCGTACCAGAAGTACCGGTGGATGTTCTGCAGGATCAGCGGGAACCGGGTCTCGCCGGAGTACCCGCCGTGCGGCTCGGCCACGGCGCAGGCGGGCGGCGACAGCCAGAACGCCCGGTAGTAGGCCTTCCGGTAGTAGTAGCAGGTCAGCCGGAAGCCGAGCGGGAAGATCAGGATCAGCAGCGCGGCCGACAACGGCCACCACTGGAACGGCTGCCCGAAGTCCGAGGCTCCGGAGACGCAGTCGCCCAGGCAGGGCGAGTAGAACGGCGACAGGTATGGCGAGGCGTAGTAGTCCGAGCCCATGAACGCCCGGATCGTCGCGTAGACGACGAAGACGCTGAACACGATGAACGTCAGCAGCGGGGAGAGCCACCACCGGTCGGTCCGGAGGGTCCTCTCCTCGATCTGCGCCCGGCTTGGACCCTGCACGCCAGTCGTCATCTCGAACCTTTCGATCGCCGTCAGGACCGTCCGAGCGCCGAGTCTGCCGACTCCCCGCGATTTGTGAAAGGGGTCATGCTGAGGGACGAGGTCAGTAAGGGTCGCCTTACGTGCATATGTCACATCGCGCCGGGTGCGCGGCTGAGGTCTGCGCGCGGTAACGTGACCGGCCGTGGCAGACCCTGTGACGAAGCATCCCACCCTGATCGAGGGCGCGCGGGCGTCCCGCACGTCGATCGCACTGAAGTTCCTGATGGCAGTCAGCGGACTCGTGTTCGTCGGCTTCGTGCTGGGACACATGTACGGCAATCTCAAGGCGTTCGCCGGCCACGACGCCTTCAACGAGTACGCGCACCACCTGCGCGAGCTCGGCGAGCCGATGCTTCCCCACGAGGGCTTCCTCTGGATCATGCGGGTCGGCCTGCTGGTCGCCCTCGTCGTCCACGTGTGGGCCGCGGTCGCACTGTGGCGTCGGGCGCAGAAGGCGCGGCCGATCAAGTACGTGGTCAAGAAGCACACCGGCGCGATCCCGGCCAGTCGGCTGATGCGCACCGGCGGCCTGACGATCCTGATCTTCCTGGTCTGGCACCTGATCAACTTCACGATCGGCAAGGTCAACGTGCAGGGCGGGGAGACCGACGACCCCTACAACCTGCTCGTCGACACCTTCGACGTGTGGTGGATGACGCTGATCTACCTCGCCGCCATGGCGATGCTCGGCGCCCACCTGCATCACGGCGTCTGGAGCGCGTGCCAGACCCTGGGCATCACCGGTACGGCGCAGAGCCGAGCCCGGGCCAAGACGCTGTCGCTCGCGCTCGCGATCGTCATCGCGGGCGGCTTCTCGCTCGTCCCGATCGCCGTCCTCGCCGGCATCATCGACTGACCTCGCCAGGAAGAGGATTTCCCCTGCCATGACCGACATGCCGGACACCACGCTGACCTCCGACACCTCTCACGACGAGCCCACCGCCGGCGAGTACGACGACGCCGCCGGCTACTACACGCTCGGCGACCCGATCCAGGACGCGAAGGCCCCCGCCGGCCCGATCGCGGACCGCTGGCAGACCCGGAAGTTCGAGGCCCGGCTGGTCAACCCCGCGAACCGCCGCAAGCTCTCGATCATCATCGTCGGCACCGGCCTCGCCGGTGGGGCCGCAGCGGCCACCCTCGGTGAGGCCGGGTACAACGTGAAGTCCTTCTGCTACCAGGACTCCGCTCGGCGGGCCCACTCGATCGCGGCCCAGGGCGGCATCAACGCCGCGAAGAACTACAAGGAGGACGGCGACTCCGTCCACCGACTCTTCTACGACACGGTCAAGGGCGGCGACTACCGGTCGCGCGAGTCGAACGTCTACCGACTGGCCGAGGTCAGCGTCAACATCATCGACCAGTGCGTGGCACAGGGAGTTCCCTTCGCCCGCGAGTACGGCGGCCTGCTCGACAACCGGTCCTTCGGCGGCGTCCAGGTCTCCCGTACGTTCTACGCCCGCGGCCAGACCGGTCAGCAGCTGCTGATCGGCGCCTACCAGGCCATGGAGCGCCAGGTGGCGGCCGGCACCGTGGAGGAGTTCACGCGGCACGAGATGCTCGAGGTGATCGTCGCCGACGGCCGGGCCCGCGGGATCATCGCTCGCGACATGGTCACCGGTGAGATCGAGACCCACCTCGCCGACGTCGTGGTGCTCGCATCCGGTGGCTACGGCAACGTCTTCTACCTCTCGACCAACGCGATGGGGTCGAACGTCACGGCCGCGTGGCGCGCGCACCGCAAGGGCGCCTACATGGCGAACCCCTGCTACACGCAGATCCACCCCACCTGCATCCCGGTCTCCGGCGAGCACCAGTCGAAGCTCACCTTGATGAGCGAGTCGCTGCGGAACGACGGCCGGATCTGGGTGCCCAAGAAGAAGGAGGACTGCACCAAGGACCCGCGGGACATCCCCGAGGAGGACCGCGACTACTACCTGGAGCGGATCTACCCGTCCTTCGGCAACCTGGTGCCCCGCGACATCGCCTCCCGGCAGGCCAAGAACGTCTGCGACGAGGGCCGCGGGGTCGGCCCGCTGGTCGGCGACTTCCGCCGCGGCGTCTACCTCGACTTCGCGGACGCGATCAAGCGCCTCGGTGAGGACGCAGTCCGTGAGAAGTACGACAACCTCTTCGACATGTACGAGCGGATCACGGGAGAGAACCCGTACCAGGTCCCCATGCGGATCTACCCCGCCGTGCACTACGTGATGGGCGGCCTGTGGGTCGACTACGACCTCCAGTCCACGATCCCGGGCCTGTTCGTCACCGGCGAGGCGAACTTCTCCGACCACGGCGCCAACCGCCTCGGCGCATCCGCGCTGATGCAGGGGCTGGCCGACGGTTACTTCGTGCTCCCCCACACGATCCGCGACTACCTCTCCGAAGGCCCCTTCGAGAAGATCGACGAGAGCCACGAGGCCGTCGTCGAGGCGCGGAAGTCCGTCGAGGACCGCGTTGCCAAGCTGCTCTCCATCAACGGCACCCGCTCGGTCGACAGCTACCACAAGGAGCTGGGCCACATCATGTGGGAGTACTGCGGCATGGAGCGGACCGCCGAGGGCCTGCGCAAGGCGATCGACATGATCCGAGAGCTTCGCGCCGACTTCTGGACCAATGTGAAGGTGCTCGGCGCGGCCGACACCCTCAACCAGAGCCTCGAGAAGGCCGGCCGAGTGGCCGACTTCTTCGAGCTCGGCGAGCTGATGTGCATCGACGCCCTCAACCGGCGCGAGTCCTGCGGCGGCCACTTCCGGGCCGAGTCGCAGACCGAGGACGGCGAGGCACTGCGGCACGACGACGAGTTCGCGTACGTCGCCGCCTGGGAGTTCACCGAGGGAGACGAGCCGCCGGTCCTCCACAAGGAAGACCTCGTCTACACGGCCATCGAGATGAAGCAGCGGAGCTACAAGTGACCGACGGCATGAACCTGACCCTGAACATCTGGCGCCAGACCGGCCCGGACGACAAGGGCTCGATCCACAGCTACCAGGTCGAGGGCATCTCCTCGGACATGAGCTTCCTCGAGATGCTCGACGTCCTGAACGAGCAGCTCAACGCCCGGGGCGAGGAGCCGATCGCGTTCGACTCCGACTGCCGCGAGGGCATCTGCGGCATGTGCTCGCTGATGATCAACGGCGAGGCCCACGGCCCCGAGGTGACCACCACCTGCCAGCTCCACATGCGGTCCTTCAAGGACGGCGACACGATCACCATCGAGCCGTGGCGGGCGAGCGCGTTCCCGGTCATCAAGGACCTGGTGGTGGACCGCGGGGCGCTCGACCGGATCATCCAGTCCGGCGGGTACATCTCGGCCAACACCGGATCCGCTCCCGAGGCCAACTCGGTCCCCGTGCCTCGCGACAAGGCGATGCGCGCGTTCAACGTCGCGACCTGCATCGGCTGCGGCGCCTGCGTCGCCGCGTGTCCGAACGGCTCCGCGTCCCTGTTCGTCGGCGCGAAGATCACCCACCTCGGCGAGCTGCCGCAGGGCCAGCCGGAGCGCTACAGCCGCGTCGTCGACATGGTCGGCCAGCACGACCACGAGGGCTTCGGCGGCTGCACGAACATCGGCGAGTGCGCCGCGGCGTGCCCGAAGGAGATCCCGCTCGACGTGATCTCGCAGCTGAACAAGGACCTCCGCACGGCGCTCAAGCAAGGCCACTGAGCCCAGGCGCTCCGCAGATCGACGCCGCACCGGCCTCGCCGGTGCGGCGTCGCTGTCTCCGCGGCTCTGGCACGATGCCCCCGTGGGGGTGAGGCTGATCCGTTCCTGGTTGCAGGACCGGCACGCCCAGCTGCACATGCGCCCGTGGCTGCTCCAGTTCGACGACACCGACGTGGAGCGGGCGTTCGTTGCGCACGACAACGCCGAGGGAGTGCGAGAGGCGCGGCCGGCGATCTGGGTCGCGGTCGTCTTCACCGCGGCGTACGGCCTGATCGACCCGCTCGTCGTCGACGAGGGCCGCGCCTACAGTGCCATCATCCGGTTCGGGATCCTGGTCCCGGTCATGCTCGTCATCCTGGTGGGCGTGGGTCGCTGGGCCGCCGTCGAGCGCCACTTCCAGGCCGTCATCGTGGGCCTGGTCTCTCTGATCATCCTTCTGCTCGGCGTCGGCCTGGCGTGGGCGGCTCCATACCCCGAGGTGTACCTGCGGACCTCCGGGACAGTCACGTTGCTCGGTGCCATCGGGCTGTTGCGGCTGAGGATGCACGCCACCATCGCCGTCACCGCGGTCTTCGTGGCCGTTCACGTCGTCGTGGCCAACCTCCGGCCCCTGGTGGCCGACATCGTCGCCGACCTGGCCCCGACCGCGGGACTCGCAGCCATCGCGCTCGTGGTCGGCTACGCGCTCGAGCGGCTTCGCCGTACCGACTTCCTGCGGCAGCGGGAGGTCGAGCGTGAGCGCGAGAGGTCCGACGAGCTGCTGCACAACGTCCTGCCCGTCACCATCGCGCTGCGCCTTCGCACCGAGCGCGGTGCGATCGCGGACTCGGCCGCCGACGTGAGCGTGCTCTTCTCCGACATCGTCGGCTTCACACCGGTCGCGGAGATGCTGGAGGCCGAGGAGCTGGTACAGCTGCTGGACACCATGTTCACGGAGTTCGACGCGCTCTGCGACCGGCGCGGTGTGGAGAAGATCAAGACGGTCGGCGACGCGTACATGGCGGTGGCGGGGCTGCCGCTCAGCGACGACCACCACGCCGAGTCGCTGGCCGAGCTGGCGCTCGACATGCAACGCGCGTCGAGCCGCCTCGCTGCCGACTGGCCGAGCCCGATCGCGATGCGGATCGGGATCGCGTCGGGCCCCGTGGTCGCCGGGGTGATCGGCCAGCGGAAGTTCGCCTACGACCTGTGGGGCGACACCGTCAACACAGCGAGCCGGATGGAGTCGCACGGGCTGCCCAACCGGATCCAGGTGTCGGAGTCGACGTACACGCTGCTCGAGCACCGCTACGTCTTCAGCGCCCCTCGGGTCATCCAGGTGAAGGGCAAGGGCCCGATGAGGACGTACTTCCTCCTCGGCAAGGCGCCCTGACCTACGCCGACGAGCCCTTCGTGCTGCGAAGCGCCTTCCATCCCAGCGACCCCAGCAGCGCTGCGATCACGAAGTTCACCACGATCAGGATCGTGTGGGCGACCCAGTACCCGGTTGCGCGGTCCTCGCCGGACTCGTAGGCGGAGTAGAGGTTCCGCGCGAAGTTGCCGAACGAGACGACGTTCCATGCGGCCACGGCGAGGAGCAGGATCGCGTGCCTGCGTTCGAACTTCATCGGGTCTGCCTCGTCGGTGTCGTCGGTGTCCGTCCGCCCTCGCGTGCGGGTGAGCGCCCGAGCGCGAAGGTGCGGGTGGTCTTCCAGCCCGTCTGGCCCTGGTGGACGTAGAGGTGGAAGCTCGTCACGTCGAAGACACACTCGAAGGTGGCCAGCTCCTCGAAGGCCCGGTCGAGGTCTTCGTCGGACATGTGGTGCGCGACCGTGACGTGCGGGTGGTACGGGAAGTGCAGGTCCACCGCCAGCGGGCCTTCGCGTACGGCGTCCGCGAGCTGCTCGCACTGCGAGATGCCCTCCGCCAGGCCGATGAAGACCACCGGCGAGACGGGACGGAAGGTTCCGGTTCCACGCAGGTGGACGCGGAACGGCTCCTGGCTCTCCGCGGCGGCCTCCAGGTGCTCCTCGATCTCCGCGAGGGGCTGGCTGATCTCGGTCGGCGGCACGAGCGTGATGTGGGTGGGTACGCCGACCGCGGTCGGGTCACCGATGTCCAGCCGGTACTCCTGCAGCTCGGTCGCCCACGGCTCGGGGATCGCGATGGCGACCCCGATCGTGGTGGCGCCCGGTGTGGGCCCGTGCGGCGCGAGGCTCGACATCAGGCTTCCGCCCGGAGGGCCGGCGGCGCCACGAAGCCGACCCGTTGGTAGACGTCCCTGAGCGTCGCCTCGGCGATGGCCCCCGCGGCGGCCGCTCCCCTTGCCAGGACCTGCATCAGGTAGGCCTGGTCCTCGAGCAGCTCCAGCGTGCGCTCGCGGAACGGAGTCACGAAGTCGACCACCACGTCGGCGAGGTCCTTCTTGAGGTCGCCGTACATCCTGCCGGCGTACTGCTCCTCGAGTGAGGCGACCGTGTCGCCCGTGAGCGCGGAGTAGATCGACAGCAGGTTGCTGATGCCGGGCTTCTCCTCCGGGTCGTACCGGATGTCGGTGCCCGAGTCGGTCACCGCGGAGCGGATCTTCTTGGCCGTCACCTTCGGGTCGTCGAGCAGGAAGATGATGCCGCTCGTGGCCGAACCGGACTTCGACATCTTCGACGTCGGGTCCTGGAGGTCGGCGATCTTCGCCGTCGCCTTCAGGATGTAGGGCTCCGGCAGGCGGAAGGTCTTCTTGTAGCGGCTGTTGAAGCGCTGCGCGAGGTCACGGGTGAGCTCGAGGTGCTGACGCTGGTCCTCACCGACCGGGACGTAGTGCGGTCGGTAGAGCAGGATGTCGGCCGCCTGGAGGATCGGGTAGGTGAAGAGGCCCACGCTGGCAGCGCCCTCCCCCTGCTTGAGCGACTTGTCCTTGAACTGCGTCATCCGCCGCGCTTCGCCGAAGCCGGTGAGGCAGCTGAGCACCCAGCCGAGCTGCGCGTGCGCCGGGACGTGGCTCTGCAGGAAGATCGCGCTGCGCTCGGGGTCGATGCCCATCGCCACGAGCTGGGCCGCCGCGCGCAGCGTGCGCTCACGCAGCACCTTGGGGTCCTGCTCGACGGTGATGGCGTGCTGGTCGGCAATGAAGAAGAACGGCTGGTGGTCACGCTGCAGGTCCACCCACTGCCGGGTCGCACCGAGGTAGTTGCCGAAGTGGAAGGAGTCCGACGTCGGCTGGATGCCGGAGAGCACGCGTGGGCGGGCGGCCTCCTCGGGCGCAGACGGCTGTCCGGGCTTCGGCAGGGCCTCCGGCGCCTTGTTCTCCTCGGTGGTGGCGGACATGGCGACGATTCTCTCAGGCCGGCCGCGCCGGACCGGAACGGGTATCCGGGTTCACGCGGGTTCGGCCGCGCCGGTCCGGCGGTGCAGGAGGGCAGACCACAGCAGGAGCAGCACGCCGAGTGTGCTGAGTGCGGCGCCGACCAGAGCCGGTGCGCGGTAGCCGTAGCCGGCTGCGATCACGACGCCGCCGAGCCAGGCACCGAGCGCGTTGGCGATGTTGAGCGCGGCGTGGTTCATCGCGGCCCCGAGCGTCACCGCGCCGCCGGCCACGTCCATCAGGCGTAGCTGCAGGTTGACCACGAGCACCGATCCGGTCGCGGTGACGAGGAATGCCACCGGCAGCAACAGCCAGCCGCCGGGTGCCGCGACGTAGTAGACCAGCATCAGCGCGACGCCGATCACGCCCGAGAGTACGAGGCTGCGGACGACCGACCACGCCGCGAGCTCGCCGGCGACCCAGGTTCCGACGACCATGCCGAGTCCGAGTGCGAGCACGAACACAGGCACCGTGCCGCGCGCGAGGTCGCCGACCTCGGTCACGGTCTTGGCGATGTAGGAGTACACCGCGAACATGCCGCCGAAGCCGATCGCACCGACGGCCATGGTCAGCCAGACCTGCAGGCTGCCGAAGAACTCGCGCGCCTCCTTGCGGCCGCTCGCCCCATCGTCCCCGGGGACCGAGGGGACCGCCGCCAGCACCATCGCCACCGTGACCAGGGCGAGAGCGCCACCGAGGACGTACGTCGCCCGCCAGCCGACCTGCTGACCGAGGAAGGTGGCCAGGGGCACGCCGACGACGTTGGCCACGGACAGCCCGAGCATCACGCTGGCGACCGCCCGTCCCCGCCGCTCGGGCGTGACCAGACTGGCAGCGACCAGGCTCGCCACGCCGAAGTAGGCACCGTGCGGAAGACCGTCGAGGAACCGGGCCAGGGTCAGGATCTCGTAGTTGGGCGCGACCGCGCTGAGCAGGTTGAACAGGGCGTAGGCGCCCATCAGCCCGACGAGCATCCCGCGCCGCGGCATCGCCGCACCGAAGAAGGCGAGGATCGGCACGCCGACCACCACCCCGACCGCATAGGCGGAGATCACGTGCCCCGCGGTCGGCACGGAGACGTCGACGCCCTCGGCGACCTCGGGCAGCACGCCCATGGTCATGAACTCGGTGGTGCCGATGGTGAACCCGCCGAGTGCCAGCGCGAGGATCGCCAGCACCGGGCGAGCGTGGGACACCACGACGCGGTCGTCGATCGTCGTCGGCGTCAGGGTCACGTGGGGCGGCAACGCGACGCCGCCGGGTTCTATTCCGAGGTGGCCGGCGCGCGGCCGAGGTGCTGGCGCGCGCCGGCCCACCAGGGCGTCGAGCTCAGAGGGCGGCGAGCGCCTCGTTGAGCGTCGTGCTCGGGCGCATCACAGCGGCCGCCTTCTCGGCGTCGGGGCGGAAGTAGCCCCCGATGTCGACCGGCGAGCCCTGGACGGCGATCAGCTCGTCCACGATCTTCTGCTCGTTGGCGCGCAGGGACTCCGCGAGCGGCCGGAACGTCTCGGCGAGCTCGGCGTTGTCGGTCTGCCCGGCAAGCTCCTCGGCCCAGTAGAGCGCGAGGTAGAAGTGCGAGCCGCGGTTGTCGATCGTCCCGAGCTTGCGGCCCGGGGAGCGGTCCTCGTTGAGGAACGTCTCGGTCGCCTTGTCCAGTGTCTCGGCGAGGACCTTCGCACCGGGGTTGCCGAACGTGTCGGAGAGGTGGTCGAACGACGCAGCGAGGGCGAAGAACTCACCGAGGCTGTCCCAGCGCAGGTAGTTCTCCTGCACGAGCTGCTGCACGTGCTTGGGCGCGGACCCGCCGGCACCGGTCTCGAAGAGACCGCCGCCGTTCATCAGCGGGACGATCGAGAGCATCTTGGCGGACGTGCCGAGCTCGAGGATGGGGAACAGGTCGGTGTTGTAGTCGCGCAGCACGTTGCCGGTGACCGAGATGGTGTCCTCGCCCTTGCGGATCCGCTGGAGCGAGTACGCGCAGGCCTCCGCCGGCGGCATGATCTCGATGGTCAGGCCGTCGGTGTCGTGCTCCTGCAGGTACTCGCGCACCTTCGCGATCAGGTTCGCGTCGTGGGCGCGGGTCTCGTCCAGCCAGAACACGGCGGGGACGCCGGTCGCGCGGGCACGAGTGACCGCGAGCTTGACCCAGTCGCGGATCGAGGCGTCCTTCGTCTGGCAGGCACGCCAGATGTCACCGGCACCGACCTGGTGCTCGAGCAGCGTGTCGCCGGCCGCGTTGACCACTCGGACCGTGCCCGCGGTGGGAACCTCGAAGGTCTTGTCGTGGGAGCCGTACTCCTCGGCCGCCTTCGCCATCAGGCCGACGTTGGGGACCGAGCCCATGGTGGCGGGGTCGAACGCGCCGTTGGCACGGCAGTCGTCGATCACGGTCTGGTAGATCCCGGCGTAGGAGGAGTCGGGGATCACCGCGAGGGTGTCGGCCTCCTCACCGTCGGGACCCCACATGTGGCCGCCGATGCGGATCATCGCCGGCATCGAGGCGTCGACGATCACGTCGGAGGGGACGTGCAGGTTCGTGATGCCCTTGTCGGAGTCGACCATGGCCATCTTGGGGCCTTCGGCGAGCGCAGCGTCGATGGCGGCCCTGATCTCGTCGCCGCCGTCCACCTTGTCGAGCCCGGAGAGGATGCCGCCCAGCCCGTCGTTGGGCGAGAGGTCCGCTGCGGCCAGCCGGTCGCCGTACTTCTCGAAGACGGGCTTGAAGAAGGTCGTCACGACGTGGCCGAAGATGATCGGGTCGGACACCTTCATCATCGTGGCCTTGAGGTGCACCGAGAACAGCACGTCCTCGGACTTCGCCCGCTCGATGGCCCCAGCGAGGAACTCCTGCAGGGCGGCGACGTCCATGAACGTCGCGTCGACGACCTCGCCCGCCAGCACCGGGAGCGCGTCCTTGAGCACGGTCACCGTGCCGTCCTCGCCGACCAGCTCGATGCGAAGGGTGTCGTCGGCGGGAATGACCACGGACTTCTCGTTGGAGCGGAAGTCGTCGTGCCCCATGGTGGCGACGTTGGTCTTGGAGTCGGGGCTCCACGTGCCCATCCGGTGCGGGTGGGTCTTCGCGTAGTTCTTGACCGCCAGCGGCGCGCGGCGGTCGGAGTTGCCCTCCCGGAGGACCGGGTTGACGGCCGAGCCCTTGACCTTGTCGTACGTGGCCCGGATCGCCTGCTCTTCCGCGTTGTCCGGGCTCTCCGGGTAGTCGGGGATGTCGAATCCCTGTGCCTGCAGCTCCTTGATCGCGGCCTTGAGCTGCGGGATCGACGCGGAGATGTTCGGCAGCTTGATGATGTTGGCCTCGGGCTTGGTGGCCAGCTCGCCGAGCTCGCCGAGCGCATCGTCGGCCAGCCCGAACTGCGCCAGGATCCGCGCCGCGACCGAGATGTCGCGGGTCTCGACGGACACGCCGGCCTTGGCGGCGTACGCCTCGACGATCGGGAGGAAGGAGTACGTCGCCAGCAGCGGCGCCTCGTCGGTGTGGGTGTAGATGATGCTCGACATGTTCGGGCGACACTCCTGGGCCACTAGGTTCCGGGACGTTCAGATTGCTTGACGTCAAGATATCGGACGGCTGGGGGCCGCGCACCCGCGGCCCGTGCCAGCCTCGCATCCCCGCCACGCCGGTGCCAATGGCTAGAGTCGGGATGACACCCGGCTGGTCTTTCGGGAGCCGAACCGAGGAGATGACTGACATGACTGACGTAGCGACGGCCGACACCGCGGCCGACACCGCCCCCCCACCTCTTGCGCAGAAGCTGCTCGCCGAGTTCCTCGGCACCTTCGTCCTGGTGCTCTTCGGCTGCGGCGTCGCGGTGATGACGGGCGCCGACATCGTGGCCACCGGCCTCGCCTTCGGCCTGACGGTCACCCTGATGGCCTACGCCGTGGGCCGCATCTCGGGCGGCCACTTCAACCCAGCGGTCTCGATCGGAGCCGCCATCGGCGGCCGGGTGTCGTGGAAGGACGCCGGGGCGTTCATCGGCGCCCAGTTCGTCGGTGGCATCGTCGCCGCGTTCGTGCTGATGATCCTCGCCCTCGGCCTCGACGGCTTCGAGGCGTTCGACTCCAGCACACCCCTGGGCGCCAACGGCTTCAGCGAGGGCCCCTTCGACTACGCCGTGTGGGCCGCGCTCCTGGTCGAGCTGATCATGACCTTCCTGTTCGTGCTGGTGATCCTCGCCGTCACCGACGAGCGCAACGCGGTCAACGTGGTCATGGCACCGCTCGCGATCGGCGTCACCCTTGCCGTCATCCACTTCATGCTGATCCCGCTGACCGGAACCTCGGTCAACCCGGCCCGATCGCTCGGCCCCGCGCTGTTCAGTGGCGGCGACTGGATCATCCAGGTCTGGCCGTTCCTCATCGCGCCGACCATCGGCGGTGCGCTCGCCGGCCTCGTCTACCCGCTCGCCTTCGGACGCGGCGCGGACCCGGTGCCCGGCTCGGGCTTCGGTGGCGGCGCGCGGCCGAACCCGTTCGAGCAGCAGTGGAACCAGCAGCAGGGCGGCGGCTTCGGCCAGCCGCAGCAGGAGCAGCCGATCATCCAGGACGGCTGGCAGTGGGATCCCGCCGCGCAGCAGTGGATCCCCGCGCAGCAGCCGCCGCCCCCGGCCGCGGATCCCCAGGCCCCACCGCAGGGCGGCTGGGCGCCCCCGGCCGGCGACCAGACGGTGGTCCGCCCACCGCAGTAGTCGCGTGGCGTAGTTCGACTAGCGGGGTTCGTCGTGCGCGACGAGCCCCGCTTCGTCTGTCTGGACGAGGCCGATGCCGCGTGCATAGGACTCGCGGGAGGTCACCGCACCCTCCGTCACCTCGAGTACGACGACGGGCCGGTAGCTCTCGAGCGGGACCGTGACCTCGGCGTCGACCTCCACCACCGCCGCGTAGGCGTCCAGCCCAGGCGCGGCCCCCCGGCGGAACCCGTCGCCGTAGCGCGGGTCGGCCGGCATCGCGAGCCCGGCCTGCGCGCCGTCCTCGCCCGCCTGCCACTTGCCGGCACGGCCGAACCACCACACGTTGCCGTCACGGTCCTGGGCGAAGTGGTCGCGGGTCTCCACACCGTCGGCCGCGGTGCGGTGCAGGGTCGTGGTCTGCACACCGGCGACCTCCGGGCCAGGCTCGACCACCGCAGTGAGGGTGGGCGCCGGGGTGGCGACGTCGGCGTCGTAGCGCCACCGCGTGCCGGGGACGAGCGGAAACCACGGGTTGTCCACGGTCGGCACGAAGTCCGCCGGGTCGGGCCCCGGAGTCGGGATCACCAGGCCGTCCACCCCGGTCGGCGGGCTCGGGGGCGAGGCCGATCCGCAGCCGGTGGCACCGAGCGCGACGGCACCGACGAGGGCGATGGCAGCGACCAGCCGGCGGCGCCTCGATGTCATGGGCGTCATCGTCTCGCATCGCTGCCCGCCTGCCGCCGTAGGGAGGAGCGCTGCTAGCGTCGCCGGGAGTCCGACCCTGACGTTGTGACGTGACGTGACGAACCCAAGGAGTGTCCTCGTGAGCACCAACTCTTCTGGCCCGCTCAAGGTCGCCGTGACCGGTGCCGCCGGTCAGATCGGCTACAGCCTTCTCTTCCGCATCGCCAGCGGGGCGATCGCCGGCGACCGCCCCGTCGAGCTGCGGCTGCTCGAGATCGAGCCGGCCCTGAAGGCGCTCGAGGGCGTCGTCATGGAGCTCGACGACTGCGCGTTCCCGAACCTCGCCGGCATCGAGATCGGCTCCGACCCCGAGAAGATCTTCGACGGCGCCAACCTGGCGCTGCTCGTCGGCGCGCGTCCGCGCGGGCCGGGCATGGAGCGCGGTGACCTGCTGTCGGCCAACGGCGCGATCTTCACTGCACAGGGCCAGGCCCTCAACAAGGTGGCCGCCGACGACGTCCGCATCGGTGTCACCGGGAACCCGGCCAACACCAACGCGCTGATCGCCGCGAGCAACGCTCCCGACATCCCCAAGGAGCGGTTCTCGGCGCTCACCCGCCTCGACCACAACCGCGCGATCTCGCAGCTCGCGGCGAAGACCGGCGCCAAGGTCACCGACATCAAGAAGATGACGATCTGGGGCAACCACTCGGCCACCCAGTACCCCGACATCTTCCACGCCGAGATCGCCGGCAGGAACGCCGCCGAGGTCGTCGGCGACCAGGCCTGGATCGCCGACACCTTCATCCCGACCGTCGCCAAGCGCGGCGCGGCCATCATCGACGCGCGTGGCGCGTCCTCGGCCGCCTCGGCCGCGTCGGCGACCTGCGACGCCGCCCGCGACTGGCTCAACGGCACCCCCGAGGGCGACTGGGTCTCCATGGCCGTGGTCTCCGACGGCTCCTACGGAGTCCAGGAGGGCCTCGTGTCGTCGTTCCCCGTGACCACCCGGGACGGCAACTGGGAGATCGTCCAGGGCCTCGAGATCGACGAGTTCTCCCGCGGCAAGATCGACGCCTCCGTCGCCGAGCTCGCCGACGAGAAGAACGCCGTCACCGAGCTCGGGCTCATCTGACGCGCGAGTTGGGACCTCTAGGGTCCCGAGTTGGGACTTCTAGGGTCCCGAGTTGGGACCTCTGAGACCTTGAATCGGGAGTTCTGGGTGCGTATGCATCCGGAACTCCCGATTCGCGTCTTCGGAACTCCCGGTTCGCGTCCTCGGAGGTCCCATTTCGGCCCGGGCGAGGTCCCAACTCGGCCCAGGAGAGGTCCCGGTTCGGGGGTGGGGATCAGACCGGCTGCTCGGGGATGCTGATCGCGAGCACGAACAGCGTCACGGCCAACGCCGCCAGGATCCCGACGTCCAGCAGCCGGTGCCGGACCGCGAGCATCCCGGCGTCCCGATCGGGGAGGAGCAGCCGCAGCAGCGCCGCGAACCCCAGGGCGCCGGAGATCGTCCGTACGCCGTTCCTCCAGTCGTCGACCACGGCGATCACGATGCCGGCGGCCGTGGCAGCGAGCACGGCGATGTAGAAGGCACCGCCGATCGTGGACGGGTGACGGCGCGGCGCGACCGCCTCGTCCCCATCGGATCCCTCGTCGTTCAGTGCGCTGCCTTCCCACCCTCGCGCTCGGCCTGCTTCTCGGCCATCGCGACCACGTTGGCCAGCAGCATGGCGCGGGTCATCGGGCCGACGCCACCCGGGTTCGGGGAGACCCAGGCTGCGACGTCCCACACGTCGTCCGCCACGTCACCGGCGATCTTGCCGTCGACCCGGCTGACGCCCACGTCGAGCACTGCCGCGCCGGGCTTCACCATGTCGCCGGTGACGATCCCCGGGACGCCCGCAGCAGCGACCACGATGTCCGCCTTTCGCACGTGCGCCGCGAGATCGACAGTGCCGGTGTGGCACAGGGTCACCGTGGCGTTCTCCGAGCGACGCGTCAGCAGCAGTCCGAGCGGACGGCCCACGGTGATGCCGCGGCCCACCACGACCACCTCGGCGCCGGCGATCGGCACCTCGTGCCGGCGCAGCAGCTCGACGATGCCGTACGGCGTGCACGGCAGCGGCGCCTCGTTGCCCAGCACCAGCCACCCGAGGTTGGTCGGGTGCAGGCCGTCGGCGTCCTTGGTGGGGTCGATCAGGCCGAGCACCCGGTTCTCGTCGCGGCCACGGGGCAGCGGCAGCTGGACGATGTATCCGGTGCAGGCGGGATCGGCGTTGAGGCCGGCGACGGCGTCCTCGATGTCCTCCTGCGTGGCGACCTCGGGCAGGTCGACCCGGATCGAGGCGATGCCCACCTCGGCGCAGTCCTTGTGCTTGCCGCTGACGTACCAGCGCGAGCCCGGGTCGTCGCCGACCAGGACGGTGCCGAGGCCGGGCGTGACCCCCTGCTCCTGGAGCTTGGCGATCCGGACCTTCAGCTCGTCCTTGATCGCCGCAGCGGTCGCAGTGCCATCCAGCTTCTGTGCAGTCACGGGCTCAGTCTCCTCGATCCTCAATGCGCGAAGTGGCGGGTGCCGGTGAAGTACATGGTGACGCCGGCTGCCTGGCAGGCGGCGATCGTCTCGTCGTCGCGCACCGAGCCGCCCGGCTGGACGATCGCCTTCACGCCGGCGTCGAGCAGGATCTGTGGGCCGTCGGCGAAGGGGAAGAACGCGTCCGAGGCCGCGACCGAGCCCGCGGCCCGGTCCCCCGCGCGCGTCACCGCGAGCCTGCAGGAGTCGACCCGGTTGACCTGCCCCATGCCGATGCCGACCGAGGCGCCGCCGGATGCGAGCAGGATGGCGTTGGACTTGGCGGCTCGGACCGCCCGCCAGGCGAAGGCCAGGTCGGCCAGGGTCTGCTCGTCGGCGACCGGCCCGGCCGCGAGCGTCCACCGCTGCGGGTCGTCGCCGCCCTGGTCCGAGGCAGCCTGGAAGCGGTCGACGTGCTGCAGGAGCAGCCCGCCGCTGATCGGGCGCATCTCGACCCCGCCCTGCGCGAGCGGCTCGGCCACCAGGATCCGGATGTTCTTCTTGCCCTGGAGCACCTCGACCGCGCCGGCGTCGTACCCGGGCGCGACGATGACCTCGGTGAAGATCTCAGCGACCTGCTCGGCCATCTCGACCGACACCTCGACGTTGGTGGCGATCACGCCACCGAAGGCGGAGACCGGGTCGCACTCGTGAGCGCGGCGGTGTGCCTCGGCCACGTCGGCGCCGACGGCGATGCCGCACGGGTTGGCGTGCTTGATGATCGCGACCGTCGGCGCGTCGCCGTGGTCGTACGCCGCCCGGCGAGCCGCGTCGGTGTCGACGTAGTTGTTGTAGGACATCTCCTTGCCGTGGAGCTGCTGGGCTGCGGCGAGCCCGCCCGGGCCGTGGCCGGAGCGGTAGAGGGCGGCGGGCTGGTGGGGGTTCTCGCCGTACCGGAGGACGGCGGCCTTGTCCCAGGTCGCGCCCACCCAGCTGGGGAACCCGGTGCCCTCCGATGTGTCGGTGACGACGCTGCCCATCCAGGAGGCGACCTGGACGTCGTACGTCGCGGTGTGGACGAACGCCTTGGCCGCCAGCGCCTCGCGCTCGGCGCGCGTGAAGCCGCCGTCCCGGGCCGCCTCGAGCGCCTTGGCGTAGTCGGCACCGTCGGTCACGATCGCGACCGACGCGTGGTTCTTCGCCGCGGCGCGGACCATCGTGGGGCCGCCGATGTCGATCTTCTCGATGCAGTCCTGGACTCCGGCACCGGAGGCGACGGTCGCGGCGAACGGGTAGAGGTTGACCACGACGAGGTCGAACGGCGCCACCTCGAGGTCCGACAGCTGCCGCACGTGGTCGGGCAGGCGCCGGTCGGCGAGGATGCCGGCGTGCACCCTGGGGTGCAGGGTCTTCACCCGGCCGTCGAGGCACTCGGGGAAGCCGGTGAGGTCCTCGACCTTCGTGACCGGCAGTCCGAGCCCGTCGATCAGGGCGGCCGAGCCGCCGGTGGAGACCAGCTCGACGCCGGCGTCGTGGAGACCGCGGACGAGCTCCTCGAGGCCGGTCTTGTCGTAGACGGAGACCAAGGCGCGCTTGATCGGGATCCGGTCGGTGGTGGGCTCGGCGGTCTGCTCAGCCATGCGGGCGTCGCTCCTCATCGGTGGGTCCAGTCGACGAGGGCACCCAGGCGGTCGATGCCGGCTCTATTTCCCCCGGAGGGGCACTCCCTGGTGGTGTCCCACCTACGCCAGTCGTGTGGACGCCAGTCTAAGGAGAAGTCAGCCCCCGAGGCGAACCCGCCGGCCCTCGACCTTGAAGCCCTCGCGCGCCATCCGGCCGACGGTGTCGACCAGCATCGTACGCTCGGCGGCCTTGATCCGCTCGTGCAGCGACTCGACGGTGTCGTCGTCCTCGACCGGGACCGCCGTCTGGGCCACGATCGCGCCCGTGTCGACCCCGGAGTCGACCACGAAGAGGGTGGCGCCGGTGACCTTCACCCCGTACTCCAGCGCGTCCCGCGGGCCGTGCATGCCCGGGAAGGACGGGGACAGCGCGGGATGTGTGTTGACCGTCCGGCCGCCGAATCGCTCGAGGAAGGCGCTCCCGACGAGCTTCATGAACCCGGCGAGTACGACGAGGTCGGGCTCGAACGCAGCGACCTTGTCAGTCAGGGCGCGGTCCCAGTGGTCGCGCGAGGTGTAGTCCGGGACCCTGGCCACGAACGTCGGCACCCCGGCGCGCTCCGCGCGGGCGAGCCCCTCGATGTCCCCGCGGTCCGCACCGACGGCGGCCACCCGAGCGCCGTAGGTGGAGTCGGCGCATGCGTCGAGCAGCGCCTGGAGGTTGGTGCCGGAGCCGGAGACGAGCACGACGAGGCGTGCGGGGGCGGCGGACACGCCCGAAGTCTAGGGGGAGCTAGCGGCGGCGCGGGAGCCTGGCTCGGACGGCGCCCAGCCCGGAGGAGACCCGCGCCTCGCCGTCGCGCTGCCACCAGCACATGACGAGTCCGCCGACCAGGCCGCCGACGCCGAACGACGTGATCGCGTGGAGCAGCACGTCGAAGGTGTAGGGGCCGACGTCGTTCATCCGACCAGGCCCCACGGCGCCGCCGGCGAACGCGGTGAGAATCCCCAGCACGACGCCCGCGGCGATGCCGCCGGCACAGCCGCGAATGGCCGCCTGGTCCCAGGCGAGGACCGGGCGGTCGCGCTGCACCCGGGCAGCCACCACCGCGGCGACCAGGACCGGCAGGAGCATCAGCCAGGCAGCCCACCACGGCGTCGGGCCCTGGTCGGGCAGCGCCGCGAGCAGCGGGAACATCGGCAGCGGTCCGAGTACCACTGCCCCGGGGGAGACCATGGTGCCGGCGCCGACGGTGAAGCCAGGGCCCAGCAGGTAGGAGCTGGAGAACAGCGCGGCGTTCGGCAGCACGGCAGCGGTGAGCAGCGTCATCAGCGCGATCGCACCAGCGTCGGCGTGGAGCTGGGAGACGATGTTGGCGGCGGTGGAGAAGTCGGAGAGGAACGCCGCGGCCAGCGCCAGCAGGCACAGGAGGACCCACGCGGTCAGGATCCGACGCATGGCGAGCGCGATGCTGCGGACCGAGGCCGGGACCCGCGGGAGCCAGATCGCCGCGCGGCCGGAGCCGAACGCGATCGCCGGCGCGCCGACGCCCCCCGCCAGCAGGACCGACCAGAGGACGAGGCGTGCCGAGCTGGGCGCGGAGGCGGCGGTCGAGGCGACCGCACTGGTCACGACGCCGACGACCACGTAGCTCGCCGCGAAGAGGCCGGCCGCGATGGCGACCGTCCAATCGCGCTCGCCGTCGGCGATCCGGTCTGCGTCGGGGCCGTGCCCGGAGACCGACTCCCCCACCCGCAGGCCGATCCGCCACACCGCCCAGGCGCAGAGCAGGGTGAGGCCGAGCGGGATCGCGGTGATCCGGATCCCCTCGACAGCCACGGTGGAGCCGTGCGCGGCCAGCCACCCGTGGGCGCCGACCCGGAGAGCGCCGCTCGGACTCCCCTCACCTCCGGCGTCGGTGAGGAACCATCCCACGACGGCGACCGCGAGGCAGACGAGCAGCGGACCGCCCGCGGCGATCGCACCGCCGATGGTCGCGGTCGGGACCAACGGACGGCTGGTCGCGAGGTCGCGGCGCAGGTCCGCGTCGGAGCGAGCCCTGGACCGGCCGTGACCGGTGCGGCGCACCGGGGACTGGAGCGACGTCATGGTCCGACCATCTTCACGCGACGGAGCCGCGGCTCGGGGGTGCCACGCCGCACAGCCCCCGATCCGTCCCCAGCGGCGGTCCGGTTCAGCGGCGTTCGACCGGTCGTCGTACGGTGGTGCGGTCATGACCGCCGACGACTCCAGGCCCGCCTATGTGAGCAGCGCCGACCTCGCCGACAGCTTCGACGCCTTCTACAAGGACACCCGCGACCGGCTGCTCCTGCAGACGTTCGCGCTGACCGGCGACCTGCACGTGGCGCGGAGCGCGGTGCGGGAGGCGTTCGTCGTCGCGTGGCACCACTGGCGGAAGACCTCGCGGCTCGACGAGCCTGAGATGTCGGTGCGGCCGGCGGCCTGGCGGCAGGCCCTGCGGCGCCGCTCGACGCGTCCCTGGGCACGCAAGAAGGACCTCGACGAGCGCACGCGGAAGACGCTCGAGGCGCTCGGCGCGCTGCCGGTGGTGCAGCGCAAGGCGCTGCTGCTGACCCAGCTCGCAGCGGTGTCGATGGAGGAGATGGCGGGCGAGATCGGCGTCCCCCTCGAAGCGGCCGAGCGTGAGCTCCAGCTCGGCGCCGCCCAGTTCGCCATGCAGCTGCAGGTTCCGACCTCAGCGATCCCGCTCTCGCTCAACGCGCTGTACGACGTGACCCGGAGCGTCACCTGGCCGCGGGTCACCATCATCCGCCGTGCGGGTGCCGCGCGGCGACGGGCCCACACCGTCGTCGGCGCCGCAGCCGCGGTGGTCGCCCTGGTCGCCGGCGGAGCGGTCGCCACCGACTCCACGGGGGCGCGTCCCACCCTGGACCGCGAGGACGTTCCGGTGGTGTCCGCGCCCCCGCCCGCCGGGCCCGCCGTCACCGCGCTGCCCGAGACTGCGCTGCTCTCCTTGCAGACCGTGCAGGAGGCACTGCCCGGCCGTGGCTGGCGACAGGGCGGCACCAGGGACAACTCCACCGGCAGCGGCCGGGTGCTCCCCTGTCAGAGCGATCGGTACGCCGACCCTCGTGGCACGGCGGCATGGGTCCGCACGTTCCACAACGGTCCCCGCGGCCGAGCGAGCCGGTCGGTCGTCCAGTTCTCCGAGGCGTCCGCAGCCGAACGCCGCGCGAGCCGCACCTACCGTCGTACGCTCGGGTGGTTCACCCAGTGCCCGCCGCCGGAGGACCAGCCGTCGGCGGTCCCGGAGATGCAGCTGGTCAGCACGGCCGACGTCGCCGGTGTCGGCGACCAGGCCGCCCTGGTCGTCCTCCGATCGATCACGAGGAAGCAGACCTACGTCGTCGGAGTTGCTCGCACCGGCCTGTTCACGACGTCCACCGCTCTCACCACGGCGCTGCCTGCGGCTCGGGCCAACCGCGACGGAGTGGCCCGTCTCCTGACCGAGGCGGTGTCGCGTCTGTGCGCCCTGCCCGACGGCGGCGGCTGCCCGACCACCGAGCCCCGCGTGGCCGACCGGTCGCCGTACCCCGTCGGCAAGGTGCCGTGGATGCTCTCCGAGATCGACCTGCCGCCGGTGGGACGCGACCACGGACCGTGGATCGGCACCCCCGCCGCCGAGCTGACCGACGACCGCGCCGACTCCGGCGCCATCGGCTGCGACACCGTGCACCTCTTCGGGACGTTCCGCGGCCACGCCATCGAGGCCAACCAGTTCCGTACGTTCCTCTTCCGCGAGGGGCGGCTGCCACCCGAGGTCGGGCTGACGCAGACCGTCGGCGCGCTCCCCGCGCGCGCCGCAGGAAGGTTCGTGGAGCGGATCCGCGGCCAGATCGCCGGCTGCCCCGACCGTGACGCCAGCGCGGGCACCGAGGTCGAGGAGCTGGCCCGGACCGGGCGCGGCACCACCGCGCTCTCCGCATGGCGACTCACCACGGCACTGCCGGGCGACCGGAGCGTGGAGTATCACCTGGCAGTGGTTCGGCGCCGGTCGTCGGTGTCGCTCCTCGTGTACGTCGCCGCGCCCCGTGCCCGGATCGCCGACAACGACTTCGTGGCGCTCGCCCACCGCTCTCTGGAACGCTTGGCCCGGATGGATCCCTACGACCCGAGCTGAGCCGCGGCCGCCGGCTGACGAAAGTTCTTCGAGTTCCGTGCAACCGGCCCGCTTCCCGGTGCGTACCACTCACGAAGCCCCGGATCCGGGGGGGACACCCAGATTCGGTCCGAGAGGAGGGTCGGCGTGGAGGCGAGTGAGTTCGACGAGTTCTACACCGCGTCGTTCCGGCGGCTGACCGGCCAGGTCTACGCGATGATCGGCGACTACGACGAGGCGACCGAGTGCGTCCAGGAGGCGTTCGCTCGCGCCTGGGCCCACCGACGCAAGCTGGATCGTGCCGAGTACCCCGAGGCCTGGGTTCGCACCACCGCGTACCGGCTGGCCGTGAGCCGGTGGCGTCGTCGCAGGCGCGGCGAGCGCTCCCCCGACCGCGCCGTCAGCGCCGCCGTCACCGTGCCCGCCGTCGACGAGTCGCACGTCGCGCTCGTCGCCGCGCTCAAGCAGCTGCCCGAGGCCCAGCGCCAGGCGCTGGTCCTCCACCACATCGCCGACCTCCCCGTGCAGCAGGTCGCTGCCGAGGTCGGCGTTCCCGAAGGAACCATCAAGGCCCGGCTCAGCCGGGGACGCGCGGCCCTGGCCGCGCTGCTCGCCGACGAGACCGGTCTCGCGGGAGGAGGGGTGAGCAATGCCTGAACTGCCTGACCCGATCGAGAGGCTCTCCAGCTTCGGCGAGGGAATCGAAGGAGGCGACATGCCGCTCTCCCCGGCCGCCGTACGACGCCGGGGCGACCAGCTCCGCCGGCGCCGCAACGCACTCGTGGCCGGTGGCGCCGCACTCGCCGTGGCGGCCCTGACCGTGCCGGTCTTCGTCGTCGTCGGGGGAGACCCGAACAGCCAGGCACCTCCGGTCACGAAGGACCCCAACGACGGCTCCGCACTGGGCCAGCACGACCTGCTGACCGACGAAGACACCGTCTACTCCGAGGGCGCAGACTGGTTCGCGACCGACACCGTCGAGGGTGACGGGCAAGCCGCCTTCCAGCTGTGTGCCCGTCAGAGCCTGACCGGACTCGGGGCAACCGCAATCCTCCAGCGCGACTTCGAGCTGCGCAACACCATCCAGGTCGAGGGGGAGACACCGCCGGAGGTCCAGGGTGACCACTTCAGGGAGGCGGTCGCGCAGTTCCCCGATGCAGCCACCGCCTCGGCGGCCTACGACACGATCGCCGACTGGATCCGAGAGTGCACCGAGTCCGCGACCGCCGCGGGGACCCCGGACTACCGCTACCTTCAGACCTACGACGTCGACACCGAACTCGACGGCGACGCCGAGGCGATCGTCCTCGATGCGCACTACCGCCCGGTACCGGAGGAGATCGACCCGTTCCGGGTCTCGGCGTACATCGCCGAGACCGGGCTGGTGCGTGTCGGCGACCGGATCGCCGTGCTCGACTCGGTCATCGTCGGCCAAGACTACGACTTCCCGCCAGAGGACGGCGGCACCCCCGTCAAGCGGATGATCCCGCCGGCCGCCGACCGCCTGCGACCCGGCGACGCGACGCCAGAGCCCGACCGGTCCGACGCGCCCGTCCCCTCAGCCCCGGCGGATCCCGGTGCCGACGCCATCGCGCCGGACTTCCCGCTCACGGCCGGCTGGCCCGACCGGAGTGGTGACAGCGACTACACGATGGAGGCGCCGGCCGCCGGCAACCAGGCCCTGGTGCCGGCAGGCGAGCTGCGGGCGTGCGGGCGGACACCGGAGTACGGCGACTTCGCGGACCGCCTCACCACCCGACTCACCGGTCCCGAGGACCACCGGTCCCGAGAGCTGCTGCTGTTCGCGGACCTGCCGGCCGCTGAGGCGTACCTGGACTCCGTGTCCGCGATCTACAGCCTCTGCCCCGCAGAGGGCGAGGCGCCGACGATGACCACGGCGGTCACCCCCGGCTCGCTCGGCGACCAGTCCTTCGACATCCGCCGCGACAGCGACGGGATCGGCGCGGTCTCGATCCAGGTGGTCCGGGTGGGTCGCGCCGTCCTGGTCGACACCCGTTCCACCGAGGGCAACGACCCGGGCCCGCTCGCCGCCGAGGCGCAGGACGGCATGGCGGACGTCGTCGCCACGATGGGATCGCTCGCGCCCTGAGCGATCGACCCAAGGAGGGCGGCCACCGGGAGGTGGCCGCCCTCGACTTTTCCCCGAAAGTACGGGCATCTGTCCCATCTCGATGCAACTGCGGTGCAACCGAACCGGTTGCAGGGGCGTAACTGCCTCGACAACACCGAGCATCACCAGAGACAGAAAGGGATACCGCCGTGAACCACCGCCGGTCCACCCAGCTCCTCCTCGCCGCGGCTGCCGTCGCGGCGACCTCCCTCCTCGCCGCCTGCGGCAGCGGGTCGTCCGCATCGGCCGACGCGATCAGCGAGGGCGACGCCACCACCTCGGCTCCGGCCGACCCGTCGACCACTTCGACGGGGGGCGTCACTGCCGAGGACCTCCTCACCGACGCCGACACCGTCTACGTGGAGGACGCCGCTGACTGGTTCGCCGTCGAGACGTGGACCGACGCCGGCCAGCAGCTCTTCGGCCCCTGCGCGCAGACCGGCCTCGCCGACACCGGCGCGCCCAGCGTCGAGGGCCGCGCGTTCGAGCTTCGCAACCTGGACGCGGGCGCCCCGGAGGTGCGCGGCGATCTGCTGACCCAGGTGGTCGCCGAGTACGACGACCAGGCGGCCGCCACGAAGGCGTGGTCCACGGTCAACGGGTGGCTCGAGGAGTGCGGCGGGCGTCCGGACGCCATCACCGACTACCGCGCGCTCCAGACCCGCAAGGTCGCAGTGCCCGGCGCCGACGCCGTGATCACCGACTCCCACTACGGCCCGCTCCCCAAGGAGCTGGACGACGGCCACTCCGCCTACATCATGGAGACAGGCGTCCTCCGCAGCGGCAGCCGGCTCACGGTGATTACGTCCGTGATCGTCGGCCAGGACTACAACTTCCTCCACAGCACCCCGGTGGAGCGGATGCTGGCCCCCGCCGCGGAGCGGCTGCAGGACTGAGCACCGCCGAGCCCGGGCAGCGCGAAGGCCCGCCACCCGTGGGGTGGCGGGCCTTCGTCGTACTGCTGTGACCGGAGGTCAGAGGCTCTGCAGGATCTCCCGCGCGAGCTCGGCGGTCGCGGACGGCGTCTTGCCGACCTTGACGCCGACGGCCTCGAGGGCCTCCTGCTTGGCGGCCGCGGTGCCGGCGGAGCCGGACACGATGGCCCCGGCGTGGCCCATGGTCTTGCCCTCGGGGGCCGTGAAGCCCGCGACGTAGCCGACCACCGGCTTGGTGATGTTGGCCTTGATGTACTCCGCTGCCCGCTCTTCGGCGTCGCCGCCGATCTCGCCGATCATCACGATGACCTTCGTCTCCGGGTCGTCCTCGAACGCCTGGAGCGCGTCGATGTGGGTGGTGCCCACGATCGGGTCGCCGCCGATGCCGATGGCGGTGGAGAAGCCGAAGTCACGCAGCTCGTACATCATCTGGTACGTCAGCGTGCCGGACTTCGACACCAGGCCGACCGGACCCTTGCCCGCGATGGTGTGCGGGGTGATGCCGGCCAGCGACTCGCCCGGCGTGATGATGCCGGGGCAGTTGGGACCGATCATGCGGGTCTTCTTGCCCTGCAGGTAGGACCACACCTCGGCGGTGTCCTGGACCGGCACGCCCTCGGTGATCACCACGATCAGCGGGATCTCCGCGTCGATCGCCTCGACGCAGGCGTCCTTGGTGAAGGCCGGCGGCACGAACAGGACCGACACGTCGGCGCCGGTCTCGGCCATGGCCTCCTTCACGGTTCCGAACACGGGGAGCTCGACGTCGTTGCCGTCGTGGTCCTTGTGGGACACGGTGGTCCCGGCCTTGCGCGCGTTCACGCCGCCGACGATCTGAGCGCCGGAGTCGAGCATCAGGGCGGTGTGCTTGGCACCCATGCCGCCGGTGATGCCCTGGACGATGATCTTGCTGTCCTTGTTGAGGTAAATCGACATTCTTCTATCCCAGTCTGTGTCGACGCGGTCAGGCGTTGGCGAGCTCGGCGGCCTTGTCGGCCGCGCCGTCCATGGTGTCGACGAGGGTCACCAGTGGGTGGTTGGCCTCGTTCAGGATCTGCCGACCGAGCTCGACGTTGTTGCCGTCGAGTCGAACGACCAGCGGCTTGGTCGCGGCGCCGCCGAGGAGCTCCAGCGCCCCGACGATGCCGTTCGCGACCTCGTCACACGCCGTGATGCCGCCGAAGACGTTCACGAAGACAGACTTGACCTGCTCGTCGTTCAGGATCACGTCGAGGCCGTTGGCCATCACCTGGGCGTTCGCGCCGCCACCGATGTCGAGGAAGTTCGCCGGCTTCACGCCGCCGTGCTTCTCGCCGGCGTAGGCGACCACGTCGAGGGTGCTCATGACGAGCCCCGCACCGTTGCCGATGATGCCGACCTGGCCGTCGAGCTTGACGTAGTTGAGCCCGAGGTCCTTGGCCTTCGACTCGAGCGCGTCGGCCTCCTCGCGGATCTCGAACTGCTCGTGGTCGGGGTGACGGACCTCGGAGGCGTTGTCGTCGAGCGACACCTTGCCGTCGAGGGCCTCCAGCCGGTCACCGGCGAGGCGGGCCAGGGGGTTGACCTCGACGAGGGTGGCGTCCTCCTCGACGAAGACCTTGAAGAGCTTCTCGATCATCTCCACGGCCTGCTCGAAGACCGGCTCGGGGAAGGCGGCCTCGGTGGCGATGGCGCGTGCCTTCTCCGCGTCGACGCCGACGCCCGGGTCGATGGCGATCTTCTTCACCGCGTCGGGGTTGGTCTTGGCGACCTCCTCGATCTCGACGCCGCCCTCGACCGAGGCGATGCAGAGGTACTGGCGGTTGGAGCGGTCCAGCAGGAAGGAGAAGTAGTACTCCTCCTCCGGCGGGGTGGCCGGAGTGACCAGGACGCGGTTGACCGTCAGGCCCTTGATCTCCATGCCGAGGATGTTGGAGGCGTGCTCGAACGCCTCGTCCGGGGTCTTGGCCAGCTTGACGCCGCCGGCCTTGCCACGGCCACCGGCCTTGACCTGGGCCTTGACGACGGTGACGCCGCCCATCTCCTCAGCCGCAGCCTTCGCCGCCTCTGCGGTCTCGACGACCACGCCGAGGGTGGTTGCCACGCCGTGCTTGGCGAAGAGCTGCTTCGCCTGGTACTCCATCAGGTCCACTGATATGTCCTCACATCTAGGTCAGGTCCGGTGCGCACGCGGCACACCCCGGGCACACTAGTCCCGGACGGCTCGGTCGATAAGACCCGGCCCCGCCAGAGTGACCACCGTCACTGCCGATCCCATGGGCGGCTGCCACTCGTCCACAACCGGCGGCCCGCAGGATTTCGGAGCGGTGTCGACATCGGCTATGGTCGGCACGCACGTTTCACCCGGCCGTCACCCGACGGCCACCTCGGTCGGAGCCATTCTCGGGCGTCTCGGACGAGCAGGATCGGGTCGAAGCGGCCTGGACCACCGTCCCCCACCATGGAGTCAGCAGTCGATGGGTAACCACCGAGCGGACCACCGTGCGCCGCGACGCCGCTCGACTCCCAGCGCCCCCTCCCCCGAGAAGTACGTCGGCAAGCGGATTGCGGGCCGGCTCAGCGCTGAGGAGACGACCACCGCGCCACTGGCGCAGATCGCCGAGCCGACGCGCGAGTCCCCGGTCACCACACCGGTCGTCGTCGCCGTCGAGCCGGCCGTGCGCGTCGAACAGCCGGCCGAGCTGCGCCGCTCCGGTGAGCGGGCGCCCACCGTCGAGCTGCCCGCCCTGAGCGACATCCAGCTCATCGACCCGCTGTCCGACTCCTCGACCTCGCTCCGCGCGGCCCGGCCGGGCAAGCGGCGCGCCGTCAAGCACGCCGGCACCCGCGGGCCGCTCTTCCGCGGACTCCCGTCGATGCCGGTCGCGGTCGGCCTCGCCACCCTCGCCGTCGCCGTCGGCGGCGTCGTCACCTCGACTGCCGACCCCCAGCTGACCTCGGCATCGGAGCGGCTCACTGCGACCAACGCGATGACCGGCTCGTTCGGCAGCGGCACCGTCGGCACCCGCGGCGAGACGATCAGCCGAGACTCCGACCGGGACGCCCTCGCCCAGGCCAACGGCGCCGACGTCGTCGCCGAGGCCGAGCGTCACGCCGAGGAGCGCAACAGCGCGCTCAGCGAGCTCGCCCGGGACGCCGACAAGGAAGCCGCGGAGATCGCCCTGAACCAGTGGGTGCTCCCCATCGACCCGGGCACCTACCGGCTCACCGCCACCTACGGCCAGTACGGACTCTGGGCGAGCTACCACACCGGCCTCGACTTCGCCGCGCCCAGCGGCACGCCGATCCGAGCGGTCGCCAACGGCGTCGTGACCGAGGTCGGCTCCGACGGCGCCTACGGCAACAAGACCGTGATCACGCTCGAGGACGGCACGGAGATCTGGATCTGCCACCAGTCGTCGTACGACGTCCAGGAGGGCGACACCGTCCGCGGCGGCGACATCATCGGCTACGTCGGCTCGACCGGCCACGTCACCGGTCCGCACCTCCACCTCGAGGTCCGCCCCGGCGGCGGCGACCCGGTGGACCCCGACGCGGCCCTCCGCGTCCACGGCGTGACCCCGTAGTCCACGAAGGGGCACGGTCTGCGCCACGAAGGGGCACGGTCTGCGCCACGAGGGGGCGCAGTTCGCGGTTCGAGAGGGCATCGGTACGACGAGCGCGCCCCCTCGCACCGCAAAGTGCGCCCCCTCGCACCGCAAAGTGCGCCCCTTCGCGGGTTAGAGCTTCTCCACCGGGGCGTAGCGGAGCAGCAGCCGTTTGACGCCGTCGGTACCGAAGTCGATCGAGGCCACGGACTTCTCGCCGACGCCCTCCACTGCCACCACGGTGCCCATGCCGAACGAGTCGTGGGTGACCCGGTCGCCGGGTACCAGCACAGGGATCGGGCGCGAGGTCTTCGCCTTGCTCGCCGCATCCGCGCGGGCGGCGGCGGAGCTGAAGTTACGGCGCCCGGCTGCGGTCGGGGCACCGAGGCGGGCACCGCCGGCGTCGTCGTAGCCGCGGCCCTCGGAGGCGAACGTCGGCCGCGACCACCGGGTCTGGTCGGCCTCCGTGCGGCGCCAGTCGACGAGGTCGACGGGCAGCTCGGAGAGGAAGCGGGACGCCGGGTTGTGGGCCGGCGCGCCCCAGGCGGAGCGGACCACGGCGCGGGAGACGTAGAGCCGCTGGCGCGCGCGGGTGATGCCGACGTAGGCCAGCCGGCGCTCCTCCTCGAGCTCGGGCCGGTCGCCGAGCGCCCGCGAGTGCGGGAAGACGCCGTCCTCCATGCCGGTGAGGAACACGACCGGGAACTCCAGGCCCTTCGCGGTGTGGAGCGTCATGAGGGTGACGACGCCGGTATCGGCCGGTGCGTCCGGGTCGTCGGGGTCCGGTGCGTCGGGGATCTGGTCGGCGTCGGCGACCAGCGCGACCCGCTCGAGGAAGTCCGCGAGCCCCGGCTCGACGATGCCGGCGTCGACATCGGTGGGGTCGGCCGAGGGCCCGGCGACGGGGTCCTCGGCGAACTCACGGGCGACGGCGACCAGCTCGCCGAGGTTCTCGACGCGGGTCGCGTCCTGCGGGTCGTCGGACGCCTCCAGGCTGGCGAGGTAGCCGGAGCGGTCCAGCACCGTCTCGAGTACGACGTCAGGCCGCTCGCGCGCGTCCACCATCTGCTGGAGCTCGGTGACCATGGCGACGAAGCCCTCGATGTTGGTCTGGCTGCGGGTGGCGAGCCCCGGCGCCTCGTCGGCACGCTGCAGCGCCTCCCAGAAGGTGATCCGCTCTCGGTTCGCGAGCTCGTTGACGCACTCCACGGCGCGGTCGCCGATGCCCCGCTTGGGCGTGTTGAGGATCCGGCGGAGGGAGACCTGGTCGTCGGGGTTGACCAGCATCCGCAGGTAGGCGAGCGCGTCACGGACCTCGCGCCGCTCGTAGAACCGCACGCCACCGACGACCTTGTAGGGCAGGCCGGTGCGGATGAAGATCTCCTCGAACACCCGGGACTGCGCGTTGGTGCGGTAGAAGACCGCCATGTCGGCCGGGCGCAGGCCGGCGTCGGTGAGCTTGTCGATCTCGGCCGAGACGAACCGGGCCTCGTCGTGCTCGTCGTCGGCGACGTAGCCGACGATCTTCTCCCCGTCGCCGGCATCGGACCACAGCCGCTTGGCCTTGCGGCCCTCGTTGCGCTCGATGACGGCGTTGGCCGCGGTGAGGATCCGCTGGGTGGAGCGGTAGTTCTGCTCGAGCAGGACGGTCCGCGCGTCCGGGAAGTCCTTCTCGAAGTCCATGATGTTGCGGATGTCGGCGCCACGGAACGCGTAGATCGACTGGTCGGCGTCGCCGACGACCATCAGCTCTGCAGGCGGCACCCGGTCGGCGGGAACGCCGTCGAGGGTGTCGGGGTCCGGCCGCTCCTCGAGGTCCTGCCCGCAGAGCTGGTGGATCAGGGAGTACTGCGCGTGGTTGGTGTCCTGGTACTCGTCGACCAGGACGTGCCGGAACCGACGTCGATACGTCTCGCGGATCTCCGGCCTGGCCTGGAACAGCAGGACGGTCTCCATGATCAGGTCGTCGAAGTCGAGGGCGTTCGCCTCCCGCAGCCGGCGCTGGTAGACCTTGTAGGCGGCGGCGTACGTCTCGTCGATGCTGTTGCGGGCGTCGGCCGCAACCTCGTCGGGATCACGCAGCTCGTTCTTGTGGTTGCTGATCCAGTGCAGGACCGGCCCCGGCTGGTAGCGGCGCGGATCCAGGTCGAGGTCGTTGAGCACCAGCGTGACCAGGCGCTTCTGGTCCTGGGCGTCGTAGATGCTGAAGTTGGACCGCACCGGTCCGCCCACCAGGTGCTCGGCCTCCTTGCGGAGGATTCGGACGCAGGCGGAGTGGAACGTGCTCACCCACATGATCCGCGCCCGGTTGCCGACGAGCTCGCTGACCCGCTCCTTCATCTCGGCGGCGGCCTTGTTGGTGAAGGTGATCGCGAGGATCGACCCGGGGTGCGCCTTGCGCTCGGAGATCAGCCACGCGATCCGGCGGGTGAGGACACGGGTCTTGCCCGAGCCGGCGCCGGCCACCACGAGCAGCGGCGGGCCCGAGTGCTGGACGGCCTGCCGCTGCGGCTCGTTGAGCCCCTCGAGGAGCTGGTCCGGCGTCGGCCCGCGGCCGCGGGCCCCGGCGGGTCCGCCGTCGGTCGGTTCAGCGGTCAACCCGGGTGTCTGCGGCGTCGTACTCATGCTCCGACCAGCGTACGGCGCGGCACCCCCGGGGGACGCACCGGCGGACCCAGCGGCGGACCCAGCGACGGGCGTGGCCGGCCGGGTGCCCCGGGCAGGTCAGGACGTGTGCACCGGCGACCAGGCGACGGCGATCACGACCTCGATCACGGCGAGGACCAGCAGGCCGATCCACAGCCCCTGCGGGATCCTCGGCTTGCGGGTGTTGGCCATCACCAGCACCAGGAGCACCGCACCGATGAGCAGCTTGGTGCCCAGCTTGGCGTGGTTGACGTCGACGTCGTCGGCCTCCAGGATCCCCCAGAGCACCAGACCCGCGAGGAACGCCGTGCCCACGCCGTCGCGCATCGCGCCGTTGACCTTCTTCTCCTCGTTGCCGGCCTGGGCGAGCAGCCCGCCGATGAGTGCGGCGAACCCCAGGATGTGGATGATGAGGACGATCAGGCGCGCGGTCTCCATGGGCTGAACTCTAGGGCCGCCGACGCTTCAGCGGCCTCCAGGCTCGCGGTGCTCATCGCTTCGGTCACCGCCCGGTGGCGGTGAAGTGCTGGTAGTCCTTCAGCGACTGCCACGCGCCGCCCCAGCTCCAGCCGATCCGTGCGAACTCGCGGACCGCGACCGAGTCGGCGTGGATGATCCCCGGCTGCCGGCGGGAGCGGTCGAGGTACGCCGACGCGAGCTCGGGCAGCACCAGGTCGCCCTTGCTGTAGGGGTTCAGGAACGGGTTGATGTCGACGGCCAGCCCGTAGGCGTGAGCCGACCAGGTGGTCGTGCCGCGAGACGCCCGGCAGACCAGGGCGGCGGTGTTGTTGCCGTCACCCGTGGGGTGCGCCTCGATGTCCGCCGTCGTGGGGAGCCGCATCTCCTCGATCGGGAAGTCGGCGCGGAACAGCGCCCGGAACACCGAGACCACGTCGCGCGCCGCGCGCGCTGCGAGCACCAGCTCCCCGGTGTGCGCCTGGCCGTCGAAGCCGCGGAAGGTGACGGTGACGTAGCGGAGCTCGTGCAGCGCGACGGGGCAGGCAGGCGACCAGGTCTTCCCCATCCGCCGCCGGATCTCCCCGGTGACCGGGCCGATCGATGAGTGGAACGCGCCGTCGGCGGGCGGCGGCAGCAGGTCCTCGGTCGGGAAGCGCCGGACCCGAAGCTCCTTCGGTGTCGGCAGCACCTGGCCGAACCCGTCGGCACGCAGCGGGAGCGGGTGCGCTCCCAGCTCCCAGGTCGAGTACGACGCCGACGGCTTCGCCGTGGCCGGCTGGTCCGAGCTCGGACCAGCCGGCGGGACGGTCGCCGAGCTCGCGGGCGCACCGCTGGGAGTCGACGGGTCAGCGCCGGGTGGGGGCGTCGTACCGTCCGAACAGGCGGCGGTGACCAGGGCCAGGGTGGCGAGCATCCCAGCCAGCCACCGCCGGGTCACAGCAGACGCCGATCCGAGGCCCATCGGGTCAGCTCGTGGCGCGAGGACAGCTGCAGCTTGCGCAGCACCGACGACATGTGGGTCTCGACGGTCTTGATCGAGATGAAGAGCTCCTTGGCGACCTCCTTGTAGGAGTAGCCGCGCGCGATCAGGCGCATCACCTCGCGTTCCCGCTCGGTGAGCCGGTCGAGGTCCTCGTCGACACTCGCGAGGTCCGCCGAGAGACCGGCGCCGGCGAACGCGTCCAGCACGAAGCCCGCGAGGCGCGGGGAGAACACCGCGTCGCCGTCCGCGACCCGGGTGATCGCGTCGACCAGCTGAGGCCCGGTGATCGTCTTGGTGACGTAGCCGCGGGCTCCCCCGCGGATCGTCCCGATCACGTCCTCGGCGGCGTCGGAGACCGACAGGGCCAGGAACCTCACCTCGGAGTTCCCGACCCGCCGGATGACCTCGACGCCGCCACCGCCAGGCAGGTGCACGTCCAGCAGTACGACGTCAGGCCGGTGCGCGTTCACCGCCGCGACTGCCTCGTCCACGTCGGCGGCCTCGGCCACCACCTGGACCCGACCCGCGCCCGTGGCGGCCAGCTCGGCGCTGACCCCGCGGCGGAACATGGCGTGGTCGTCGACGACCACCACTCGGACCAGCTCGGTCACTGCTCCCCCTCTTCCTTCTTGCGGTCCAGGTGCAGGTGCACCTCGGTGCCCTCGCCGGGCTCGGACCGGATCTCGACCCGGCCGCCGTGTCGCTCCATGCGATCGATGATGCTGCGTCGCACGCCGAGGCGGTCCTCCGGGGTCGCCGAGGGGTCGAAGCCGACGCCGCGGTCGCGGACGAACACGTCGATCCCGTCGGGCACGATCTCGGCGTAGATGTCGACCCGTGCCACGCCGGCGTGCTTGGCGGCGTTGGTCGTGGCCTCCCTGGCTGCCGCGACGATCGGTCGGGCGCTCTCGGCGTAGTCGCAGTCGCCGACGGCCACCACGTCGACCGTGATCCCGTAGGCGTCCTCGATCTCCGCGGCCATCGACCGGAGCGCACTGGCGACGGTCGCCTCGTCCAGCGACTCCCCGGCGTAGAGCCAGGCCCGGAGGTCACGCTCCTGGGCGCGGGCGAGGCGGGCGGCGTCGGCGGGGTTCTTCTGGATCAGGGCGAGGGTCTGGAGCACCGAGTCGTGGAGGTGGGCGGCGACGTCGGCCCGCTCCTGCGTGCGCACCCGCTCGGCCCGCTCGCTGCTGAGCTCGGTCAGCAGTCGGTAGCCGATGGGTGCGACCACGATCGCGAGGCCCCCGATCCCGAGCAGGATGGCGATGGTCGCGTCGCGAGCCAGCGAGAGCGACCCGTCGCGGAGCGCGAACAGCACCATGGCCACCACGATCAGGGCCAGCCCGGCGGCGATCCGCGTCCAGGCCGCCCAGCCACCCCCACCGAGCACCACCCGCAGCGGGTCGACGCGGCCGGTGGCGTCGAGCCAGCGCTCGCGCTGGGCCTCGTCCGCCTGGCGCCAGAGCAGGGCCACCCCGACCACGGCGATGCCGAGCGGCCAGACCCACCATCCGTTCCCGAGGACCGCCTCGAGCGCGAACACCGCACCGAGACCCAGCACCGCGAGGATGATCACCGGTCCGATGTCGGCCAGGGAACGGGTGCGCCCGGGTCGGCGGCCACCACGGGTCGCGCTCTCCAGGCCGGGCGCGAGCGCGGAGGGCG
>NZ_SSXI01000107.1:5396-33888 GCF_004803405.1 Nocardioides sp. | reverse complement strand
CACGCCGTCGCCGTCCGGGCGGCCGCGATCGGGACCGATCCGGCCGCCGCCGTACGCGCCGCCGACGGGCACCGGCTGCTCTGCGCCCACCGTGAGGGACCGTGGGGGGTCGCGCACTGGAACCACCAGGTGGAGCGATGGCTCGGCGAGGCGACCGGCAGTCCGGTCGGCGCCGCGTGGGGCCACGAGTGGTACGCCGGCCGACCGGTTCTGGTGACCGCCAACGACTACGGTCTCGGGTTGTTCAACGGCGACACCGGGCTCACCGTGGTGGACACCGACCCGGAGCAGGGAGAGCGGCTGCGCGTGGTGATGGCCGACGGCCGGCTGACGTCGTTCGCGCCGTCGCGGCTCGGCGACATCGAGACGCTGCACGCGATGACGGTGCACAAGAGCCAGGGCAGCCAGGCCGCCGACGTGACCGTGCTGCTGCCCGATCCCGACTCCCCGCTGTTGACTCGTGAGCTGTTCTACACCGCGGTCACCCGCGCCCAGCAGAGCGTGCGCGTCGTCGGCTCCGAGGCCGCCGTACGCGCCGCTGTCGCGACCACCGCCCAGCGTGCGACGGGCCTGCGGCAACGCCTCTCGGGCACGTAGCACCTCGTCGCCGCGCCCAGCGCATGGGCCTGCAACGAGCGCGAAACCGAGCCGGGTTAGTGTCAGGATCATGCCGTTCCTGCTGCGCGTGAAGCTGCCTGACGTCCCTGGTTCGCTGGGTCGCGTGGCGACGGCCATCGGTATGGCCGGCGGTGACATCGAGGCGATCGAGATCGTCGAGAAGCGCAGCGACGGCACCGCGGTCGACGACGTTCTACTCGAGCTGGAGCAGGGCATGATGCCGGACTCCGTGGTCTCGGCGTGCAGCGCGCTGGACGGGGTAGAGGTGCTGTGGGTCAGCCGCTACCCGGCCGGCGGGAACCTGGTCATGGACCTTGAGGCGGTCGAGGAGCTCACCGCCTCGCCCGGAACCGCGTTCGACAAGCTGGTCGACCTGCTGCCCGCGACGTTCCGCGCGGACTGGGGTGCCCGGGTGCACCGCGCCAAGGGCGTCGTCTACGGCACCAGCGCGGCGCCCGACGAGTTCGAGTTCGTCGAGATCGAGGCGCCGCAGCGCCTCGAGTCCCCCGACGGCGAGGTCACCCTCTTCGCGGCCGCCCGCCTCGACGGCAACGAGATCGTCGTGATCGGCCGCCGCGGCGGGCCGGAGTTCGCCGAGTCGGAGATCGCCCGCCTCGGACACCTGTGCGGTCTGGCCGTCACCATCGCCAACGCCTGACCCGCGAGTTGGGACTTCCCCAGGCGCGAGTTGGGACTTTCCAGCCGCCGAGCTGGGAGGTCCTGCCCGGCGAGACGGGGGTCGCCGGTCAGTCCTCGATCGGTTCCAGGATGAACACCGGGATCTCGCGGTCGGTCCTCTCCTGGTACGACGCGTAGGTCGGCCACGTCCTGACGGCGTGGTCCCACCACTCCGCCCGCTCCCCACCCTCGGCGAGACGCACGGCGTACGGCTTCGGCTCGGGTCCGTCCTGTAGGTCCACCACGGGGTGCGCGAGGAAGTTGGCGTACCAGGTCGGGTTATCCGGCCGGCCGCCGTACGACGCCACCGCGGCGTACCTGCCGTCCTTCTCGACCCGCATCACCGGGTTCTTCCTGAGCTTGCCGGACTTCGCACCGACCGAGGTGATCACCACGATCGGGTCACGGGAGCTGCGGAGGGTGTTCGCCTCACGACCGCCGGAGGCCTCGTACGCCGCCACCTGGTCCCGGACCCACTGCGCCGTGCTCGGCTCGTACTCGCCCTGAAGTGTCATGCCGCTAGAAGGAGAGGGCCGCAGTCGCTATTCCGACGCGCCATACTGCCGGTCGACTCATGCACAGGAGCGGCTAGCGTTCGGGTCCATGAGTGCGATCGAAGGCGTGTCGGAGACGTTCGACCCCGAGTCCTGGGACGAGGTGCCGGGCTTCGGGAACCTGACGGACCTCACCTACCACCGCGCGAAGGCGCACGGCACGGTGCGGATCGCGTTCGACCGACCCGACGTGCTCAACGCGTTCCGGCCGCACACCGTCGACGAGCTGCTCCGCACCCTCGAGCACGCGCGCACCAGCGCCGACGTGGGTTGCGTGATCATCACCGGCAACGGGCCGAGCGCCAAGAACGGCAAGCGCAGCTTCTGCACCGGTGGGGACCAGCGGATCCGCGGGAAGGCCGGCTACCAGTACGAGGCCCTTCCGGAGGTCGAGGATGCTGCGCAGCAACCGTCACGGGACCGCAGCGCCGACACCGGCGCCGAGGAGCCCAGCGCCATCGACAAGGCCAAGCTCGCTCGGCTGCACATCCTGGAGTGCCAGCGGCTGATCCGGTTCATGCCGAAGGTCGTCATCTGCGTGGTCCCCGGCTGGGCTGCGGGTGGCGGACACAGCCTCCATGTCGTCAGCGACCTGACCCTGGCCAGTGCTGAGCACGCCAGGTTCAAGCAGACCGACGCCGACGTCGGCTCGTTCGACGGCGGCTACGGATCGGCCTACCTCGCCCGCCAGGTCGGGCAGAAGTTCGCCCGCGAGATCTTCTTCCTGGCCGAGGAGTACTCCGCCGAGGACGGCGTGCGGATGGGCACCGTCAACCGCGCCGTTCCGCACGCCGACCTCGAGGCGACCGCCCTGGAGTGGGGCCGGATCATCAACGGCAAGAGCCCGACCGCCCAGCGGATGCTCAAGTACTCCTTCAACCTGCTCGACGACGGGCTCGTCGGTCAGCAGCTCTTCGCCGGCGAGGCGACCCGGCTGGCCTACATGACCGACGAGGCGCAGGAGGGGCGTGACCAGTTCCTGGAGAAGCGCGAGCCGGACTGGTCGCCCTACCCCTGGTACTACTGAATCGGGGTCTCCGCAGGCCAGAGCCCTTGGACCGCGCCCCCGGGTCCACAGACAGTCCGCAGTGTTTGCGCACTCGAAGTGGCCTCAATGGCCGTTTGCTTTGAGCCGCTGATTGTGTGCGAAGCGGCCCAGAGCTGAGGCCGACGTGTTCGCGTCCAGCCACCAGTCCTCGGATGGCGTCGAGGCCGCGGCAGGCAATGCTGCTGCGGCCTCGACGACGTCGCTGGGCGCTGGGTCAGGCGGCGATCTTCCGGTCGATCGCGTGATCGAGGCTTGCCCGACCCGGGCCGGCGGCTGCGACGGCGACCGCGAGCGCGGCGATCACGGCGACCAGTTCCCAGCCACCGTCGGCCACGAAGACGCCGGCGCTTCGGTGGGCGAACCAGAATGCGCCGAGCATGTCGAGCACCACGAGTGCGGCGGCGACCGGCGTGAGGAGTCCAACGAGCAGGAGAGTGCCGCCGGCGAGCTCGACCACGGCGGCGAAGACTGCGGCGGCCTGCGGAGCCGGCACGCCCATCAGGTCGAAGGACTGTGCGGTGCCGTCGAGGGTGTAGGTGGCGAACTTCTGCCAGCCGTGGGCGATCAACACGATGCCGATCAGTACGCGGGCCAGCAGCAGGCCGAGGTCGACGGCGGGTGTCGGGAGGGGGTGTCCGAGCTTCATCTGCTTCCTTCGTTGGTGATGTGGTGCGGATGGTTGTGCGCCGGTGTGTTGCACCGTTGCGGCGCGGGAGGGTCAGTCGGCGGTGGCGTAGGTGTGGCTGGCCGCCACGATGCCGGCCATGGTTTCGAGCTCCTCGGTGTCGCGCGGGCCGAAGGCCATGACGACGCGGCGGTTCAGCCGGGTGTCAAGCCATGGGTGCGGGGTGCCCCAGGCCTTCGCGACCACTCGGCATCGGGCGCGCGGCGAGCACGGCGATGTCGCCAGTGGCCGTGGTCGGGGCGTCGGACACGCCGAGGAATTGGACGGTGTGCCTGCCCCGCCCCACCACTGCGGCGATCGCCTGTCCCGTGTTGCCGTTGCCGATAGTGCTGAGGTCTGCCATGTCGAGGCTCTCCGAGAAGGGTGGTTGTTGCTTCAACTAACCCTAGGTCGGGGACGGTTGTCGCGTCAACTATTGGCATAGGATGGGAACATGGATGCTTTCTGGCTCGACGCAGACGAGATGGCTGCGTGGCTGCGGCTGATCGCGATCACGGAGCTGCTGCCTGGCGTGCTGGACTCGCAGCTGCGACGCGACGCCGGGTTGAGTCACTACGAGTACGTCGTCCTTGCGATGCTCTCGGAGGCACCGGAGCGCACTCTGCAGATGACCTCGCTCGCCCAGCGGACCAGCGCGACGCTCCCCAGGCTCTCCCACGTCGTACGACGGCTTGAAGAGCGTGGGCTGGTGGAGCGATTCCCGTGTCCCAAGGACGCGCGCGCCACGAACTCCCGACTTACCGCTGCGGGCTGGGGCGCTGTGGTCGCGGCCGCGCCCGGACACGTCGCCAACGTGCGCAAGAACGTCATCGGCGGGCTCACTCCCGAGCAGGTGCGCCAGCTTGCAGAGCTGGGGGACGCACTTCTGGCGCGGCTCGATCCGCAAGGTCGGATGACGGCCCTGTACCGCCCGGCGGACTAAGGCTGGGATCGACTGGGGCTGGGGAACATCGCGACGATCTGTTCGCGCCTCGGAATGCCGCGGAGGAGTTGGTCCGGCCGCTGCAGGCCCGCCCTGCCGGGTCGACCGCAAGACCCTCATCCTCGGCTACCCCGGCGCCTCCTGGAGCTTCTCGCAGCACGCCGAGATGACCGCCGCGCCTACGGTCTCGCCATCAGCGACATCTTCATCGCGGCAACCGGGGGCTCGTCGGCGGCTGCGGCTCACCATTGTTCGGCTGCGAGCCCGCGGGTCAGGCGCGATCCCTGACCTGGACGGAACCTTCGGCAGCGCCGGCGCAGTGGGCGCAGCAGTAGAACCGCCCGTCCACCTCGGCGCCGTGTCCGATCACCGAGCATCCGCAGTGCTCGCAGACAGGCGCCATCTTGTGGATCGCACACTCGAAGCTGTCAAAGGTGTGCTGATCCCCCGCTGCAATCACCTCGAAGGACTTGTCGTAGTCGTTCCCGCAGACCTCACAGGTTCCCATGCTCACCCCTCCTCGATTCCTCGAAGTTCTCGGTTCGGTACCCATTCCGGACGCGAAGTTACGGGGCGACAGGCAAGATCCGCCTCGACCGCCGAACCAGCTGGCCAACGTCCGCCGTGCCGCCGCGCTGCCGTGGGCCTCGAGCACCGGTCGCTGACCGGGGCGCGTCGAGCACGGGCGGAGGGCCACATGCTCGACCGGCGAGACCCGCCCCGCGGGGCCACTACCGTGGGCGCCGTGCCTCAGCTCGTCGTACTCACCGGTGCCGGCATCTCCGCCGAGAGCGGCGTGCCGACGTTCCGCGACGCCGACGGGCTGTGGGAGGGGCACCACGTCGAGGACGTCGCGACACCGGAGGCCTTCGAGCGCGACCGGCCGACCGTCCAGCGCTTCTACGACGCCCGCCGCGCCGCCCTGGCCGGGGTCGCGCCCAACCCGGCGCACCAGGCGCTCGCCGACCTGGAGCGGGCCGTCGGCGAGGACCTGCTGGTCATCACCCAGAACATCGACGACCTCCACGAGCGGGCCGGCTCGCGGCACGTCCTACACATGCATGGCGAGCTCCTCAAGGCGCTGTGCCGAACCTGTGGCGGGCGCTACGCGTGGGACGGCGAGCTGGTCTCCGAGCCAGGCTGTCCCGGCTGCGGCGTCGCAGACCTGCGGCCGGACGTGGTCTGGTTCGGGGAGATGCCCTACGAGCTGGACCGGATCGCAGCAGCGCTGTCGAAGGCCGACCTGTTCGTATCGATCGGCACGTCCGGGGCGGTGTACCCGGCGGCAGGCTTCGTCCAGCACGCACTGATGTACGGCGCCCGCACGCTCGAGCTCAATCTCGAGCCGAGCGAGGGGAGCCACCTCTTCCACGAGGCCCGGCACGGCCGCGCGGGGGACCTCGTCCCGGCGTGGGTGCGCGAGGTCCTGGCGGGCTAGCCGTCCGAGGACCGGTGCCGGGACATCTCCTCGTCGAGGATCCGGGTCAGCCGCTCCCGCTCGCCGTCCAGGCCGAGCGGCTCCAGCCAGTCCAGGAGCGTCGCGCGGAACAGCTGGCCGCTCTCGATCACCCGCGGGTCGCAGTGGCCGGTGGACTCGAGCGTCACGACGCCGTAGAGCGCGGACCACGACCGCATGTAGAGCCACAGGATCCCTCGGTCCTCGGGTGGGATGTGCTCCGCCTTCGCTGGGATCAGCGGGTTGAGCACGGCGTCCTGGATCACGGGGTCGAGCTCGTCCAGGCTCGGGTAGGGGAACTGGTAGAGCTCCCAGATCTGCCAGAGCAGGTCGGTGAAGAAGTGGCCTGACGTCGAGATGGTCAGCAGCTCGCGGCGTTCGGTGTCCGCCGCAGCGATCGGGTTCGCGAAGACCAGCGCGAACTGGCGCGGCTTCGAGAGTGCCCACTGCCGGAAGCAGACGCAGCCCACCGTGAGCCGCGCGGCGGGGTCCGTCTCCGGGTAGCGCTCCACCTCCTTCTTCCACTCCGCGGTCGCTGCCCTGTCCAGCTCGAATGCGACCAGGTCGACGAGCTGCTGGTAGTTGGCGACGTACCGGTAGAGGGCGGGTGCGGTCACTCCCATCCGGGTCGCGACCGCCCGTAGCGAGAGGTCGGCGCCCTCGTCGAGGAGGTCGGCGGCGACCGCGACGATCTCGTCGTAGGTCGCCTCTCGCTGGCGTTCGCGGCGGGTGACAGGCACGCGAAGGTGCGGCACGGGACTCCTCGGAAGCCGGGGGGAATTTGGGTTGACGCGTTTAGTTTACACCGTTTACGGTTAACAGTGTTCACGAAACTGATGCAGTTTCACCGATGTCATTCGGAGGAGTCACGATGATCGAGCGATGGGGCGCCCTGATCGTGCGCCGGGCCCTGGTGGTGCTGCTGGTCGGGCTCGGCATCACCGCTGCGGCCGCCGTGGCCGGTGTCGGACTCGAGGACAAGCTGGCCTCGGGTGGCTTCGAGGACCCCGCGAGCGAGTCGTCGCGTGAGCTGGAGCTGGAGCGTGCCGCCTTCGGCAACCAGTCCGTCGACACCATCGTGATCTTCACCAGCGACGACCTGGAGGTCAGCGACCCGGCGTTCCGGGCCGAGGTCGAGCAGACGCTGGCCCAGGTCCCTGACGACGTCGTCGCGACCGCACACACCTGGTACGAGACCCAGGACCCGGCGATGCTCAGCAAGGACGGCCACGCGACCGCGGTCTACGTGTCGCTGGACGGCGCGTCCCAGAACGACTTCCTCGACTCCTTCGAGAAGCTCGAGCCGGCCATCGCCGAGAGCGACCTCGACACCGCCTTCGCGGGCGCCTACGCCGTCTACACCGACGTCAACGAGGAGACCAAGACCGACCTGCTGAGGGCCGAGATCGTCTCCCTGCCGATCGTCCTGATCCTGTCGCTCATCATCTTCCGCAGCGTCGTCGCGGCCCTGATGCCGGTGCTGGTGGGCGTGGTCGCGGTCCTGGGCGCGCGCGCGATGATCGCCGGCCTCAACGAGGCCGTCGAGGTCTCGATCTTCGCCCCCAACATCATCACCCTGCTCGGGCTGGGCCTGGCGATCGACTACGCCCTGTTCGTGGTCTCCCGGTTCCGCGAGGAGATCGCGCTGACGCCGGACGACACGGCGCGCGCACTGGTGCGGACCATGGTCACCGCCGGACGGACCGTGGCGTTCTCGGCGCTCACCGTGGCCGCCGCGATGAGCTCCCTGCTCGTCTTCCCGCAGACCTTCCTCAAGTCGATCGGGTACGGCGGCATCGCGGCCGTGCTGATCGCCATGGTGGCCGCCCTCACCGTGCTGCCGGCGGCACTCGCGCTGCTCGGCAAGCGGATCGACTCGGTCCGGATCCCGTTCCTCCAGCGCTCGACCCCGGTCGAGTCCGACCACGGCGCTTGGGCACGCCTCGCCGGAGCGGTGATGCGGCGTCCGGTCCTCGTCGCCGCGGCCGTGGTCGTCGTACTCCTCGCCGTGGCGTCGCCGTTCCTCGGTGTGAAGTGGGGAAGCGTCGACTACCGCGTGCTGCCGGCGGACACCCCCTCGCACGAGGCGTCCGAGCGGCTCAACACCGAGTTCGGCCCGGAGCGGTCGACCGCCAACGTGCTGCTCGAGGGCGCCAGCGAGGCCGACGTGGCGACGTACACCGCCCAGGTCCAAGGGGTGCCGGGGGTGGTGGACGTGCGACCGGTCGCGAGCGAGGGCGACACCGTGCTGCTCCGGGCGGCGTGGGAGGGCAACAGCCAGAGCGAGCGCTCCCAGGACATCGTGCGCGAGCTGCGCACGATCGACAGCCCCGGCGACACCCAGGCGCTGGTGGGCGGGCTGACCGCGGACACGGTCGACCTGGCCGAGTCGGTCGGTGACCACCTGCCGCTGATGGGCCTGATCGTGGTGGGCGTGATGCTCCTGCTGCTCTTCCTGGCCTTCGGCTCCGTGGTGCTGCCGGTGAAGGCGGTGATCATGAACGCGCTGTCGATCACCGCCTCGTTCGGCGTCGTCACCTGGATCTTCAGCGACGGCCACCTCGCCGACCTGCTCGGGTTCACGCCACAGGGGTTCCTCGACCTCACCAACCCGATCGTGATGCTGGCCGTGCTGTTCGGGATCTCGATGGACTACGAGGTGTTCCTCCTGTCCCGGGTGCGCGAGCAGTGGGACGCCACCGGCGACAGCGACCTCGCCGTCGCCACCGGCGTGCAGAAGACCGGCCGGATCATCACCAGCGCCGCGCTCCTCCTGGCGGTGGTCATCGGTGCCTTCAGCCTCAGCGGCGTGGTGTTCATGAAGATGATCGGCATCGGCATGCTCGTCGCGATCCTGGTCGACGCCACGGTCGTCCGGGCGCTGCTGGTGCCGGCCACGATGAAGCTGCTCGGCCGCTGGAACTGGTGGGCCCCCGGCCCCCTGGCCCGCTGGTGGGAGCGCTTCGGCTTCCGCGAGGGGTACGACGCCGGGCCAACCACGTCCGCCGAGGAGTCGACCAAGGTGGCAACCCGCGCCTGACCAGTCGGGCAGAACAGTCGTGTATCCCCGTCCCTGGCCTCCGGCTACCCCGCACCGGGTGCCCGGATCGGTCGGTTCCGGATCATGGAGCAGCCCGGCCAGGGCGGCATGGGCGAGCTGCTCCGAGCCAGGGAGGAGAACCTCGGCCGCGAGGTGGCGCTCAAGGTCATCGCACCGCTCTTCGCGCACGCCCCGGATTTCCGGCGCCGGTTCACCCGTGAGGCGCGGGCCCGGGCATCGCTGGAGTCTGCGCATGTCGTAGCGGTCGACGCGCACGGCGCGGAGGACGGCCACCTCTACATCGCGAGCCAGCTGATCCGCGGCGCGACCTCGTCGTGACCGCTAGGGCTGCGTCGTCGACGCGCCTGTCGGCGTGCCCGAGCGGCACTTCGGACAAGGAGACGGCGGCTTTTGAGCGCTCCACTGCAACTTTTGCTTGACGGGCGTCAAAAGTCTCTTTAGGTTCGAGCGTGACGTGCGTCACCCCCTCTCGCCCTTGCTCCAGGAGCGTCATGACCGTCTTCAGCCGAACTTCCTTCCGATTCCTCTCCTCGACCGTCGCCGTCGCGCTCGCCGCCACCGTCGGTGCCGCCGTCCCGGGGCCTGCCCAGGCGCATGAGGATCACGGCCACATCCTGATCTTCACCGAGGCGCCGGCCGGCCCCTGGCACGATGCCGCGATCGCGCAGGGCGCGCCCAAGCTCGAGGCGGCGCTCGAGGCCGCGGGCATGGACGCCACGATCGTGAACGACTCGACCGGCGTGTTCACCGACGAGGGCCTCTCGTCCTACGACGCGATGGTCGCCTTCCAGATCAACGGCGACCCGTGGACAGCCGATGAGAAGGCCGCCATGGAGCGCTGGATGGCAGCCGGCAACGGCATCGCCGCGGTCCACAACGCCACCGACATGCGGGGCAACTACGCATGGTGGGACGAGATGGTGGGCTCTCTCATGCCCGGCCACGCCCCGACCGGCACCGACCCTGGCCAGCCGGGCGTCGTACGGATCGAGGACCACGACCACCCCTCGACCGACCATTTCGCCGAGACCCGGTGGCAGCGCAGCGACGAGTGGTACAACTTCTCCAACAACGTCCGCGGCACCGCCCACATCCTCGCCACGATGGACGAGACCACGTACCAGGGCGGCACCATGGGCTACGACCACCCGATCAGCTGGTGCAAGCCCTACGAGGGCGGTCGCTTCTGGGCGACCGCGCTCGGTCACTTCCCGTCGCACTTCGACGAGCCGAAGTTCAAGGAGCACCTCGTCGGCGGCGTGAAGTACGTCGCCGGCCTCGAGCCCGGCGACTGCGGCGGCACGGTGTGGGGCAACTACGAGAAGGTCCCGCTCGACCAGAACACCTCAGCGCCGTTCGCCATGGACGTGGCGCCCGACGGCAAGGTCTTCCTCACCGAGCTGGTGCGCGGCCAGATCCGTGTCTACGACCCGAAGAGCCAGACCACCAGCACCGCGATCACCATTCCCGTCTACTCGGGCGGCGAGGACGGCCTGCTCGGCATCACGTTGGCCAACGACTTCGCCACCAGTGGGCACCTCTACATCTACTACTCGCCGGCCAGCCCGGACGACACCGACCCGGCCAACTTCGTCAACCGGCTGTCGCGTCTGACCTACGACCACGGGACCGGCACCATCGACCGCGCCACGGAGAGGGTCCTGCTCCAGGTCCCGGCGCGTCGGCTGCCCGACGAGCCCGGCCACACCGGCGGCGGTCTCGACATCGACGCCGATGGGAACCTCTACCTCGGTGTCGGCGACGACGTGAACCCGCACTCCGAGCCGTCCGGCGGCTACGCCCCGCTCTCGGAGCGCAACGGGACCTTCCACGACGCCCGCGCCACCTCGGCGAACACCAACGACCTGCGGGGCAAGCTGCTCCGGATCACGCCGAAACCCGACGGCTCCGGATACACGATCCCGGAGGGCAACCTCTTCCCCGAGTCGGCGGACGCCGGAGACAAGACGCGGCCCGAGATCTACGCGATGGGCTTCCGCAACCCGTTCCGGTTCTCCATCGACCCGGAGACCGGGTGGATCGGGATGGCGGACTACTCCCCGGACAACAGCACCGACGCGCCGGCGACCCGCGGGCCGGCCGGCATCGCCGAGTGGAACCTGATCAAAGCGCCCGGCAACTACGGCTGGCCGCTGTGCATGGGCAACAACGAGCCGTTCCGCGACGTCGACTACGGCAGCAGCACGCCGAACAACCCGCCGATCGTGGGGGACTTCTTCGACTGCCAGAATCCCGTCAACGACAGCGTTCACAACACCGGTCTGACCAACCTCCCACCGGCGCGCCCGGCCGACATGTTCTACGGCTACAAGCGGAGCTCGGTCCCCGCCGTGATCAACCAGGGCGGCGGCCTCGCGCCGATGGGCGGCCCGTTCTACCAGTACGACGAGTCGCTGGAGTCCGACACCAAGTTCCCCGCGGCCTTCGACGGCAAGCCGTTCTTCTACGACTGGGCGCGCAACAAGATGTACAACGTCCAGCTGAAGGAGGACGCCGGATCGACGGCCCCCGGGGGTGCTGTCGAGAAGGTGAACCCGTTCCTCCCGCAGGAGCAGTTCCTGGCACCCATCGACTCGAAGTTCGGTCCGGATGGCTCGCTCTACGTGCTGGACTGGGGTGGCGGGTTCGGGCGTGACAACCCGAACTCCGGCCTGCATCGGATCGACTACATCCAGGGGTCCCGCTCGCCCGTCGCCTCGATCTCCGCCGAGCCCACGTCGGGCCACGCACCGCTGACCGTCGCGTTCGACGGCAGTGCGTCGAGCGACCCCGAGGGCGCCGAGCTGGCCTACGCCTGGGACTTCGAGGACGACGGTGCGGTCGACGCGACCACGGCGACCGCGAGCCACACCTACGGGACGAAGGGCGTCCACACCGCCCGGCTCACGGTGACCGACCCCGACGGAAAGGACGGCACGACCACCGTCGCGATCACCGTCGGCAACACCCAACCGACCGTCGAGTTCAACCTGCCGCCCAGTGGCTCGTTCTTCGACTTCGGCGACGACATCTCGTGGGAGGTCCAGGTCACCGACCCCGAGGACGGCGTGGTCAGCGGTGATGACGTGGTCATCCAGCCGGCGCTCGGCCACGACGACCATGCGCACCACACCCAGCCGCTGTCCGGTCTCACCGGCTCCACGCCGACGAGCCTCGGCGGGCACGCGCCGGACGAGAACATCTTCTTCGCCATCGACGCCCGCTACCAGGACAAGGGTGGTGAGGGTGGCGCGAACCCGCTCACGGGCTCAGCGACCACCGTGGTGTTCCCGAAGCTGAGGCAGGCGGAGTTCTTCGACGCCAAGTCGGAGAACGCCACCCTGGCGCCGGGCCGTGACCCGGCGGGCGGCGGCCAGGTGGTCGTCGGCGGCGACGGCGCCTGGGTGCGCTTCGACCCGGTCAGCTTCCACCGTGTCGATGAGCTCGCGCTGCGGGTCTCGGCCGCCGCCGCCAGCAGTCTCGAGCTACGCCAGGGCGCACCCGACCGCGAGCTCCTGGCCACGATCGACGTGCCCGCCACGGGCACCGCATACCGCGACGTCAAGGTCGATGTCAGTGAGCTCGGCGCGGACTCGAGGAACATCTACGTGGTGTTCCCGGGGCCCGCCGTCAGGCTGAACTTCCTCGAGGCGCTCGGCCAGGGCTCCTCACCCGCCGCGCGACCCCAGGTGGCGATCACCGCGCCGCAGGAGGGCGTCCAGCTCGAGCCGGACACCGACGTCCAGGTCACCGCGGACGCCTCCGACGCGGACGGTACCGTCGCCACGGTGGAGTTCTTCGTCGGTGAGACGAAGATCGGCGAGGACGACACCGCGCCGTACGAGGTCACCTGGCGCACCCCGGCCGAGGAGGACCTCTACCACCTCACCGCCGTCGCGACCGACAACGACGGCAGGACCACCACCTCGCGAGTCTCGGTCGCGCAGGTCGGCGAGCTGTTCGGGGCGCTCCAGCCCTTCACCAACGTCAACGGTGCGTTCGAGAAGCTCGGTCCCGGTCAGTTCCGGATCACCGGTGCCGGCAACGACACCTGGCAGGCCATCGACCAGTACAGCACCCTGTTCCACCCGGGCGCCGCGGACGAGAAGTGGGAGGCGGTGGTCCGGGTCGACGCTCACACGATGACCCACGGCGCCGCCAAGGCCGGGATCATGGTCCGCAACGACATCACGCTGCCCGGCGTCTCGCCCGGCTACGCGATGGTCGCACTGCGACCCAGCGGCGGGATCGAGTTCCTCACCGACACCAACGGCAACGGCCAGCTCGACTCTTCGGTGCAGAGCGGCACCAGCGGTACGCCGAAGTGGCTGAAGCTGCGGCGTGACGAGGGCGGCTACTCGGCGGCCTGGTCCAACAACGGGACGACGTGGACCCAGGTCGGCACCAAGCTGACCTTGCCGGGCGCAGCAGCCACGCAGGACATCGGCATCTTCGAGATGTCCCACGAGGCAGCCGCCAAGAGCGCGGACTTCTCGCAGTTCACGGTCGACACCGACCCGACCGATCCTGCGCCCGAGCCGATCAGCGACCCGCTGTCCTGCCCGACCGGACCGCTCTCGGACGAGTTCGACGGTGCGTCGATGAGCCCGAAGTGGGGCTTGCGGTACGCGGCCGGATCCCCGATCACCCAGTCCGGGGGGACGCTCAACCTCCCGGTGACCACCGGTGACATCAACGAGGACGAGACCGGCCCGGTGAGCTTCGCCGGTCAGCCGGTCCCGGCAGGGGACTGGACCGCCACGACGAAGGTCGAGCTGGCGCACACCTCGCACTGGCAGTGGGCCGGCATCGTGGTCCACCAGAACGACAACAACTACAACAAGCTGGCGTTCGTGCGGACCCAGGCCGGTGGCCGGATCATCGAGTTCCAGACGGAGAACAACGGGTCCCGGACCACCCCGGCGGCACCTGCTGTGCCGGCGGACTTCCCGACCACCGTGAACCTCCGGCTCGTGAACACCGGCGGCACCCTCACCGGCGCGTACTCCACCGACGGGGCGGCCTGGACGAGCCTGAACGGCTCGCTGGCCCTCAAGCCCGATGCGCGGATCGGCGTGATGGCCGCGGGCGACCTCGGCACCACGCGGGCGGTGGCGAAGGCCGACTGGTTCCGGTTCGCCCCGGAGCCGCAGGCGACCGAGGTCGATCCGAACGACGAGTTCGACGGCGCCCGGCTCGACGGCTGCCGGTGGGCTGAGTCGGTCCGCTACCACTCCGCGACCGAGGAGGTCGCAGGCGGTCACCTGAGGATCACGACCCAGCCCGGCGACATCGACGGCAACAACCCGGTCTCGCCACGGAACTTCATCCTCCAGGACGCGCCGGAGGGTGACTGGGTCGCGACCACCCGGTTCAAGGCACCGCTGAAGCACCGGTACCAGCTCGCCGGGCTGCTGATGTACGCCGACGACAACAACTACGTGAAGACGGACGTGGTCGCCTACAACACGCCGGGCGCTGCACTCGACCTGCGGGCCGAGGCGGGCCGCGAGGTGAACGGCGCGATCTCGGGCGGCTCCAACCTCAACATCGCCGACTCGACCGAGAGCGGGTACTGGTACCTCCGGGTCACCAAGACCGGCAACCAGTACGTGCCCGAGGTCAGTGACGGTGGGACCAACTGGACGCCGATCGGCTCCGGAATCACCTTCGACAGGCCGCTTGAGTCCCTGGGCCTGATGGCGATCGGACCCTCCCAGGAGGAGCCGGTGGTGGTGGAGTTCGACTACTTCCACCTCGACGCGGAGGAGGACGACACCACCGCCCCGACCACCGCCCTGACCCTGGACCCCAGCGATGCGGACGGGGAGAACGGCTGGTACGTGTCGGCGCCCTCCTTCACCCTCGCCGCCGACGACGGCGACGGCAGCGGCGTGGACTCGACCGAGTACCGGATCGGGGGCGGCGCGTGGACGCCGTACGAGGGGACGCCGGTCGACCTTGCCGGCGCCGCCGACGGTGAGGTCGTGATCGGCTACCGGTCCACGGACCAGGCCGGCAACGTCGCTGAGCCCGCGACCACGAGGGTGAGGCTCGACCGGGACGCGCCGCAGACCACGCCGACGGTCACCGATGACGGCGACACCAAGGTGGTGACCCTCACCGCCGAAGACAGGGCGTCCGGCGTGGCCGGGACCGAGGTCAAGGTCGACGACAACGCCTGGCATGCCTACGACGCGCCGGTGCGGATCGATGCGCCCGGTGACCACGTGGTGGCCTACCGCTCCACCGACGCGGCCGGCCTGGTCGAGGCGGCGGGCAGCGTGACGGTGACCGTGACCGACACCACCGGGCCGGTGCTGCGGGTGACCGGGCTCGTCGCCGGCCGGACGTACAGCCACGCCGCGCAGCCGACGCTCGGGTGGACGGCGACGCCGACCGGATCTCCGGTCGACCGCGTGGTGGCCACGATCGGCCATCGCACGGTCGGCCAGGGCCGGCTGGAGCTGTGGCGGTTCCCGGTGGGCGGCAACGTCCTGACGGTGACGGCGACCGATGAGGCGGGGAACAGCACCACCGTGCGGGTCCGCTTCCGGGTCACCACCTCGATCGCCGCCGTCCGCACCCTCGTCCAGCGGTTCGCCGACCAGGGCTCGATGAACCGCAGGGTGGAGCGGCGGATCCTCGCCCACCTGGCCACGGCCGCACGGCTGGACAGGAGGGGGCGCGACCGGCAGGCGGCGGCCGCCCTGGTCAGGGCGCGTGACGTCGCCGGGCGGATCCGAGTCCCCGTGCACCGGAGGGTGGTGCGTTCGGACCTGGCCATCCTGATCCGGCGCCTCCGCTGAGACCGTCCCGGGCGGGCGCCGACGACCGCGAGCCGGCGTCCGCCCGGGCGCTTCAGCGTGGCTACCAGCCAGTAGAGTCCTGCCCATGAAGCGCGAGATCTACGACGAGGACCACGAGGCCTTCCGGGCGTCCGTCAAGGAGTTCGTGGACCGTTCGGTCCTGCCCCACACCGACCAGCACATCGCCGACAAGGCGCTGCCGCGCGAGTTCTGGCTCGAGGCGGGCAAGCAGGGACTGCTCGGCCTCGAGATCCCCGAGCAGTACGGCGGTGCCGAGGCGGGCGACTACCGCTTCAACGCGGTCCTCCAGGAGGAGCTCGCCAAGGTCGGTGCGGCCTACCCGACCTGCCACGGGATCCACGCGGACATCACGGCGCCGTACATCGTCGAGCTCGGCACCGACGAGCAGAAGGAGCGATGGCTCCCGGGCGTCGCGTCCGGCGAGATCCTGCTCGCGATCGGCATGACCGAGCCCTCCGGCGGCTCCGACCTCGCCGCGCTGAAGACCACCGCCGTCCGGGACGGCGACGAGTGGGTCATCAACGGCTCGAAGACCTTCATCACCAACGGCTACTCCTGCGACCTGGTGGTCACCGCGGTCCGCACCGACCCGGAGAAGGGCCCCAAGGGCATCACCCTCTTCGGCATCGAGGCGACCAAGGAGGGCTTCTCCCGCGGGCGCAAGCTCGACAAGGTCGGCATGGAGGAGTCCGACACGGCCGAGCTGTTCTTCGAGAACGTCCGGGTGACCGACGCCGAGATCATCGGCGAGCTCAACATGGGCTTCATCCACATGATGCAGAAGCTCCCGCAGGAGCGCCTCGCGTGCTCCATCGCCAACGTCGCCCACGCCAAGCAGATCCTGCTGGAAACCATCCAGTACGCCAAGGAGCGGCACGCGTTCGGGGCGCCGATCGGCACCTTCCAGCACATCAAGTTCCTCCTGGCGGACCTGGTCACCCGGATCGAGGTGGCCGAGGCCTACATCGACAAGTGCGTGCTCGCCCACTCCAAGGGAGAGCTCACCGCCGTCGACGCCGCCAAGGCCAAGTGGTACTCCAGCGACGTGCAGGGCGAGGTCCTCGAGCACTGCGTCCAGATCCACGGCGGGTACGGGTTCATGAACGAGTACCGCGTCGCCCGCGCCTGGCGGGACGCCCGGGTCACGAAGATCTGGGCCGGGTCCAACGAGATCATGAAGGAGCTCATCGGGCGGGATCTGGGGTTGTGAGTGGGGTTGCAGGAATCGCCGGTTAACCGGTGATTCCTGCACTTCCCGGCCGTTGCAACACCCCAGAAGTGCCCGGACCGGCCGGGTCACGTGACTGGTGGGACGAGACAGTCAGCCCGCGGTCGAGCGGCGTACGACGAGCTCGGGCTCGAGCACCACGTGCCGGACCCGGCGCGCGGGGTCGGCGATGACGTCGAGCAGCAGGTCGGCCGCGACCTGGCCCATGCCCTCGCGAGGCTGTCGGACCGAGGTGATCGGGATCGCCGCGGACGCGGCGAAGTCGATGTCGTCGTAGCCGACGATGGCGATGTCGTCGGGCACCCGGACCCGGGCGAGCGTCAGTGCCTGGAGCACGCCGAGTGCGATCAGGTCGTTGGCGGCGAAGATCGCGTCGGGCCGCTCGCGGCCATCCAGCTTGAGCAGGTCCTCGGCCGCGCGCCGGCCGGCGTCGGCATCCATCGTGGCCGTCTCCACGAAGCGGAGCGCCACCCCGCGGCTCGCGGACGCCACCATCTCGGCGGCGGCGAGGCGGTCCTTGACCTGGTTCAGTCCGCGGGGGCCGCCGACGAAGGCGATCCGCCGCCGCCCGACGTCGACCAGGTGCTGAGCGGCCAGCCGACCGCCGAGCTTGTCGTCGACGGACACCGACGAGAACTCCCGTGAGCCGACCCGTCGGTCCACGATCACCACGGCGGTGCCGCGGTCGCGGATCCGGCGCAGCCGGGGCAGCACCTGCCCCACAGGCGTGATCAGCAGGCCGCTGACCCGCTGCTCCTCGAACAGGTCCAGGTACGTCGACTCGCGGGCCTCGTCCTGGCCGGAGTTGGCCAGGATGAGCGGACGGCCCTGCTCGCCGAGCCGCGCCTCGACGCCCTGGGCGACGTCGGTGAAGAACGGGTTCCGGACGTCGAGCACGACCATCCCGACCGAGCGGCTGGTGCCCGCCCGCAGTTGGCGGGCGGCGTCGTTGCGCACGAACCCGAGCTCGTCGATCACGCCGAGGACGTGCTCGAGCGTGCTCGGCAGCACCTTGTCGGGACGGTTGAGGACGTTCGAGACGGTCCCGACCGAAACCCCGGCCGCGGCCGCGACGTCCTTCACGGAGACATGGCGCGGGGAGCGCTCGCGCGGCAGTGACGCCTCGGCCTCGGTGACCACGTGACCTCCTGTTTGGTGGGGTGGGCTGAGCGTCCCACGGCGACCACGGTTGATTCGTTTCAAAATCGTCCACCGCAGGTCCTTGACGCATGTGACAGCAGTCACTTAACGTTTCTGCAATCCGTAGTTGAAACCTTTCAACGCCCAATGTCAAGGAGCGACATGTCTGGCCCGTCCGACCCGAGCGGCAGCCCGTTGACGCTCGAGCTGCGTGACGTCGCGAAGTCCTTCGGCGCGGTCGCCGCGCTCCGCAGCGGCACGCTCGAGGTGCGGCCCGGCTCGATCCACGCGCTCGTCGGCGAGAACGGCGCCGGCAAGTCGACGCTGGTCAAGGTGATCGCCGGAGTCCACCAGCGCGACGCGGGTGAGTTCCGGCTCAAGGGCGAGGAGGTCGACTTCGGCTCCACCAGCGAGTCCAAGGCCGCCGGCGTCGCCGTGATCTACCAGGAGCCGACCCTCTTCCCCGACCTCTCGGTCGCCGAGAACATCTTCATGGGCCGTCAGCCGCTGGGCCCGGCGCGCCGGATCGACCGGAAGCGGATGTACGACGGGTCCGCCGCACTCTTCGACCGGCTCGGCGTCCACATCGACCCCCGCCGCCCGGCGCGTGGCCTCTCCATCGCCGACCAGCAGATCATCGAGATCGCGAAGGCGATCTCGCTCGACGCGGCACTGCTCGTGATGGACGAGCCGACCGCGGCGCTGAGCGGCGTCGAGGTGGACCGCCTCTTCGCGGTGGCGCGCAGCCTGCGCGACGAGGGCCGGGCGCTGGTCTTCATCTCCCACCGGTTCGAGGAGGTCTTCGCGCTCTGTGACGAGGTCACCGTGATGCGCGACGGCGAGTACGTCTCGACCGACCCGATCGTGGACACGACGGTGGACGAGATCGTCGCCCGGATGGTCGGCCGCGAGGTCACCGACCTGTTCCCGAAGACCCCGGCCCCGGTCGGCGACGTCGTCCTCGACGTCGAGGGGCTCAACCGGACCGGCGTCTTCCACGATGTGAGCTTCCAGGTCCGCGCCGGTGAGATCGTCGCCCTCGCCGGACTCGTCGGCGCCGGCCGCAGCGAGATCGCCCGCGCGGTCTTCGGCGTCGACGCGTACGACGCCGGCAGCGTCCGCATGCTCGGACGGGCTGTCCGCCCGGGCCGCCCGCGCGCCGGGATCGAGGCCGGCATGGCGTTCGTCCCGGAGGACCGGCGCCAGCAGGGCCTGGTCGTCGACGGCACCATCGCCCGCAACGTCGCCGCCGTCATCCGCGGCCGGCTCGACCGCCTGGGCTTCCTGACCACCCGCGCGGAGAACCGGGCCGCCGGACCGTGGGCCGCCCGGCTCGAGGTCAAGACCAACGCGCTCGACATGCCCGCCACCACCATGAGCGGCGGCAACCAGCAGAAGGTCGTGCTCGCGAAGTGGCTCGCCACGGAGCCGAAGCTGCTGATCATCGACGAGCCGACCCGGGGCATCGACGTCGGGACGAAGTCGGAGGTGCACCGACTGCTGTCCGACCTCGCCGGACAGGGACTCGCGATCGTGATGATCTCCTCCGAGCTGCCCGAGGTCCTCGGTATGGCCGACCGGGTCCTCGTCGTGCACGAGGGACGGATCACCGCGGAGCTGGACCGTGAGGAGGCGACGGCGGAGGCGGTCATGCGCGCCGCCACCGGCTCGTCCGGCATCACGCCGATGGTCGGGAACCCCGCGTCGGCGTCCACAGAGGAAGTGAAGGCATGAGCATGACCCTCGGCTCGGACCCGGCGCCGGACGCGATCGAGGTCCACCCCAGCGAGCTCAGCCCGACCCAGCGCCTGCTGGCCACGGTCCTGCGCTCCCGCGAGCTCGCGGTCGGCCTGGTGCTGCTGCTGCTCATCGTCGTCACGGCCAGCAAGAGCTCCAGCTTCGTCTTCGGCTCCGACGGGTGGCGCTCACTGCTCGTCAACCCGAGCATCCTGATTCTCCTCGCGGTCGGCCAGACCGTGGTGATCGTGACCCGGAACGTCGACCTCTCGGTCGGCTCCACCCTCGGGCTCACCGCCTACCTCACCGGCCGACTGTTCATCGACACCGGACTCCCTGCTCCCGTCGTCGTGCTGGCCGCTGTGGGGCTCGGCGCCGCGCTCGGCCTGGTCAACGGCGTCCTGGTCGCCTTCGGCAAGGTGCCCGCGCTGGTGATCACGCTGGGAACGCTCTACGTCTACCGCGGCATCTTCCTCACCTGGGCCGGCAGCGACCGGGTCACCGCGAGCGACATCCCCGACGGATTCCTCGACCTCGGTACGGCCCAGCTGCTCAGCATCCCGGTGCTGACGATCATCGCGTTGGTGGTCCTGGCCGTGGTCGGCTACCACCTGCACACGGCCCGCTCGGGACGCGAGCTGTACGCGATCGGCTCCGACCCCGGGGCCGCGACGCTCTACGGCCTCAACGTCACCCGGCGGGTGCTCCTCGCGTTCGTGCTCTCGGGCGCGCTCGCCGGACTCGCCGGCGCCTTCTACGTCGCCCGCTACGGCACGGTGAGCTCCAACGCCGGCCTGAACATCGAGCTGCAGGCGGTCGGCGCGGCGGTCATCGGCGGCGTCGCGATCTTCGGCGGCAGCGGCACCGTGTGGGGCGCCGCGATCGGCGCCACCCTGCTGGTGACGATCAACAGCGCCCTCCCGGTGCTCGGCATCCAGGACTTCTGGCAGCGGGCCGTCGTGGGCGCCCTGATCCTCGCCGCGATCGTCCTCGACCGGGTGCTCTCGACCCGGCAGGAGCGGCGGCTGGCCGTGGCCCGTGAGCTCGAGCCCGGTCACGGCTCACCGCCCGGCACGCCCGCGCCGCCCACGTCCTCGCCCCGATCCGACCATGGGACCGCCTCATGAGCACGTCGACTCTTCCCACCACGCCCGAGAGCCAGCGCAGCTACCGGCCGTACGCGCGGCCGCTGGTCGCCCGGCTCCTGGTCAACCGCGAGGCCGCGATCATCGGTCTGCTCGTGGCGGTCTTCGCCTGGTCGACGGTCAACATCGAGGCCTTCGACGGCCCGCTGACGCTCTACTACCTGTTCCTCGACATGGCGCCGATCCTGATGATCGCGCTGCCGATGACGCTGGTGATCATCACTGGCGAGATCGACCTGTCCGTCGCCAGCATCGTCGGGCTGAGCAGCGTCCTGGTCGGCATCTTCCACGTCGACATGGGGCTCTCGATCCCGGTCGCCGGCCTGCTGGCGATCGCCGTCGGGACCCTGGCCGGTCTCCTCAACGGGTTCCTCGTCGCCTACGTCGGACTGCCCTCGCTCGCGGTCACCATCGGCACCCTCGCGCTCTACCGCGGCATCGCCGTCGGCCTGCTGGGCGACACCGCGATCACCGACTTCCCCCAGAAGTGGACCGACCTGGTCAAGGAGCGGATCGTCGAGGAGAGCTCCTACCCGATGGTCCTGATCCCGATCGCCGTGCTGATCGTGGTGTTCGCGCTGACGCTCCACTTCACCTCCTTCGGGCGCGGTGTGTACGAGATCGGCCTCAACGACCAGGCGGCCCGGTTCAGCGGCGTCAACGTGGAGCGGACGAAGCTGTTCCTGTTCGCCCTCACCGGGGCCGTGTCGGCGCTCGCGGGCATCTACTACACGCTGCGCTACGGCAGCGCCCGCGGCGACAACGCCACCGGGCTCGAGCTGCAGGTCATCGCAGCCGTGCTGCTCGGCGGCGTCTCCATCTTCGGTGGCCGCGGCGCCCTGCACGGTGTGATCGCCGGCGTCCTGCTGATCGGCGTCATCTCCAGCGCCATGCGCCTGGAGGGCGAGACGGTCAACAAGATCAACATCGTGATCGGAGTGCTGCTCGTGCTCTCCGTGATCTCCACCAGCTTCCTTGCCTGGGCCTCGGGTCTGCGCTCGGCGAGGAGATGGCCGTGGGCGACTCGCCCCCGGCCGGACGGCACCGGCAAGCGGTCGCAGTCCTGACCCGGTTCGACGAAAGGTAACAAGGATGAAGATCCAGAGTCGGCGACTCACCGCCCTGGCCGCGGTGGCACTCGCCGCCAGCCTCGGCCTGACCGCTTGCGGTGGGGACGACGAGGGAGACGGAGGCAGCGACGGCGCGGCCATCACCTTCCTCCCCAAGAACCTCGGAAACCCCTACTTCGACACCAGCAACGCCGGAGGCGAGAACGCCATCAAGGAGTTCGGCGGCACCTACAAGCAGGTCGGCCCGGACACCGCGACGCCGGACTCGCAGGTCCAGTTCATCAACACCGAGGCCCAGCGCGGCGTCGACGGTCTGGTGGTCTCCGCCAACGACCCGACGGCCATCTGCGACGCCCTCAACGAGGCGCGCGACGCCGGCGTCAAGGTCGTCACCTTCGACTCCGACACCGAGCCGGACTGCCGCGACCTGTTCATCAACCAGGCCAGCGCCGAGGGCATCGCGAAGGTCCAGATCGACCTGATCGCCGAGCAGATCGGCGGCTCCGGCGAGATCGCGATCCTCTCCGCGGCCGCCAACGCCACCAACCAGAACGCCTGGATCAAGATGATGGAGGAGGAGCTCGCCGCCAACCACCCCGACATCAAGCTCGTCGACACCGTCTACGGAGACGACGACGACCAGACGTCGTTCGACAAGACCGCTGCGCTCCTCCAGGCCCACCCCAACCTGAAGGGCATCATCTCGCCGACCACCGTCGGCATCACGGCCGCGGCCCGCTACCTGTCGGACTCGCAGTACAAGGGCAAGGTCGCGCTGACCGGTCTCGGCACCCCGAACCAGATGCGTGACTACATCAAGGACGGCACCGTCACGGCGTTCGCGCTCTGGAACCCCGAGGACCTCGGCTACCTGTCCGCGTACGCCACCAAGGCGCTGATCGACGGCGAGATCAACGGCGACGAGGGCGACACCTTCGAGGCCGGCGAGCTCGGCGAGTACACCGTCGGTGCGAACGGCGAGGTCCTCCTCGGCGACCCGTTCGTCTACGACGAGTCCAACATCGACGACTTCGACTTCTGATCGTCGTTCCGAGACCGCAGGAACAGGGATGCCCCGCTACTGCTTCACCCTCCAAGTCCGTCCCGATCGGATGGACGAGTACGTCGAGCGGCACCGGGCCGTGTGGCCCGAGATGCTCGACGCCCTCGCGGAGACCGGGTGGCGGAACTACTCCCTGTTCCTGCGGGACGACGGGCTGCTCGTCGGGTACGTCGAGTCCGACGACCTGACCGCAGCCCAGGCCGCCATGGCCCGCACCGAGGTCAACGCCCGGTGGCAGGCCGAGATGGCGCCGTTCTTCACCGGCATCAACGGCGGCGCACCCGACCAGGGGTTCGTCGTCCTCCGCGAGGTCTTCAACCTCGACCAACAGCGACACGAGAGCAACTGACGATGACCGACTTCGCCGCCATCGCGGCCCAGCTCGAGGGCCAGGCCATCGAGCTCCCCTCGTGGGCGTTCGGCAACTCCGGCACCCGCTTCAAGGTCTTCGCGACCCCCGGTACCCCGCGGTCGGTCGAGGAGAAGATCGCCGATGCGGCCACGGTGCACCGGTTCACCGGACTCGCACCGACGGTCGCGCTCCACATCCCGTGGGACAAGGTCGACGACTACCCGGCACTGCGGCGGTTCGCCGAGGAGCACGGGGTGCGACTCGGCACGATCAACTCCAACACCTTCCAGGACGACGACTACAAGTTCGGCGCCCTGACCCACGTCGACCCGACGATCCGGCGCAAGGCGATCGACCACCACCTCGAGTGCATCGAGATCATGGACGCGACCGGTTCCCGCGACCTCAAGATCTGGCTCGCGGACGGCAGCAACTACCCCGGCCAGGCCGACCTTCGCGGTCGCCAGGACCGGCTCGCCGAGTCGCTCGCGGCCATCTACGAGCGGATCTCGGACGACCAGCGGCTGGTGCTGGAGTACAAGTTCTTCGAGCCGGCCTTCTACCACACCGACGTCCCCGACTGGGGCACGTCGTACGCCCAGGTGGCCGCACTGGGCGACCGGGCCATGGTCTGCCTCGACACCGGCCACCACGCGCCCGGCACCAACATCGAGTTCATCGTCATGCAGTTGCTGCGGCTCGGGAAGCTGGGCTCGTTCGACTTCAACAGCCGTTTCTACGCCGACGACGACCTCATCGTCGGTGCCGCGGACCCATTCCAGCTGTTCCGGATCCTCTTCGAGGTGATCCGCGGCGGCGGCTACGGACCGGCCAACCCCGACGGCCACAGCGAGGTGGCCTTCATGCTCGACCAGTGCCACAACGTCGAGGACAAGATCCCCGGACAGATCCGTTCGGTCCTCAACGTCCAGGAGATGACGGCGCGCGCGCTGCTCGTCGACCGCGCCGCCCTCGCGGCGGCCCAGGACGCCGGCGACGTGCTCGGTGCGCACCAGGTGCTCATGGACGCGTTCTACACCGACGTGCGCGCCGACCTTGCGGGCTGGCGCGAGGAGCGCGGCCTGCCGGGCGACCCGATGCGGGCCTACGCCGAGTCCGGCTACCAGGCCGAGATCGAGGCCAGCCGCGTCGGCGGCAACCAGCTCTCCTGGACCTGAGTCCCTCACGCCACGCCCACAGCAGATCGCACAAGATCGAGAAAGGCATCATGACCAACCCCGCAGCGGCCGAGCTGATCGCCCGGTCCAACCGCCTCGGCGCCGACCCGAAGAACACCAACTACGCGGGCGGCAACACCTCGGCCAAGGGCACGGAGACCGACCCGGTCACCGGTGAGCCCGTCGAGCTGCTCTGGGTGAAGGGCTCCGGCGGCGACCTCGGCACCCTCACCGAGCCCGGACTCGCGGTGCTTCGCCTGGACCGGATGCGCGCCCTCGTCGACGTCTACCCGGGCGTCGACCGGGAGGACGAGATGGTGGCCGCGTTCGACTACTGCCTGCACGGCAAGGGCGGCGCTGCCCCGTCGATCGACACCGCGATGCACGGCCTGGTCGACGCTCCCCATGTCGACCACCTCCACCCCGACTCCGGGATCGCGATCGCGACCGCCGCGGACGGCGAGCAGCTCACCCGCAGGATCTACGGCGACAAGGTGGTGTGGGTGCCCTGGCGGCGGCCCGGCTTCCAGCTCGGCCTGGACATCGCGGCGATCAAGGACAAGAACCCGCAGGCCGTCGGCTGCATCCTCGGCGGTCACGGCATCACCGCGTGGGGTGACACCAGCGATCAGGCCGAGGCCAACTCGCTGTGGATCATCGACACCGCCGCGTCGTACATCGCCGAGCACAGCAAGGCCGAGCCGTTCGGCCCCGCCCTCGAGGGGTACCACGCCCTGCCGGACGCCGAGCGTCGCGCGAAGGCCGCAGCGCTGGCCCCCACCATCCGCGGCATCGCGTCCGCGGACCGCCCGATGGTCGGCCACTTCACCGACTCCGACGTGGTGCTGGACTTCCTCTCGCACGCGGAGCACCCGCGGCTGGCCGCGCTGGGCACGTCCTGCCCCGACCACTTCCTGCGCACCAAGGTCAAGCCGCTGGTGCTCGACCTGCCCGCGACCGCTTCGGTCGAGGACTCGATCGCGCGACTCCAGGAGCTGGCGGTCACCTACCGCGAGGACTACCAGGCCTACTACGACCGACACGCGACCCCCGACTCGCCCGCGATCCGGGGCAAGGACCCGCTGATCGTGCTGGTGCCCGGGGTCGGCATGTTCTCCTTCGGCAAGGACAAGCAGACCGCCCGCGTGGCGGGGGAGTTCTACGTCAACGCGATCAACGTGATGCGCGGCGCGGAGGGGCTGTCGACGTACTCGCCGATCGACGAGGCGGAGAAGTTCCGCATCGAGTACTGGGCGCTGGAGGAGGCCAAGCTCCAGCGGATGCCGAAGCCCAAGCCGCTGGCGACCCGGATCGCGCTGGTCACCGGTGCCGCCAGTGGCATCGGCAAGGCGACCGCGAAGCGGCTGGCCGCCGAGGGCGCCTGCGTGGTGATCGCGGACCTCGACGGTGAGAAGGCGGCGGCGACCGCCGCCGAGATGGGCGGGCCCGACGTCGCGGTCGGCGTGGCCGGCGACGTCTCCGACGAGGCTGCCGTCGAGGCGATGGTCGCGGCGGCATGCCTGGCCTTCGGCGGCGTCGACCTGGTGGTCAACAACGCCGGTCTCTCGCTCTCCAAGCCGCTGCTGGAGACCACCGAGCGCGACTGGGACCTCCAGCACGACGTGATGGCCAAGGGCTCCTTCCTGGTCTCCAGAGCGACCGCCCGGGCGATGATCGAGCAGGGCATGGGCGGCGACATCGTCTACATCTCCTCGAAGAACTCGCTGTTCGCCGGCCCGAACAACGTCGCCTACGGCGCCGCGAAGGCCGACCAGGCGCACCAGGTGCGGCTGCTCGCCGTCGAGCTGGGCGAGCACGGCATCAAGGTGAACGGCATCAACCCCGACGGGGTGGTTCAGGGATCGGGCATCTTCGCCGGCGGCTGGGGCGCCAGCAGGGCCGCGGTCTACGGCGTCGACGAGCAGGACCTCGGCAAGTTCTACGCCCAGCGCACCATCCTCAAGCGGGAGGTCCTGCCCGACCACATCGCCAACGCCGTGTTCGTTCTCTGCGGCCCGGACCTGACGCACACCACCGGCCTCCACGTCCCGGTGGACGCCGGGGTCGCGGCCGCGTTCCTCCGCTGAGCGATGGCTGAGGTGACAGCGCAGCAGGGGGCAGGGACCGCGGTCCGCGTGGCCGCCGTCGACCTCGGGGCGACGAGCGGGCGGGTGATGTCCGGACGGATCAGCGCCAGCGGCATCGAGATCAACCAGATGCACCGGTTCCCGAACGGAGCGGTCCGGGTCGGGTCGTCGTACTTCTGGGACGTGCTCGGCATCCACCGCGAGGTGCTGACCGGCATCCGCGAGGTGGCCCGCAGCGGACCGCTGCACGGGATCGGCATCGACTCGTGGGCCGTCGACTACGGCCTGCTCGACCGCGACGGCCAGCTCCTGGGCAACCCGTTCAGCCACCGCGACCCGCGGACCGACGGCCTCGCCGCGAAGGTCGCCGCCGAGGTGGGGGCGGCCGAGCTCTATGCGTGCACCGGCATCCAGCAGCTGCCGTTCAACACGATCTACCAGCTGGCCGCCGCGCGGGGGACGGCCGCGCTCGAGGCGGCGGAGACGCTCCTGCTGCTGCCCGACCTGCTGGGCTACTGGCTCACCGGCAGCATCGGCGCCGAGCGGACGAACGCCTCCACCACCCAGCTGTACGACGCCCGGTCGGGCGAGTGGGCCACCGAGATCGCCCGACGGCTCGGCATTCCGTGGGGGATCCTGCCGCCGCTGCGGGACCCGGGCTCGATGGTCGGTCCGCTGCTCCCGCACGTCGCGCAGGAGCTCGGCCTCACCGCCGACGTGCCCGTGGTCGCGGTCGGGTCGCACGACACCGCGTCGGCCGTGGTCGCCGTGCCGGCGGAGACCGGCCGCTTCGCCTACATCTCGTCGGGGACCTGGTCCCTGGTCGGCCTGGAGCTCGACCAGCCGGTGCTCACCGAGGCTGCCCGGCTTGCCGACTTCACCAACGAGCTGGGTGTGGACGGCACCACGCGGTTCCTCAAGAACGTGATGGGCCTCTGGGTGCTCTCGGAGTCGCTGCGCTCGTGGAGCGACCGTCGGTTCCGCGACGTCGAGCTGCGCTCGCTGATCACGCAGGCCGGCGAGTTCGACCCGCAGCGCACCGTCATCGACATCAACGACCCCCGGCTGCTCGTGCCCAGCTCCGCTGCGGACCCGATGCCCGAGCGGATCGCGGCGCTCGCCGCCGAGGCCGGGGAGCCGGTTCCGCACTCCCCGGTCGCGATCACCCGCTGCATCATCGACAGCCTGGCGGTGGCCTACCGTCGCCAGGTGCGGACCGCGGCCGAGCTCGCGGACGTCCCGGTCGAGGTCGTGCACGTCGTGGGCGGCGGGTCCCAGAACGAGATCCTCTGCCAGCTCACGGCCGACGCCTGCGGGCTCCCGGTGCTGGCCGGCCCCGTGGAGGCGGCCGCCCTCGGCAACGTCCTGGTCCAGGGCCGAGCCCTGGGCGCCGACCTGCCCGACCTGGCCGCGATGCGCGCCCTGGTCCGTCGGTCCTACGAGGTCCGCCGCTACGAGCCACGCGACAGCGTGGACTGGGCGGTCGTCGAGTCCCGCGTGTTCTGACCCGCTCCCGATCTTTCCCCGCACCCCCTCCCGGAAGGCCACACCCACCCGTGAACGAACCCACCCCCGGAACGCGCATCAACCGTCGGACGCTGTTCGGCGCCGCCGCGGCGGGCCTCGGCGCCGCCGCCACG
>NZ_SSXI01000107.1:0-5360 GCF_004803405.1 Nocardioides sp. | reverse complement strand
CACCGCGACGGCCGCCGGGTTCCGCTGGTGGTGGCCGCACGGCCTGGTCGACCCGGCGCAGATCGCCCGTGAGGTGGACCAGGTCGCCGACGCCGGGTTCGGGGTGCTGGAGATCGCGGACGTCACCCACAGCCTCCGCGCGCGCAACATCGCCATCGACGTCGCCAGGCACGGCTGGGGGACCCCGTCGTGGGTGGCCGGGGTCAAGGCCGCGCTCGCGCGGGCCACGAAGCGCGAGGTGCGCATCGACCTGACGGTCGGGCCGTCGTGGCCCGCCGCCGTCCCGACGATCACCCCCGACGACGAGGCAGCCTGCACCGAGCTGGTGCACGGCCAGGCCGAGGTCCCCGCAGGCACGACGTACGACGCCGCGCTGCCGCATCCCGTCGTGGAGGCGGCGTCGTCGGTGACCTCCTCAGTGCTGGTGACGGTGCAGGCACACCGGATGACCGGCGTCGTCCGCGACCGGAGGGGCGCGGTGACCAGCACCATCCTCGACCCCGACTCGTGGGTGGACCTCACCGACACCGTCGTGGGGGACCGGATCACCTGGACGGCACCCTCGGAGCCGTCCGGCGCGACCTGGATCCTGTTCGCCACCTGGCGTCGTGGGTCGGGACAGGAGCCCGAGGCGGGTCCGCACACCGCGCCCCGCGCCTACGTGGTCGACCACTTCAGCGCCCGCGGCGCCCAGGCCGTGACCGACCTGTGGGAGGACCGGATCCTCGACGGCGAGATGCGCGCGCTGCTGCGGGCGGCGGGCGGCTACCTGTTCGAGGACTCCCTCGAGATCGAGACCGAGGCGACGATCTGGACGCCCGCGTTCCTCGAGGAGTTCCGCGCCCGTCGCGGCTACGACCTGCGCCCCTGGCTTCCGGTCGTGCTGGAGAAGCAGGAGAAGTACCAGTTCGTGCTCGCCGCCGCCGACCCGGCCACGGCGGACAGCCTGCGCACCAACCAGGTGCGCGACGACTACAACCAGGTGCTCTCGGACCTCTACCTCGCTCACCACCTGGAGCCGATCCGGGCGTTCGCGAGGACCTTGGGGATGGGACTGCGGGTCCAGCCCTACGGCCTCGAGACCGACACCATGCAGCACTCGGCGCTCGTCGACGTGCCCGAGACCGAGTCGCTGGGGTTCAAGAACCTCGACGACTACCGGATCATGGCGTCCGGGCGCGACATGGCCGGCGGGAAGCTCCTCTCCTGCGAGGCGATCTGCTACAACGGCGCCGCCTACAACACCACCTGGGGCGCCAACAGCGTCAGCCCGACCGCGCAGAACCAGGCGCTGTTCACCATCAACAGCATCTTCGCGGCCGGGGTCAACCAGCTGATGATCCACGGATTCCCCCATGCCGAGGCGCCGGACGTCACCTGGCCCGGCTTCGCCGCGTTCTCGCCGTACTACAACGGCGCGATCGGCTTCGGCGAGGCCTGGGGCCCGCGGACCCCTCAGTGGGAGCACATCCCCGGCATCGCGGCCTACCTGGCCCGCACCCAGCTGCTGCTGCAGACCGGCACACCGAAGTACGACATCGCGTTCTGGCGGCACAAGGGCTGGGCGTCGACCGGCATCGGCCCGCAGTGGATCACCAACAACGGCACCAAGCTCGGCTGGTCGCACGCGTTCGTCGACGCCGCGCTGCTCGAGCTCGACCAGGCCCAGGTGCGCGGCGGTCGGCTGGCACCCGACGGGCCGTCGTACAAGGCGCTCGTGGTCGGCCCGGACTCCCTGCGCGGGAACGCGGTGACCCTGGACCTGCGGGCCGCCCGCCGGATCCTGGAGCTGGGCCGGTCCGGCCTGCCGATCGTGCTGATCGGCGACTGGTCGCAGGTGACGCCGGTGGGTCGCACCGACGAGGCCGCGGTCGCCGAGGTGCGGGAGCTGGTCGGGAGGATCGCGGCGCTGCCGACGACGCGCACGGTCCCGGAGGCGGAGGTCGGCAGCGCGCTCGCCGCGCTCGGTGTCACCCGCGACGTCGAGCACCCGGAGTCGACCGTCATGCACGTGCGGCGGGTGCTCGGTGACGTCGACGTGTACTACCTCGCCAACGCCCGGCACGCCGAGAACCGCCGCCTCAGCCCGGCGAGGCAGGACGTCTGGCTGACGGCGACCGACCGGGCCTCCGTCCCGTGGCTGTTCGACGCCTGGACCGGTCAGGTCAGTCGGGTCCCGGCGTACGAGCGGTCCGGCGACCGCGTCCGGGTGCGGGTCGACCTGGTCCCCGGACAGTCGACGATCGTCGTCCTCGCCGGTCCGGGCGCCGGTGTGCAGCGCACCGTCCACCCGGTCGCGACCGCCGGCCAGGAGGTCGTGCGTCGCGGGGCGAACGCCGCCCTGCGCACCATCACGGCGGGCACCACCGAGGTGACCCGGTCCGACGGCACCACCGCGACGGTGACGGTGTCCCGGGTCCGCCCGCCCGTCGTCCCCAGCGACTGGACCCTGGAGCTCGAGGACTGGAAGCCGGCCGACCCGGCCGACCCGAAGGACCTCGCGACGAGCAAGGTGACCCACCGCGCCGACCTCACGGCTCCCCAGGCCTGGTCGAAGGTGTCCGGTTTCGAGGACGTCTCCGGCATCGGGCGCTACCGCACGGTCGTGGACCTGGGCGAGGACTGGACGGACGACGACGGCGCCTACCTGGAGCTGGGCGAGGTCAACGACACGTTCCGGGTCCGGGTCAACGGGGAGCTGCTGCCGCCCTGCGACCCGCTCGACCCGACGGTCGACCTGGGTCGTCGCCTGGTGCCCGGGCGCAACGAGATCGAGGTCGAGGTCGCCTCGACGCTGCTGAACCGGCTGCGGGTCGTGACCCCGGCGGTCTACGGGGTCGCGGCCCGGCAGAGCTACGGTCTCGCCGGGCCGGTGCGCCTGGTGCCGTACGTCGAGAAGGTGGTGCCCGCCTGAGGGTCGCGGCAAGGAGAGCCCGACGGGGATGATCGAGGGGGAGACCCCGTGAGAGACAGGAGTGGTCACCGGTGCGAGTCGCCCTGATGGTCACCTGCGTGAACGACGCGATGTTCCCGGACACCGGCGCGGCCGTGGTACGGCTGCTGCGGCGGCTGGGGGTGGATGTGGAGTTCCCCCAGGCGCAGACCTGCTGCGGCCAGCCGATGGTGAACACCGGGTACCTCGACGAGGCGGTGCCGGCGGTGCGCAGCTTCGTCCGCGCGTTCGAGGGGTACGACGCCGTGGTGACCCCGTCCGGCTCCTGTGCGGGGTCGGTGCGGCACCAGCACGGGCTGGTCGCGCGCCGGTCGGGGGACGCCGGGCTGGAGCAGTCGGTCGCGGAGACCTCGCCCCGCACCTACGAGCTCACCGAGTTCCTGGTCGACGTGCTCGGGGTGACCGACGTGGGTGCCTACTTCCCGCACCGGGTGACCTACCACCCCACCTGCCACTCACTGCGGATGCTCGGCGTGGGGGACCGGCCGCGGCAGCTGCTCGAGGCGGTGCGCGGGCTGCGGCTGGTCGATCTGCCCCGGGCCGAGGAGTGCTGCGGGTTCGGTGGCACGTTCGCGCTCAAGAACTCCGACACCTCGGTCGCGATGGGGGCCGACAAGGCCCGTCATGTCCGGGAGACCGGGGCCGAGGTGCTGGTCGCTGGTGACAACTCGTGCCTGATGCACGTCGGTGGACTGCTCTCGCGAGGCCGCTCCGGCGTGCGCGTCATGCATCTCGCGGAGATCCTCGCCAGTACGGAGACCTCCGCATGACCGGCACCTTCGTCGGGATGCCGGCCTTCCCGTCCGCCGCGCGCGAGGCGCTCGGCGACACCCAGCTGCGCCACAACCTCGCGCACGCGACGGCGACCATCCGCGCCAAGCGGCTGCAGGTGGTGGAGGAGGTCGAGAACTGGGAGGAGCTCCGGCTCGCCGGCGCCGCGGTCAAGGACCGCGCCCTGCGCGGGCTCGACGAGCAGCTGGTCCAGCTCGAGGAGGCACTGGTCGCGCGCGGCGCGACGGTGCACTGGGCCCGCGACGCTGCGGAGGCCAACCAGATCGTGATCGACGTCGCCCGGGCGCATGCGGTGGACGAGATCGTGAAGGTCAAGTCGATGGTGACCCAGGAGATCGGCCTCAACGAGGCGCTCGAGGCGGTCGGGATCGCCGCCTGGGAGACGGACCTCGCCGAGCTGATCGTCCAGCTCGGAGGCGACCTGCCGAGCCACATCCTGGTGCCGGCCATCCACCGCAACCGCGCCGAGATCCGCGAGATCTTCGCCCGCCGGATGGGCGAGGTCGGCCACCCGGCGCCGACCGATCTCACCGACGAGCCGGCGGTGCTGGCGTCCGCGGCCCGGGTGCACCTGCGGGAGAAGTTCCTCCGGGCCACGATGGCCGTGTCGGGCGCGAACTTCGCCGTCGCCGAGACCGGCACCCTCGTGGTCGTGGAGTCGGAGGGCAACGGGCGGATGTGCCTGACCCTGCCCGAGGTGCTGGTGAGCATCGTCGGCATCGAGAAGGTCGTGCCCACCTGGGCCGAGCTGGACCCGCTGCTGCGGCTGCTGCCCCGGTCCTCCACGGGCGAGCGGATGAACCCCTACACCTCGATGTGGACCGGGGTGACGCCCGGCGACGGCCCGCAGGAGGTGCACGTCGTGCTCCTGGACAACGGCCGGACCCGGGCGCTCGCCGACGACGTCGGCCGGCAGGCGCTGCGGTGCATCCGGTGCTCGGCGTGCCTCAACGTGTGCCCGGTCTACGAGCGGGTCGGCGGGCACGCCTACGGGTCGGTCTATCCCGGCCCGATCGGCGCCATCCTCAACCCGCTCCTCGCCGATGACACAGCCGTCGGTGATCCGCAACGTCGGCAGCTGGACTCGCTGCCCTACGCCTCCACCCTCTGCGGCGCCTGCTTCGAGGCGTGCCCGGTGCGGATCGACATCCCCGAGGTGCTGGTGCACCTGCGCTCCCGAGTCGTCGACGGCCACCGTGAGGACCGGCTGCCCAAGCCCGAGGCGGTGGCCTTCCGGTCGGCCGGGTGGGCCTTCGCGGACGGCCGACGGCTCGGTCGGCTGGAGAGGCTGTCGGGCCTGGCCGGCAGGGTGCTCGGCCGGCGTCGTACGACGCTCGGCCGGCTGCCGGGCCCCGGTGCCGGGTGGACGGACGCCCGGGACCTGCCACTGCCGCCGCGGGAGTCGTTCCGCGCCTGGTGGCGCCGTACGAACGGCACTCTCGGCGAGGAGGACGGCCGATGACCGCACGCGAGGAGGTCCTCGGCCGGATCCGGGCCGCGCTGGCCGGCGTGGAGCCGGACCCCGAGCCGGTCCGAGCGCCCGTGGGTGCCCGGCCCGACGACCTCGGCGACCTGTTCGCCGAGCGGGTCGCCGACTACCGCGCCACCGTGGTGT
>NZ_SSXI01000086.1 GCF_004803405.1 Nocardioides sp. | reverse complement strand
GGCGACGGCCAGCTCCCGTCGGGCGTCGGCGAGCTCGGCCGCGGCGTCGCCCAGCCGCTTCTCCAGGCGCGCGATGGTCGCGTCGCGCTTGGCGACCTTGCCGGTCATGTCCGCGGCGAACTCGACGTTCTCCGCGGTGCGAGCCTCGGTCAGCCCGGCGTAGGCCTTCGCCTGCTCGGCCCGGTCGGTCGCGGCCTCGCGGCGGGAGGCCAGCAGCTCGGAGTGGGTGATCTTGGTGGCGACCGCGCCGAGCACGACAGCGGCGGCAGCGGCGACCGTGACCAACAGCCAGGAGCCGGTCACGGCAGTGCCCGCGACGGTGGCCGCCGCGAGCACGATCAGGAGCACGGCCACCACGAGGCGGGTCGACCGTTGACGGCGGCGGTTGCCGACTGGGGAAGTCATGAACTCACGTTATGTCCCCGGAGGGGGTGACACGGACGTGACACGCTAGTCACAGAGGCAACATTTGCCCCAGGGGTCTCCGTCGGCGCGGCCTCGCGTCAGGCCGATGGGGCTCCGTCGTCGTCGCGGACCCGGCAGGCCCGCTCCAGCAGCAGCGCCGCGACCGCCGCGGCCGCCGCGCACGCCGAGGCGATGAACGAGCGGACCATCCGCGCTTCCGCCAGGGGCGCGGGGTCGTCGATCCAGGTCAGCCCGTAGCCGAGGTAGCCCCCCGCCACCAGCGCCGCGACCAGCGCGCACGCGCGGGCGAGCACCAGCCGGTTGACCGCCTGGTGCGGCCGGAGCAGTCCGCGTCGTACCTGCACGGTGCGATGGGTCGCCCACGCGACGTACCCGAGGATCGCGGCGAGCAGCAGCAGCGCCAGCGGCTGTGCCACCGACACCAGCGGCGGTACGACGCCCAGCCGCTCGCAGACGGGATGCACCGCCCAGCCGACGACCAGGCCGACCACCGCCCAGCCCACCAGGCTGAGCGGCGGCGTCGGTCGCAGCGAGCCGGAGGAGGTCGGTTCCGGCTCCTCCGGCGGGTCGGGCTCCTGAGCGGGGCCCTCGCGGCTCACTCGAACTCGAGGACCAGGTCGTCGCGCCGCACGAGCCCCTCGGTGCCGACCTTGGCCAGCAGCTCGGCGACCGGTCCCATCCCGGGGAACTCCGCGTCCGGCTCGAGGTCGAACCACGGCTGCAGCACGAAGGCGCGCTCGTGGGCCTGGGGGTGGGGCAGCTTGAGCACGTCGGTGTCGCTGCGTCGGTCCCCGACCGCGATCAGGTCGACGTCGAGGGTTCGTGGCGCGTTCTTGACGTCGCTGCGCAGGCGGTCGAAGGCGTCCTCGACGGCCAGCGCGCGGTCCAGCAGCCGGTGCGCCGACAGTGTGGTGTCGGCGAGCACGACGGCGTTGAGGAACGTGCTGGAGTCCGGCGGACAGTCGAGCGGCTGGCTCTCGTAGACCGGTGAGACGCCGGTGACCCACACGTTGGGAGTGTCGGCCAGCGCATCGACAGCGCCCTGCAGGTTGCCGAACCGTTCGCCGAGGTTGGATCCGAGACCGATCACCACACGGCGGATCGGTCGCATCTCGCCGGTGAGCGTGTCCGCGTCGATGATGTTCGGATTGGGGGTCTCGGTCATCCTTGGCCCTCTGCCTTTCCGGTTCGGTCACCCGGCGCGGCCACTTCGCGGCGGCGGGTGATGGTGAGCTCCACATCGGCGAACGGCGTCTGGATCGGCGCGTTCGGCTTGTGCACGGTCACTCGCGCCCATTCAACACGACGGTCCAACAGACAGGCGTCCGCGATCCTCTGCGCGAGGGTCTCGATCAGGTCGACCGGGTCCCTGGAAACCTCATCCACGACATGGTCAACCAGGCTTCCGTAGTCCACCGTGTCACGCAAGTCGTCCGAGGCCGCCGCGGGGCGGGTGTCCACGCCGAGCGCCAGGTCGATGACGAAGGTCTGCCCGTCGCGACGCTCGTGGTCGAAGACGCCGTGGTGGGCGAAGCACTCGATGCCGAGGATCCGCAGCTCGTCGAGCCCGCGCTCCGGCGTGTGGTCGTTCGTCACAGGATGTCCCTCGCCTCCGAGTCAGCGGTCGGGACCGCCCACTGTGCCGCAACCGCGAGCGCGTCGCGGTGGGCGCGCACATCGTGGACGCGCACGCACCAGACCGGCGCACGGCCGGCGCCGACGCCGAGCAGGGTCGTCACGGCCACGCTCGCGGCCTCGCGGCCTTCGACCGGCCGCGGCGCGCCACCCGCGTCCACCAGCAGCCGCCCCAGGAACGTCTTCCGGCTGGCGCCGACGAGCAGCGGGAACCCGAGTTCGGCCAGCACGTCGAGCCGGCGGAGGAGCTCCCAGTTGTGGTGAGCGTGCTTGGCGAAGCCCAGGCCGGGGTCGAGCACGATCCGGTCGTCGGCGATGCCAGCGGCGCGGATCGCGGCGACCCGGTCCGCCAGCTCGGCGCGGACCGCGGGGACCACGCCCCCCTGGGCGTCGTACTCGGCGAACTCCTGCATGTGGTGGCTGTGCGCGCGCCAGTGCATCGCCACGTAGGTCGCACCGGTCTCCGCGACGACGTCGAGGATCTCGGGGTCGGCGAGGCCGCCGGAGACGTCGTTGACGATCCGGGCCCCGGCGGCGACCGCCCGGGCCGCGACCTCGGCGCGCATGGTGTCGACCGAGAGCAGGGCACCGTCGGCGGCCAACGCCTCGATGACCGGCACGACCCGGTCCAGCTCCTCGCCCACCAGCGGCCTGGTGGCACCCGGCCGGGTGGACTCGCCACCGACGTCGAGGATGTCGGCACCGTCCGCGAGCAGCCGCCGGCCGTGCGCGACCGCACTCTCGGGGTCGGCGTGCTGCCCGCCGTCGGAGAAGGAGTCGGGCGTGACGTTGACGACCCCCATCACCAGCGGCCGGGACGTCATGCGCGAAACCCTACCGACCGCCACAGGTGTCCAGCCCGGCCACCGGCGTTCAAGGCTTCGTCCGACGCAGCGCCTAAACTCCGGGCGTGCCGAAGGTCTCCGTGGTGATCCCGACCTACCGGTCGGGACCGGGTCTCGACGACGCCGTGGCCTCCCTGGACGCCCAGACCCTGCCGCGGGAGGACTTCGAGGTCCTGCTCGTCGACGACGGCTCGCCGGACGACACCTTCGACCGGGCTCGGGCGATCTGCGCGACACGGCCGCACTTCCGGGCCGTGCGCATCGCCCCGTCGGGCTGGCCGAGCCGCCCCCGCAACGTCGGGATCACCGAGGCGGACGGCGAGTTCGTCCTCTTCATGGACCACGACGACCAGCTCTATCCCGACTCGCTGCGTGCGGCCTACGCGCTGGGTGCTGCCAGTGGTGCGGACGTGGTGAACGCCAAGGAGGTGCGGACCCGCCAGCCTCGCTGGGGACTGGCCACGTTCGCCGCCGACCTCGACGACGCGAGCGAGCTGCCGCTGCGGGGCCTGCTGCCGATGACGCCGCACAAGCTCTACCGGCGCCGCTTCCTGCTGGACCACGACATCCGGTTCCCGGAGGCGCCGCGCCATCTCTGGGAGGACCTGTTCTTCAACGTCGACGTCATCCGGCACGACCCGAAGGTCGCCGTGCTCAGCTCCGTCGCCTTCTACCACTGGCGGGACACCGGTGAGAACAGCTCGGCACCGGCCGACGGCTCGAAGCTCGACTACAGCGGTGACGCCGAGTACTGGGCCTACCTCGACAAGCTCCTCGAGCACGTGTCGGCCGTGGAGCGGGCGCCGCTTCGGGACGAGCTGCTGGTGCACAACGCAGGAGTACGCCTGGCCTCCCAGATCGGGCAGCGGCTGGCCCGGGCGGGCGGCCCGGAGCGCGCCGCGATCATCGAGCACGTCAGCCGCCTGCTGGCCACGGTCGTCCCGCCGGAGCTGGACGCGCAGATGCCGACCCGGACCCGGATCGCGCTCACGCTCTTCCGGGCGGGCCACGTCGACGAGGCCACCGAGTACCTGGTCGACGGCGACGGAGCCCCGCCGCTGGTGACGATCACCGACGCCGCCTGGGCCGAAGGGGCGCTCACGCTCTCCGGCACGGTGCAGTGGCAAGGAGCGGAGAGCTCGGGCATCGAGCTGCGCAGGGAGCCCCAAGGACTGGTGCGTGCGTTCTCGCCGGCCCTGAGGGCCGCACTGGACGGGCTCGGCCTTCCTGCCGCGCCGGATCTCGAGGACGCCCGGTTGAGCCTGGTGCTCCGCCACAAGTCGTCGTACGCCGCCTGGGAGCTCCCCACGGACACCGTGGTGCGCGCCGCGGCCGCCGCCGACGGCACCCTGCGGCCGGTCGGCACCTTCACCGCACGACTGGACCCGGCCCGCGCCGCCGCAGGCACCCCGCTGCCCCCTGGACCGTACGTCGTGCACGCTGTCGGCGTGCTGGAGGGTCGCAAGGCCGTGAAGCGGGTCCGGACGACCCTGGCTCCGGACGTCCTGGGCGCGGGTCGGCCGCTGTCCGCCAGGGTGACCGAGAAGGAGCACCTCGTGCTGCGGATGCTGCCCACGGAGGGCGAGCCGGCCGTGAGGGCGCGTGGAGGCGGCCGGCGCCGGCTCGGGAGGGGACGCTGACGGTGGTGCTCAGTGGCGAGGGCTGTGGATGAGCGCCATCGCCTCGGAGCGGGTGGCCGAGCGGTGCATGAGGCCTCGGACGGCGGACGTGATCGTCCGGGCTCCGGCCTTCCGCACGCCGCGCATCGTCATGCAGAGGTGCTCGGCCTCGATCACCACGATCACGCCGCGGGCCTCGAGGAGCTCCATGAGCGAGTCCGCGATCTGCGTCGTGAGCCGCTCCTGGACCTGCGGCCGCTTGGCGTAGAGGTCGACCAGGCGCGCCAGCTTGGACAGCCCGGTGATCTTGCCGCTCTCGGCGGGGATGTAACCGACGTGGGCGACACCGGTGAACGGCACCAGATGGTGCTCGCACATCGACCACAGCTCGATGTCGCGGACCAGGACCATCTCGTCGTGGCCGATGTCGAAGGTCGTGGTGAGCACGTCCTCGGGTCGCATCCGCATGCCGGCGGTCAGCTCGGCGTACGCGCGCGCGACCCGCGCCGGGGTCTGCTGGAGACCCTCGCGCTCGGGGTCCTCTCCGATCGCGATCAGCAGCTCGCGGACGGCGGCCTCCGCACGCTCGTGGTCGTACGGCGGCACGTCCTCGGGCTCCCTCTGCGGAGTGAAGATCGGGTCGGCCATCACAGGTCAGCTCCCGGTGGTCGGCTGCGGGGGCTGCGGGTCGGTCGGCGGCGCGACCGGCGACCCGCCGTACACGTCACCGCCCGGACCCGGCGGGGTCAGGATCTGGCCGCTGTCGCGATCGCCCTCGGGCTCGGTGCCGTTGAGGGCACCGTTGACCCGGGCCCGCCTGCGGATCTCTTCGGGGATCTCCACCGGCGGGATGTCAGAGGGGATCCGCGTCGGGGAGCCCGTCCACGCAGGACGCTCAGGGCGAAGCCGCAGGGCCGTGAAGACCTCGGCCACCTCCTCCTTGTCGAGCGTCTCCTTGTCGAGGAGCGCCAGGACCAGCGCGTCGAGCACGTCGCGGTTCTCCACGAGGATGTCGAACGCCTCCTGGTGGGCAGCGGTGAGGAAGTTCTTGGTCTCCTCGTCGATGATCGCGGCGACGTCCTCGGAGTAGTTGCGCGAGTGCCCGATGTCACGACCCAGGAACGGCTCGGCGTTGGACTCCCCGAGCTTGATCGCGCCGAGGCGCTCGGTCATGCCGTACTGGGTCACCATCGCGCGGGCCAGGCTGGTGGCCTTCTCGATGTCGTTGCCGGCGCCGGTGGTCGGGTCGTGGAAGACCATCTCCTCCGCGGCGCGGCCGCCGAGCATGTAGGCGAGCTTGTCGAGCATCTCCGAGCGGGTCTGGGAGTACTTGTCCTCGTCCGGCAACACCATCGTGTAGCCGAGTGCACGACCGCGCGGGAGGATCGTGATCTTGTGCACCGGGTCGGTACCCGGCAGCGCCGCGGCGACGAGGGCGTGACCGCCCTCGTGGTAGGCGGTGATCAGCTTCTCCGTCTCCGTCATCAGTCGGGAGTGGCGCTGCGGGCCGGCGATGACGCGGTCGATCGCCTCGTCCAGCATGTAGTTGGTGATCAGCTTCTGGTTGCTGCGGGCGGTCAGCAGCGCGGCCTCGTTGAGCACGTTGGCCAGATCGGCGCCGGAGAACCCCGGCGTACGACGGGCCACGGCCATCAGGTCCACGTCCGGGCCGAGCGGCTTGCCCCGCGAGTGCACCTCGAGGATCCGCTTGCGACCGGCGAGGTCGGGCGCGTCGACGCCGATCTGGCGGTCGAACCGGCCCGGGCGCAGCAGCGCCGGGTCGAGCACGTCCGGGCGGTTCGTGGCGGCGATGAGGATGACCCCGCCGCGGACGTCGAAGCCGTCCATCTCGACGAGGAGCTGGTTGAGCGTCTGCTCGCGCTCGTCGTGGCCACCACCCATGCCGGCGCCGCGGTGCCGGCCGACGGCGTCGATCTCGTCGATGAAGACGATGGCCGGAGCGTTCTCCTTGGCCTGCTCGAACAGGTCGCGGACGCGGGAGGCGCCGACGCCGACGAACATCTCGACGAAGTCCGAGCCGGAGATGGAGTAGAACGGCACGCCGGCCTCGCCGGCGACTGCGCGGGCGAGCAGCGTCTTTCCGGTGCCGGGAGGGCCGTAGAGCAGCACGCCCTTCGGGATCTTGGCGCCGACCGCCTGGAACTTGGCGGGCTCGGCGAGGAACTCCTTGATCTCGCCGAGCTCCTCGATCGCCTCGTCGCAGCCGGCGACGTCGGAGAAGGTCGTCTTGGGCATGTCCTTGGTGATCATCTTCGCCTTGGACTTGCCGAACTGCATGACGCCCTTGCCGCCGCCCTGCACGTTGTTCATGAGGAAGATGAAGAGCAGGACGATCAGGGCGAACGGGAGCAGCGTGGCGAGGATCGAGCCGAGCAGGCTTGGCTGCGGGTTCTCGGAGTTCGACTTCTCGATGCCACCGGAGGCGAGCTGCCGGTCGACGGCCTCGATCAGGCCCTCCTGCTGACCCTGGATGTAGTGGCTCATCACCTTGTCGCCGGCGTCGCGGGTCCCGCTGTCGAGCGTCGCCTCGATCGCCTGCTCGCGGTCGATGAAGGTGATCTCCTTGACCTCGCCCTTGTCGATGTACTTCGCCATCTGGGAGGTCGGAACCTCGTCGTACCCGCCGCCCGGCGCGAGGAGCTGGAGGGCTAGGACGACGGCGACGACCGCCACAGCGATCCAGACCCAGGGCCCCCTGAAAACGCGCTTCACTGACTTACCCGCTCCCACAGTTGCATTCGGACAGACGACGGTACACGTCGCCTACCTAGGCATTCTCTCCGGTCCATGGTGAACCGGCACTGCCTTCGTCGGCCACCCCTGTCAAACGTGCGAGAGGGTTCCGGGGTTCCGGCCCGCTCGGCGGGTCAGCTGTAGACGGCCGGGGAGAGCGTCCCGATGTCACGCAGGTTGCGGTAGCGCTCGCGGTAGTCCAGGCCGTAGCCCACGACGAACTCGTTCGGGATGTCCCAGCCGACGTACTTGGCACGGATCGGCATCTGGACCGCGTCCGGCTTGCGGAGCAGGGTCGCGATCTCGACGCTGGCCGGCCCACGGGAGCTGAGGTTGGAGGTGAGCCAGGACAGGGTGAGGCCGGTGTCGATTATCTCGTCGACGATCAGCACGTGGCGACCGCTGATGTCGGCGTCGAGGTCCTTGAGGATCCGCACCACACCGGAGGACTTCGTGCCGGAGCCGTACGACGACACGGCCATCCAGTCCATCTCGACGTGCGTCTCGAGCGCGCGGGACAGGTCGGCCATGACCATCACCGCCCCGCGGAGCACCCCGACGATGACGAGGTCCAGGCCGTCGTAGTCGCGGTCGATCTCCTTGGCCATCTCCGCGATTCGCGCCTGGATCTGCTCCTCGGTGAACAGCACCTCGACCAAGTCGTCCCTGACGTCTGCTGCGTCCATGCGCGTCAGGATGACACAGCGGTCGGCCGGAACCGGAGGTGGGAGCGGTCGCGGTACGCCGTGACGTGGCCGGGGAGCTGCACCTCGCCGCTGGTTGCGCCTTGCGCGAGCTGGTGCAGGGCGGTGACGTGGACGTGGAACAGCTCCGCGTCGCGGGCGCCGGCCGCTAGCGCCGCCAGGCGCAGGACACGCGTGGCGACCGCTCGGGGGAGGTCGTGGAGGGCGAGCAGCGGAACGCCCTCGGCCGTGACGAGCTCGTCGTGCCACGCCTGCGCGATCTGGTCGAGCGCCTCGACGTCGTCCCGGACCTGGTCGGCGGTCCGGGCGAGTGTCGCGGCGATCCCGGGGCCCAGCTCGGCCTCCAGCACCGGCAGCACCCGCTGCCGTACTCGGACCCGGGTGAAGCCGGGGTCGCTGTTGTGCGGGTCGTCCCAGAACTCGATGCCCTCGGCCAGGCACGCCGCCACGGTGTCGGCCCGCGCCACGTCGAGCAGCGGCCGGTCGTAGTGGTCGAAGGAGCGGCGCATCCCGGCCAGGCTTCGGGCGCCCGACCCCCGGGTCAGGCCCAGCAGCACGGTCTCCGCCTGGTCGTCACGCGTGTGCCCGAGCAGCACGCGCTCGGCGCCGAAGTGCGCGCGGAGCTGCTCCAGCACGGCGTACCGCGCCCGGCGCGCGGCGGCCTCAGGCCCCAGCCCGGCGGGATCCACCTGGACCCGGGAGGAGGCGGTCTCGTCGGCACCGAGCGACGCCATCTGGGCCACGACGCGGGCCGCGTGCTCCCCGGACCCGTCCTGCAGGCCGTGGTCCACGGTCGCTCCGACCACCCGGAGCCCGGCCTTGTGTCCCTCGAAGAGCGTCGCGCTGAGGAGCGCCATCGAGTCGGCGCCGCCCGAGCAGGCGACCAGCAGCGTCATGCCGGGCTCTGCGAACCGCAGCGATCGGCGAACGCCCTGACGGACGACGGCGACGGCGGGGTGGAGGCCCATCAGCCCAGGACGCGCCGGACCCAGCCCTCGGGGTCGCTCAGCTCTGCCTTGCTGGGGAGGTTCTCCGGGCCGGCCCAGACGGCGTTGAACTCCTCCATGCCCACCTTGTCGACCACGGCGCGGACGAACAGCGCGCCGTCGCGGTACTGCGCCAGCTTGGCCTCGAGGCCCAGCAGCCGGCGCAGGATCCGGTCCAGGGTGCCGACGCCCTGCCGGCGCTTGGTGAACTTCTTCCTGATCTCAGCGACGCTCGGGATGACCGTCGGACCGACGTCGTCCATCACCACGTCGGCGTGCCCCTCGAGCAGGGACATCATCCCGGTGACCCGGTCGATGACCTGGCGCTGCTCCGGCGTGCTGAACATGTCGATGATGCTGCCGCCCCTGCGGCCCTCCTTGATCGCCTCGACGATCCGCTCGACCCCTCCTTCGAGCAGCGTCGTGGGCTCGACCGAGTCGGCGATCGCCTGGATCTCCGAGAACAGGTGCTCGCGCATCCACGGCACGGCCGTGAACTGCACCCGATGGGTCTCCTCGTGGAGACAGACCCAGAGGCGGAAGTCGTGCGGGTCGACATGGAGCTCACGCTCGACGTGGACGATGTTCGGTGCCACGAGAAGCAGCCGGCCGTGCGGCTCGTGGAACGGGTCGAACTGTCCGAGCACCTTGCTCGCGAGGAAGCCCAGCAGACCGCCGACCTCGGCACCGGTGATCTTCGAGCCGACCCTCATCCCGATGCCGCTGGGCTTCTTGGCCTCCAGGATCTTCTCGACCATCGGGCGGGTGGCCACCGCGAACCCCTCGGCGTTGGCCTGCACCCAGCCCGGACGGTCCACGACGAGGATCGGCGCCGTGCCCTCGGGGGCGTCGAGCCCGGTGAAGTCGCGAACCAGTCCAGTCGAGCGGTCGGCCCCCGCGCGGAGCTCGGCGACCGCGTCCGCCGCCTCGGTCGGACTGACGACCGGGCCCTCCCCCGCGATGCGGGAGCCGAGCGCGACGGCGAGCCCCCAGTCGATCATCGCGGGCAGCTCGGCGGTCGGGTCGGTCATGCGGGAAGCCTAGGGCGTGGCCCCAATGGGGGGCCGTGGCGAGCGGGGGTGTGGCCGGTGGGCGGGCGCAGGTCGGGCGGGCGCAGGTTTCTCAAGGTATGCAGCCGAACCGGCACTTCCCCGGGCGTATACGCCCTGGGAACCGTGGGTTCGCCTGCATACCTTGAGAAACCTGCATCGCTCACCGACCGCAGTGACAGGCACCCAGGCTCGCGGCGGCGTTGTCCATCGCGACGCGGGCCAGACCCTCTCGCGGCTTGCGGACCCGATCAGCGAGCAGCGCGAACGCCATCAGGTTGCCGTCGAGGTCGACCGCGATGCCGGCGAGCGAGGTGACGCCGGTCAGCGTGCCGGTCTTCGCCCGGACCCGGCCGCGCCCCTCGGACGGCGCACGGTCCATCCGGTTGGTGAGCGATCCGGTGAACCCGGCGACGGGCAGACTCGACAGCACCGGCCGCAGGGCCGGGTGCTCCGGGGACGCCGCCAGCCGCAGCACGCCCAGCAGCAGCGACGGCGCGATCCGGTTGGCGCGGGAGAGCCCGCTGCCGTCGTAGAGCACGGTGCCGGCGAGCTTGATCCCGTTGGCGGTGAGCACCCGCTCGACGGCGACCTGCCCGCCGGTGAACGAGCCGTCCCCCTGGTCGGCGAGCCCGACGTGTCGCAGCAGCACCTCGGCAGCCTCGTTGTCGCTGGACTCGAGGACCCGCTGCACGATCTGGGCCACGTTCGGGCTGGAGACCCTGCCGACCCTCGTCGCACCTGCGGGCGCCGCGCCCCGCAGCGTCCGACCGACGACCCGGATGCCGTTGCGGGCCAAAGCGTGGCGGAACTCCAGCGCGGCGGTGGCGGCCGGGTCGGCGACCCGGTCGAAGCTCCCCGGCTCGCGGCCCTGGTCGACCCAGAGGGAGGTGATCGGGGTGACCACGTCGTCCGGGATGTAGTCGGCCTCCCACGTCGGGTGCGCCTGCGGGCCGGTGAAGAGCGAGTCGTCGTACGCCAGCCGGACGCGGCGGACGCCCTGCTGGGCCAGCGCCCGGGCAGACCGCCGCGCGAGCGTGGCGACGTCGCCGCCCTGGGGCTGGTACGTCGCGCTCGGGCCACCCTCCTCGGGAC
>NZ_SSXI01000036.1 GCF_004803405.1 Nocardioides sp. | reverse complement strand
ACCGAACCAGCACCTCCGCCGCCACCGCCTCCACCACCCCCGGCGGCCGGCCCGGCCTGGAGCGGCCACGCGTTCGACGCCTGCCGGGCGCCCAGCCAGCGGGTCATGGACCGGTGGAGGCTCTCCTCGCCCTTCACCGGCATCGGGATCTACCTGGGCGGCATCCACCGGGCATGCGAGCAGCGACACCTGAGCCGGCAGTGGGTGAGGAACCAGACCCGCGCGGGGTGGAGGCTGCTGCCGATCTGGGTCGGTCCGCAGGCGTCCTGCACCGGCTACGACCACCGCATCGTCGGCAAGCCGGGCCGGAACCGGCGGTACGACGCCGCGCGAGCCAGGGGCGTGCGCGAGGCGCGCAGCGCGGCGGCGACCGCCCGTTCCCTCCGGCTGCCGCGAGGCGAGGTCATCTTCTACGACATCGAGCCGTTCGACACGCGTCGAGCGCGGTGCCGTGGGTCGTCGCTCGCCTTCCTGGAGGAGTGGACCAACGAGCTCCACCGGCGCGGCTACCGCTCCGGGGTGTACTCCCACGTGAACTCCGGCATCTCGTTGCTCAGCCGCACCGGTCGTGGCTACACCCGGCCGGACGCGGTCTGGTACGCCTGGATCGACCGCGTCGGCAGCATGCCGGCCAGGTACGTCGCGGATCCGGCGTTCATGCGGACCAGCCGCGTCCACCAGTACGCACTGGACACCAGGGTCGAGTTCGGCGGCATCCGGATGCACATCGACTGGAACTTCGTCAGCCTCGGCGCGACCCGCCGCGCGTCGATGCCGGCCTCCTGCGACCAGGCGGCGGCAAGAGCGCGGCCACTGGCGCTGCGCCGTGGTGCCCAGGGCAGTCTCGTCCGGGTACTGCAGTGCCTCGTCCTTCCCGGCGACCGGCATCCCACGAAGACCAGCGGCCGTTACGACGCCGCCACCGTGCGCGCGGTCCGGCAACACCAGCAGCTCCGTGGCCTGCGAACGACAGGCGCCGTCGACCGACGTACCTGGACGTCCCTGCTGGCGCACGGTCGCACCCCGGTCCTGAGGAAGGGTGCGCGGGGGGAGCCGGTCCGGCGGTTGCAGCGCTCGCTCAACGTCGCGCTCGGCGCGCCGAAGGTGCGGGTCGACGGGGCGTACGGCCCGGCGACCGCCCGCGTGGTGAAGCACTACCGCAAGCGCCTGAAGCTCGGAGACAAGGGCGTCGTCACGCCGCGGGTGTGGAAGGCGCTGAACAGCGGCAAGGTGCTTCCGGCGCGCGCCCGCCGCTGAGCGCTCACCGTCCGGTCAGGTCATCACCCTGCTGTCAGCGGCCCAGGAGGCCCGCATCGCAGAGGTCGCGGGCCGCGCGATGCAGCGCCTCGAACGGCAGATCCGCGCGCTCGGCGATCTGCAGCAGCGTGGTGGAGCCGTCGGAGTACGCCAGCGTCCACAGCATCGCCATCACCGCCTCCGTGGCAGCGGTACCGCCCATGGTGGGGTAGAGGCCGCGCGACCCGAGCTGCGGCTCGCCGCACGGGCTGAGGTTGGTGTAGGCCGCGTCGTGCTCCAGTACGTCGAGAATCCCGAGCACGGCGTCGAGGCTCTCCACCAGCTGGTCGTCGGTGACGAAGTCGAGGTCGTCCGCGGACGTGTGGTACTCCGGATACTCGCCGTGCGGGGTGCGGCTCAGCCGGCCGACGGCGAGGTCGAAGCCCAGCGCGTTGTACTGCCGCTCGTCGTACCCGTACGGGGAGTAGTCACGCTGCTCGCCCCCGCGCCGGCGTACGACGTGGGCCGCGGCTCGGTCGATGGGGCGAGCCCCGTGGCGGGTGCGCTTGTAGACCAGCGGTCCGCCGCCGCCCAGCCCGGTGAGCACGAGGCCGTGGCGCACGCGGCGCACGGCGTCGGCGTTGCGGGAGAGCCAGGTGAGCGAGCCGATCGTGCCCGGCGCGAGGATCAGTCGGTAGGTGTACCGCCGGTGGTCGCGGGCCGCGAGCGCGCGCATCACCTCGCTGGCCACCGCGATGCCGGACAGGTTGTCGTTCGCCAGCGAGGGATGGCACACGTGAGCGCTGAGCAGCACCTCGTCGGTGGTCTCCCCGGGCAGCACCACCTCGCCGTAGGAGAGGTGGCCGGGCGCCAGGCCGGTGTCGACACACACCTCGAACGGGCCGTCCCCCAGCTCCGCCAGCTGCCGGTGGCTCAGGCAGAAGCCCCAGTCGCGGTGGTAGTAGGTCGTGCGGTACGGGATCAGGTCCGGCTGGTCCGGCAGTGTGTGCAGGTGGGGGAGCAGCTGCTGACGAGTCAACCGCCCCCGGAACGGCGTGCTGTAGTTGACCAGGTGCAGGGTGTGGTCGGCGAAGTCGACGACCCGCCGGCCGTCCGGCCGCGCGATCCAGGCCTCACGTGCCTGCCATTCGTCGTTGACTGTCCAGTCGAAGACCTGGGTCCCGGAGGGCACCTCGCTGCGCTCCATTGCGGCCGGTAGCCGGTCGGCCAGCCGCTCCAGAGTCGCCCGTACCCCGTCGCCGGTGATGCTCCGGCAGAGGGGGTAGAGCTCTTCCAGGATCTCCCGCATCCGGCCGGCGGCGTCACCCATCGCCGACCTCCTGGCGCGACAGGTAGTGGTCGACCTGGGCCAGCGTGGCGTCGTACGGCGTGGTGCCGCCGCGCACCGACCGTTCCCACGCGACGGTGAGATCGAACGCCTCGAGTGGCGCCAGCGTAGGCCTCCAGCCGAGCCAGGCGCGGGCGCGGGCGGAGTCGAGCAGCAGCAGGCCCGCCTCGTGCGGCCCCTCGCCAGGCACCGCCTTCCACTCGGCGTCTCCGCCCCAGGACCGAGCCATGGCGCTGGCGACCTCGCCCACGGTGAGCACGTGGTCGGTGGGCGGACCGAAGTTCCAGCCCTTCGCGTGGGCGGGGCCGGGCAGCTGTTCGGCCAGGGTGAGATAGCCACTCAACGGTTCCAGCACGTGCTGCCATGGCCTGACCGCCGCGGGGTGCCGCAGCTCCGCGGGCCGCCCGGCGCCGAACGCGTCGATCAGCTCCGGCACCAGAGCGTCAGCTGTCGCGTCGCCGCCGCCGACCACGTTGCCGGCCCGCGCCGTCGCGACCCCCAGCCCGGCTCGTGGGAAGCACTCTGCCAGGGAGAGCGTGCACAGCTCCGTGCACGCCTTGGAGGCGGAGTACGGGTCGCGACCGCCGAGCGGCTCGTCCTCGCGGTAGGCCCACTCCCACTCGTTGTTGCGATAGACCTTGTCGGTCGTCACCACGACGCACGACCGCACCCGCTGCTGCGCCTGCGCGGCGAGCACGACGCAGACCGCGCCGTCGACGTTCGTGGAGAACGTCTCCACAGGGTCGCGGTAGGACTCGCGGACGACGCTCTGCGCGGCCAGGTGCAGCACCACGTCAGCACCCGAGGCCTCGAGCGCGGTGCGCAACCGATCCCGGTCCCGGATGTCGCCGCGAACGTCGGAGGCGAGTAGTCGGCTGAGGCCCGCGCGGTGGAAGAGGAAGGAACCGGGCGTCTCCAGGGCGTACCCGTGCACCCGGGCCCCGAGCCTGTGGAGGAGCGCACTCAACCACGCCCCCTTGAAGCCGGTATGCCCGGTCACGAAGACGTCACGGCCGGTCCAGTGCTCGGCGCGCATCTCGGGTTGCCCTCGTCAGGCCACGGCCCCGGCGCGTGGCGCCGAGCGTGGCTGACGGTCGGTTGCACGGAAGGGCGGGTCGCGCACGGCGCCGACCTGGCCGCGGTCACCGGTGACGAGGACCTGCATGGAGCCTCCCTCGGAATCGGACTACTTCAGCGCCACGCTAGGAGGCCGCGTACGCCGCCAGGCCGACTCCCGCATGCGCTACCCCATCTTGGGGAGAGGACCCGTGCCCGCCTGTCGACGGATCGCTCGAGGTTCGCCGCGGCCGCCGACGGCGTGCGGCGGATTTTGCATTCCAACCTGTGGCGGCAACTCGGCGGCCGGGAGATCTTCGCGTACCGTCTGGCACTTCGTCGGACTCATGTTGCTCCCCCCGGTGAGCTCTCGACGCCCCACTGGAAAGCACCCAGAAAGGCGACACCCTCGATGAGATCAGTACTGCGATGGCTCGCGGCCTCGACCCTGGCAGCCCCACTCCTGGCCCTCCCTCTCCTGACCGCCTCCTCCCCGGCGTCCGCGAGCACCTGCACGAGCGGCCAGGCCCGATGGTCGTCCTCGGCACCGGACGCGATGTGGTTCCAGGGCAACTACGTCGTGCACAACAACGCCTGGAACGCCGGCGGGTACGACGTGCAGCAGCGGATCACGGTCTGCAGCAAGGGGAACTGGCTGGTCCGGGCCCGGATGGACAACCGCCGCGGAGACGGGGCGGTGAAGACCTACCCGAACGTGCACCGGGACTGGCACAACTGGTCGACCGGTGCCGAGCCGAGATTGGAGACCTTCAGCCGGATCCTCGCCGTGCATGCACACCGCGCGCCCGCCGCTGGGATCTACAACGCCGCGTTCGACGTGTGGCTGAACGGGGTTCCCGGGGAGCACGAGGTCATGATCTGGACCCAGAACCGCGGGCAGCGCCCGGCCGGCTCGGTGCGCGCGCGCAACGTGGAGATCGGTGGGCGCCAATGGACGGTGTGGGCCTCCAGCAGGCGCGACGCGAGCTACATCGCCTACGTGCCCGAGCGCAATTACACGCGGGGCCGCACGGCCGTGCTCGCCACCATCCGCGACGCCAAGCGGCGGGGCCTGCTCTCCCCGAGGGTCACGATCGGACAGGTCGGCTACGGGTTCGAGATCGTCAGCACCGGCGGCGTGGAGCGGACGTTCAAGATGGACGCGTTCCAGCTGGACGTGCGGCGCAGGTGAGGGCGGCCCGGGCCACACCGCCACGGGCTCGCGCACCATCCCCACGCCGAAGGAGAGCCGCCCCGATTTGAGCCGCGTCGCTCCTCCACCAGTCGACCTGTGTCAGTGACCAGTGCGCCAGCGCGCTCGCTGCCGGAGGTTGATGCACACCGATTCGTCAGGTGACCGCCGGCTTGCTGAGCACGAAGTAGGCGTAGCGCCGATCGAGCTCGTTGCGGGGGACCAGAGTCACCAGATGCGGGATCAGTCCGCAGCGCGCCGACAGCTCCCAGAACTCGTCGATCCGGTACGTGGTCATGTCGGCGAATCCGGAACGGTAGGAGCGGCGACGGGAACCGGTGCGCCAGGTGCCATCGGAGTACCGGATCTGGATGACCGCGAGGCCGCCGGGCACAAGCGCCTCTGCGGCGATCCGCAGAAGACGCTCACCGTACTCGGGGGTTGGAATGAGCTCGAACACGTAGAAGGAGACGAACAGGTCGCACGACCTGATCGCGTTGGCCGCCGACTCGGGGGCGTTCACCTCGATGATCACCGAGGTGAACGGTGTCGAGCATACGGTCGCGACCTGTCTGCGGCATTCCTCCACGGTGGCCTCAGCGATGTCCACTCCGATGAACTCGCTCGCCAGTGGGGCAAAGTGGACCGCATTAGCGCCTCCTCCGCACCCCCAGTCGACGATCCGGGGCTGCCGCCACTCCCATCCGACCGCCCGAGCATTCCGCTTGACGAGCTCAAGGTGGTCGCGGCCGAGCCGCGACCACAGGTCGCCAGTGGCGAACATGGGACCCTCGCGCCAATGCGATTGGTCCTCCCACCACGGTCCGGCGGGACGGGACCAGAAGGACTGGGCGTCCGCGGCGATGCGCGTCTCCGGCTGCCGGACTCCGGCGGCGCTGAGGATCTGCTGGGTCACGCGCTTGTAGCGACCACCGATGTGCCGAGCGCGCGACACCACGGAACTCGTGGATGACATTCCATAACCTCCTCGCGTCCGTCGCCGAGCCTGCTCGTCACGCAGACCCAGTGGAGACGGTGTGGTCCAACAGTTCCTCGGGAAACCTTGGTCGTATGGCGATCACGTGCGCGGGCAGCCGCTCCAGATCCGAGACACCTAGGTGGTAACCGCGCATCGTCGTTCCGGCGCAGGGGGATCGTGGGTCAGACACCTCATGTCGGGAACAGCCGCCTTGGGGCTGCCCGCTCGCGAAGCGCGGGGGCCACCGGTCGTCCATGGAGCAGACCGGCCGTCGTTCCGGACTCGAGGGCACGGAGGTACGGCACCAGTGCCTCGCGCACGGCCCGGACGGTGACTTCGAGGTCGGTGTCGGTGTGTGCCGCGGAGATCACGAACGACTGCCCGAGGACACCGCGGCGGAGCAACTCCTGCAGGAACAAGGTGCGGTACTCCTGCGACGGCTGCCGGTCCGGACCGCGGGTGAGGAAGACCTGGCAGGAGGGGCGACCGGCCACCTCGACGTACTCCTGAAGCCCGGCGTCGGCGACCACCGCGCCCACGGCGGCGGCGAGCTTGCGGCCCTGCTCCTCCATTCGGCCGATGACGTCGTGGCGGCGGTATGCCTCCGCGACCGCGAGGTAGGCCGCCAGTCCGGCCGTCTCGGGGCCGTTGGTCGTCGAGAGCAGGAAGACGCGGCGCGCGTCCGTGCGGAGGCCGCCGAGCTCCATGAGCTCGCGCTTCCCGGCCAGGGCCGCGACGGCGAACCCGTTGCCGAGCGCCTTCCCCCAGGTGGACAGGTCCGGCGTGACGCCGTAGACATGCTGGGCGCCTTGGAACGACCAGCGCATGCCGGTGACCATCTCGTCGAACACGAGGACGAACCCGTCCTGGCCGGCAAGGGTACGCAGTCCCTCGAGGAAGCCGGGCGCCGGCTCGGCCAAGGCGGTGCCGGCCTCGAGGATGACGCAGGCGATCTGTCCCGGATGGGCATCGAGGAGGGCGCGCACCGAGCCCAGGTCGTTGTACCGGAAGTCGACCGTGAGGTCGACGCCGACAGTGCCGGCGCTCATCGGGGTGGTCCCGATGAACCAGTCGTCGGCGGAGAAGAACGGCTGCGTGCGGCAGATCGCCGCCAACGGCCGGCCGGTCGCGGCCCGGGCCAGCTTCACGGCCGCCGTGGTGGCGTCGGAGCCGTTCTTGGTGAACTTCACCATCTCGGCTCCCGGAACCTGGGCGACGAACGTCTCGGCCGCCGTCAGCTCGAGCTCAGTCGGCCGGGTGAAGCTCACTCCGTCGCGGATGGCGCGGCCGACCGCCTCCACCACGGGCCTGTAGCCGTGACCGAGCGTGACTGCCCGCAGGCCCATGCCGTACTCCACGTACTCGTGCTCATCGAGGTCCCACACCCGGGCACCCTGACCTCGGACGAGGATTGGTGCCATGCCCTCCGGGTACTGGTCGGAGGCACGCGCGTAGGTGTGCGCGCCGCCCGGGACCAGCTCGTGCAGGCGTTGCTGAGCGAGGGTCGAGCGGGTGAACCGGGAGGTCGGGGCGCCCGCGGTGGTCATCGCAGCTCCACCAGGACCTTGGTGGCGAAGAACGCCTCCGCGTAGCCGGCGCGGCACTCCATCCCGCGCACCCGCATCAGCCCGAGGAACAGCTCGTCGTCCCACCAATCGTGGGCCAGCTGGCTGGGGAAGTGCCGGTTGAGCAAGTCCACCTTGCGGCGGCCCGTCTCCGCGTCGAGGGCGACGTAATGGCTGGGTGCCGCGACGTCCCCGTCCCATTTCGGGATCTCGTAGTGAAGGGTCAGCGCGTCCCGCCACACCGTCGGAGCGAGGGAGCCGACGAGCCGGTGGTCCTGGTGTGCGTCGTCGACCCGAGGCGCCAGGACCAGGTCTGGCCGGCACTCCCGGGAGAGATCCTCCAGATCCTGCTTCACCTCGCCCCAGTGATCCGGGAGCCGGCCGTCCGGCAACCCGAGGAAGTGGGTCTTGACCGAGGGGAGGATCTCCTCCAGTGCTCGCGTGGACTCGGCCGCCCGGTCCGGCGTACCGGTCAGGACCGCGGCGGTGATCTGCAGGCCGGGCCGGTCGGCCAGGGTCAGCAGCGTCCCTCCGCAGCCGATCTCCACGTCGTCGGGATGGGCCCCGAGGCAGAGCAGGTGGAGGGGCCTGTCGGGAAGCAGAAGACCGAGCATGTCAGCCCCTCAGCATGGGACTTGGTCCGCGTCCACCGGGATGATCGGGCGGCCGGCGGCCACCGGGCGGTCCTGCCACATCGCCCAGGGCGAGATGCCGCGGCGGTAGAGGTCCTCCAGCGCGGTCCGCTCCTTCAGGGTGTCCATCGGGGCCCAGAAACCGTCGTAGGGGTACGCGAGTGTCCGGCCGTCCCGGGCCGCCTTCACGCAGCCGTCCATCACCAGGTCGTCACCTTCGTCGAGGTAGTCGAAGATGCCCTGACGCAGCACGAAGTAGCCACCGTTGATGGAGAACGGCATATCGGCGACCGGGACCAACGCGCTGACCCGGCCTTGCTCGTCCATGTCGACGACGTGGAAGGAGTCCTGGGGCTTCACGGCGATGAACTGCGCGACGGCGTCGCTCGCGGCGAAGCTCTCGACGAGCTGGTCCATCGGCGCGTCCGTGAGCACGTCGCCGTAGTTGGCGAGGAAGAGCTCGTCGCCTTCGAGATAGGGGCGGACCCGCCGCAGGCGCTCGCCGATGGCGGTGTCCATGCCGGTGTCGATGAACGTGATCGTCCAGTCGCTGATGTCGGTGTCCAACAGGTCGACATGCTGACCGCCCTTGGTGAGGACGAAGTCGTTGGAGGCGGTCTCGCGGTAGTCCAGGAAGTAGTTCTTCACCGCCTGGGCGCCGTACCCCAGGCAGAGGACGAACTCCGTGTAGCCGAAGTGGGCGTAGTACCGCATGATGTGCCACAGCACGGGGCGGCTGCCGATGGGCATCATCGGCTTGGGCAGCGACTGGTTGTCGGCGCGCATCCGCATACCGAGCCCGCCACAGAACAGCACGACCTTCATGGTTCCTCCTCGTTCTCAGAAGATCTCGAGCCGGGGAAGCGCGACGACGAGCCGCGCACCCCAATCGCGGACGTAGGCCAACTGGGCCGTGATCTCCTTACGGAGGTTCCACGGCATGATCAGGACGAACTCGGGACGGGCCTCGGCGAGCGCCTCGACCGGTCGGATCGGAATATGCGTGCCCGGGAGGAACTTCCCGTGCTTGACGGGGCTCCGGTCGACGCTGAACCGGATCAGGTCGCTCCGGATGCCGCAGTGGTTGAGGAGGGTGTTGCCCTTCCCGGGCGCGCCGTACGCCACGACGGTCCTCCCGTCCCTCTGGCACTGGAGGAGGAACGCCATCAGGTCGAAGCGAACCGTCGCCACCTGGCGTGCGAAGCCGGCGTGACCCTCGAGCGTGTGCAGTCCGGCTGACCGCTCGTCGGCCAACACCTCCGCCACCCTCGTGCTCGGCTCGTCGGCAACCTCGCTCGGACGCGACCAGGTTCGCAGCGACCCGCCGTGCGACTCGAGCTCCTCGACATCGACGACGGTCAGGCCGGCGACGGCCAGGACCCGCTGGGTGGTCAGCAGCGAGAGGTAGGAGAAGTGCTCGTGGTAGATCGTGTCGTACTCGTTGCCCTCGATCAGGCGAAGCAGGTGCGGGATCTCGACGGTGACGGTCCCGGTCTCGGCGACCAGGGCACGGAGACCCTTGGCGAAGTCGACGATGTCGGGCACGTGCGCGAACACGTTGTTGGCGACGACGAGGTCGGCCTTGCCGTGCGCCTCAGCGATCTTGGTCCCGGTCTCCTCGCCAAGGAACAGGACCTCGGTCTCGATGCCCTTCGCGATCGCTGCCTCGGCGACGTTCGCGGCCGGCTCGATGCCCAGCGAGCGGATGCCGCGGGCGACGGCGTGCTGGAGGAGGTAGCCGTCGTTGCTCGCCACCTCGACGACGAACGAGCTCGTGGTCAGGCCGAGCCTCGCGGTCGCCTTGTCGACGTACGTCTCGGCGTGCCTCACCCACGAGTCGGAGTAGGAGCTGAAGTAGGCGTAGTCGCTGAAGATGTCCTCGGCCGGGATGTACGACGGAAGCTGGACCAGCAAGCACTCGGAGCAGACCCGCACGTGCAGCGGATAGAACGCCTCGCCCTCCTCCAGCTGGTCGACGGAAAGGTAGCTCTCGCATGGCGGCGACATCCCAAGATCCACGAACGTCTGGGTGAGCTCGGTCCCGCACAGGCGGCAGCGTGGCTGGTCCATCAGGGTTCCCCCAGGGCTCTGGTTCGGCGACGCGGACTCGTTGCGGACTGGTCCGAGTCTCGACAGAGGTCGTCCCGGCGTCAGGGGGGACCGGGACTTTTGCCCCAATTTGGGGAGTCGCCCACACCGCGGCGCTCCGGGCGCGTCACCGGCGTCAGGATCGGGCTCACGGGCACCCGCCCTCGGGATCACGCCGCAGCACAGGAGCCGCCATGAGGCAGCGAGCAGGCGCCGTCGCGCTGACGGCCGCCTGCGTCCTGCTCTTCGCCGTCCTCTGTCTGCTCGTGCTCACCCGGACGACCGACCGGCTCGACCTCTGGGTCGGCGCCCGGATCGACCCGGACCCGGAGTGGAATCCGCTGCAGGAGAAGGCCGACCACGCTGTACACGCGTTCGGGCCGGTCCGTCAGGTCGCGGTGGTGACGGCGCTGGCGCTTGTGCTCTCGGCGTGGCGCCGACGACTGGGCCCGTTGATCCTCACGCTCGGCGTCGTGGGCGCCGCGTCCGTGGTGGAGATCGGGGTGAAATGGGTGCTGCCACGGCTGGAGTCGCACGACCCGATCCACCATGCCGGCTCCTTCCCGTCGGGTCACCTGACCCTGACCCTGTCCTGTGCCGGTGCCCTCGTGCTCGCGAGCGGCGCCGCCTCCCACTGGTGGGCCTGGACGGTGGTCGTCGCCCTGGGTGCCGCCATGGCCGCGGGGCTGCTGATCACCGACACGCACCGGCTCACCGACCTGGCCGGCGGGGCGCTGATCGCCACCGGGACGCTCGCGCTCGCACGGGTCGCCGCGCGCCTGTTCGATCGCCAATATGGGGGAGAGGGTCCCGATCCGGCGGCCGTCGCGACGCCGAACCCGAAGAATCAGAAGCGGCGTACACCGTCGTCGATCGCGTAGGAGGACCCATGCAGATCGGAACCACGGCCATTCCGGGGGTGGTCACCTTCACCCCGCAGCCGGTCTACGACGCGCGGGGGTTCTTCAGCCGCACGTTCGACGCCGAGATCGCCCGCCAGGCCGGGCTCGACCCCACCGCGTTCGTTCAGGACAGCCTGTCGCGGTCGGCGTACGGCGTCGTCCGTGGGCTCCACATCCGCCTCGGCGCCGGTGAGGGCAAGCTCGTGCGCTGCTCGAGCGGCGCCATCTTCGACGTCGTGGTCGACCTGCGGCAGGGGTCGCCGACGTACCGCTCCTGGCTCTCCTTCGAGCTGTCCGGCGACCGTCAGAACTCTGTCTTCATCCCGCCCGGCTGCGCACACGGATTCCAGGCGCTGACCGCGCCCGCCGACATCTCGTACCGGATCGACCGCGCCCACGACCCGAGCGAGGACCTCACCATCGCGTACGACGACGACGAGCTCGCGATCGCGTGGCCGCTGCCGGTGATGCTCACGTCCTTCAACGACCGGGTCGCACCGCCGCTGTCGGCGCTCACCGACAGGCTTGGACGAGTCGCGGTACGGGTGGCGTGACCGGTCCGGGCCGGCACACGGCTCAGGGCCGCCCGGCCCCGGGTGGCGTCCGCCTGGTCGCCGCGCCGGTGCTCTGGCTCGTCGCGGTGACGTCGTTGGCCGTGCTCAGCGCCTTGGTCTCAGCCGGCCGGACCGCCGGCTTCGACGACAGTGCCCGAGAGTGGTTCTGGCCGAGCGGGGAGTGGGGATGGCAGCAACGGGTCTGTGACGTCGTGGTGGAAGGGCTGCAGCCGCGGGTGAGCGTCGTGCTGCTCCTCGTCGGGGGAGCTCTCGCCGCGCGCAGCTTCCGCTCGCTGTGGCCCCTCCTCCTCACCGGTGTTGCCGTTGTCCTCCTCATCGCTGGGCTGTGGGTCCTGCGCTCAGCCGTGACGCGGGTCGACATGCACGGCGTCGACGGCAGCTACCCGTCAGGTCACGAGGCGTCGATCGTCGTCACGGCGGGGACGCTGGTCCTCGTGGCGCGGTGGCACGGCACGTCCTGGCGCACCGTGGGCGGTGTGGGTGCGACCGCGCTCGTGATGGGCGTCGCGCTGCTCGTGACGGGGACGCACTGGTCCACGGACGTGGTGGGCGGCGCTCTGCTGGGCCTCTCGGTGCTCGGCACGCTGACCCTGGTCGGCGCGGTCGGCGGCTGGCCCGGGCTCACCGAGCCTCGGGGCAGCCACCTCAGCCCAGTGCCAGGGCGCGCTCCAGGTGGTCGGTGACCTCGACCCGATAGCGCTCCCGAACCGCGGCGGCTCGGGCGGCTGTCCCGGGCTCGGCGGCCAGCTTCGGTGCCCGCTCGATGTGCTCCAGGAGGAGCTCGACGTCGATGTCAGCGAGCGGCTGCTCCAGCTCGCCGAGACCGAACTCGGTCAGCAGGCGACGATGCTTGTCGGCGTAGCTCAGCGAGACCGTCGGCCTGCCGAGGGCGAGTGCGCACAGGAGGTTGTGGAACCGCGAGGCGACGACGACCTCGGCCTCGGCCATCTCCCGCATGAGGGCGGGGAGCGTGTCGGCCAGGCTCACGGTGACGGCGCCAGGTCGCCCGGGTGTTCGGGCCGTGACCTCGGCCGCGATCCGGTCCGCCATCGGGTGGTCGGCGATGTCGCCGACGACCAGGGTCACCGTCCGACCGGCGCCCACCAGCCTGCTCACGGCGACGACCAGTCGGGCGGTCACGGAGTCGAGGTCGGCGTACTGCATGATCCCGAGGACTAGGTGACCGGGCCGCGGCGGATGCGACGGCGGGACCGGGAGGGCGAAGGCGAGGTCGGGATGCACCGGGCCTGTGCGGCCGTATGCGGCCACAGCGGCCCGGGATGCCTCGTCGCGGAAGCTCACCTGCGCCAGCCTGGCCGTGCCGCGGTGGAGCAGCCGGGTGAGCGGATGGGCGGCCGGCTCCGCGCCGATGCCCACCAGCACCACCCGGCGGCCGCGCACCCGGCACGAGAGGGCAGCAAGGAACAGCCAGTACGGCAGCCCGGCGGGTCCGGGCGTCAGGTTGGTCTCGAGGACCCCGGTGCCGGGGACGACGAGGAGGTCGACATCGCGGGTGAGTCGCCACGTGCGCGGGACGTCCCACAGGCGGCTGGCGAGCTTGGCGAACCTCCGGAGGGGACCGCCACCTGGCCCTGGCCGGTAGGCCATCAGCCTGACCGCCGGAAGACCGTGCTCGCGGCGTACGACCTCGGGGTCGGCCACCAGCCCACGGAGCTCGACCTCGGGGTGACGGGTCCGCACGTGGTCGAGGAAGGCGGCGAGGGTGCCCTCGTTGCCGAGGTTGCCCATGCCGAAGTACCCGTAGACCGCGAGCCGGGTCACCGCTCTGCCCCAACCGGGGGACTCGCCTCGACCGGGCGGTGGTTGCGACGCGTGGCCAGACGGCTGAAGAGCCAGCCGGCCACCTCCAGCAGCGCTCGGGCCCGGTCCGCGGCGGTGACCGGCGCGGTCACCACCGCCCTGACGAAGCCGAGCACGTACTCGACGTGCATGCGGACCAACGGGTGCCGCCACCGGTCGGCACGCTCCGGCCCGAGGACCACTGCCCGCTCCCGCAGACCGCCGGCGAGCGTCGCTCGCCCTGCGTGCTGGCGCCGCCAGTAGAGGACGGCCTGAATGTGCCGGAACTGACCCTGCATGACGAGTCCTGCCATGAAGGTCCGATCAGCGTTGTAGTAGGTCCCGTGGGGAAGCGCCCGGAGCAACACGTCGATGCGGATGAGCCCGTAGAAGTCGTTGCCCCCGGGCTCCCGGAGCAGGCTGCGCAGGCGGGCCGGCGCGGACGGGTTCTCCGTGTCCAGCCGGTAGCGCACCTCGCCGGTGCGCACGCCGTGCTCGTCGACGAACGCGTCGCCGCAATGGGCCAGTACCGCCTCCGGGTGTGACTCAAGGACCGCGACGCACCGCTCGACGAGATCGGGCGCGTAGAGGTCGTCGTGCGATGCCCACTTGAAGTACCGACCGCGTGCCAGCCGGGGCAGCACGTTGTGGTTGCGGGCTGCGCCGATGTTCTCGCGCTGCCGGACGTACCGGATGCGCGGATCGCGGGCGACGTACTCCTGGCAGATCTCCGCCGTGGCGTCGGTCGAGCCGTTGTCGGAGATGATGAGCTCGAAGTCAGTCCAGGTCTGCGCGAGCAGCGCGTCCAGCGACTCCCGCAGGAACCGCTCGCCGTTGTAGACGGGCAGGCCGACGGTGACTGTCGGTGCAGCGCTCATGACGTGACTCCTTGCAAGCGGGGCACCGGGTCGGTGCCGGGGAGGGTGCCGACCTCGGGCCCCGCGGGCAGGGCGGCCACGTGGTCGGCGAGGCCGCGGCGCAGGTGCCACCACCAGATGACGGCCGCGACGGTGGTG
>NZ_SSXI01000150.1 GCF_004803405.1 Nocardioides sp. | reverse complement strand
CTGCCCCCCGGCGACCGCGACCTCCGTGGTGCGCGGGCGCGGGCGGCCGACGCGATCGAGCAGCTGGTGCCGCATGCGCTCGCGGTCGGCGTACGCCTCGCCATCGAGCCGATGCACCCGATCTTTGCCGCGGACCGCGGTGTCGTGTCCACTCTCGCCCAGGCGCTCGACATCGCCGCGCCGCTGCCGATCGAGGCGGTGGGCGTCGTCGTCGACACCTTCCATGTCTGGTGGGAGCCGGGCGTCGAGGAGCAGATCGCGCGTGCCGGCAGCCGGGTCGCGTCGTACCAGGTGTGCGACTGGATCACGCCGCTGCCGCCGGACGCGCTGCTCTCCCGCGGGATGATGGGCGACGGTCACATCGACTTCGCGCTCCTCTCCCGCTGCGTTGCCGCCGCCGGCTACCGCGGCGACGTCGAGGTCGAGATCTTCAACGCCGACGTGTGGGCAGCCGACGGCGACGTCGTCCTGGACACGCTCGCGCGTCGCTACGTCGAGCTCGTGGAACCGCAGCTCTAGCGATCACGGATTCCTGGGGGACCTCCCCGAAACTCGGAAGGAATGAGCACATGTACCGCACGCGACATCGCATCCGGACGCGCGGCGCCGTCGCGCTCGCAGCCAGTGCCGGCTTCGGGGCGGCGCTGCTCGGAGGACCCGGCCCAGCGGCGGCCGGCGACCCCGTGGCTCCCGCGCAGGTGCGGGTCTACGCGGCGCCGACCCCACAGCACTGGGACCCGCTGACCGACGCGAAGTGGTCCTTCGAGCACGGCCAGGTGGTGCTCACCGAGCGCGGCACCAACCCCGGCGGCCCGCGGCGCCCGTTCGAGTACGCGGTGGTCACCCACGGCCCGGCGCTGGAGTCGGTGAGCATCTCCGCCGAGGTGCGGATCGACGAGCCGGTCCGGTTCAGCAACCGCGACGTCATCGTGATCTGGAACTACCAGTCGCCGACGCGCTTCTACTACGCCCACCTCTCCCAGGACAACACGATCTACCCGCACAACGGGATCTTCGTGGTCGACAACGCCGACCGGCGCCGGATCGACGACCAGTGGAACGGGTCCGTGGGCGCACCGCCGGCGATCAGCGACACCGACTGGCACGACGTCCGCGTGGACTACGACGCCGACACCGGCGCCATCGCGGTCTTCGTCGACCGGGCGACCGCGCCGCTGATGACGGCCACGGACACGACGTACTCCGGCGGTCGGGTGGGCTTCGGCTCCTTCGACAACTACGGACGCGCCCGGCACTACTCGGTCGTGGGCACCGCAGCCCACCCCGGCACCCCCTGATCCCCGTCGGCCCCAGGCCCGCCGGCCATCCGCCAGCGGACCCGGGGCCGGCGAGGGCTGCCGGCTGCCACCGGCAGCAGTTGTCACCAACCAACCCCACAGTGAGGGACAAGAACCGATGCGCACAACACGCTGGTGGGTGAGTGCCGCGGCAGCTTCGCTGATCGCGGCCACCTTCACCCCGCTCGCGCCGACGGCCACGGCCGCCGACCCGGACACCCCCATCACCGACCCCATCCCTGCGAAGATTCGACCGTCCAGCCTCGGCCTCGTGCTCGAGGAGTACGCCCAGCTGCCGAAGTCCGAGCCGAACGGTCCGTGGACCGACGGCCGGATCGGCACCCGGCACAACCGGATCAACTACATCGGCGAGATGCCGGACGGGTCGGGCCGCATGTACGTCCCGGACCTCAACGGCTCCCTGTACGTGCTGGAGGACGGCCAGCACACCGAGTACCTGGACGTGAAGGCGCAGTACCCGCACTTCTTCGCCTGGCGCGGCATGGGCTCCGGCTTCGGCTTCGCCGCCTTCCACCCCGAGTTCGAGGAGAACGGCAAGCTCTACACCGTTCACACCGACGCCGGGAACGCGCCGTTCGCGTCGACCTACCCGGCGCAGACGCCGTCCACCGTGCAGAGCGTCATCACCGAGTGGACCGCCGACGACCCGGCCGCCGACACCTTCTCCGGCACCAAGCGGGAGATCTTCCGGTTCGGCTTCCGGACGCAGATCCACGCCATCCAGCAGATCGACTTCAACTCCACGGCACAGCCCGGTGACGAGGACTACGGTCTGCTCTATCTCGCCGTGGGCGACGGCGGGATCGGCGTCAGCAGCGACGTCCCGCAGGACCTCTCCACCCCCGCGGGCAAGATCCTGCGGATCGACCCGCTCGGCTCGAACAGCCCGAACGGCGAGTACGGCATCCCCGCCTCGAACCCGTTCGTCGACGAGCCCGGGGCGCTCGGGGAGATCTACGCCGTCGGCATGCGCGACCCGCACCGGTTCAGCTGGGACGCGGAGGGCGACCACGACATGTATATGGGCCACATCGGCCAGCACGCCGTCGAGGCGGTGTACGACGTCGAGGCCGGCGACAACTTCGGTTGGCCGGTCATCGAGGGCCGCCTGGCCTACCGCAACCAGAACCAGTGCTACCTCTACCCGCTGACCGAGGAGATGGAGAACGCCGGCTACGTCTACCCGGTCACCTCCTACGACCACGACCCGCCGGCCAACTGGCCGTGCAACTCCGACTCCGGCCACGCCATCTCCGGTGGCCTGGTCTACCGCGGGCAGCTCGACGACCTGCAGGGCAAGTACGTCTTCGGCGACCTGGTCGAGGGCCGCGTGCTCTACAGCGAGGTCGACGAGTTCCAGCGCAACGGCCCGCGCGAGGCGCGGGTCAACGAGCTGCAGCTGTGGGACACCGAGGGCAACCGGATGCGGATGCCGGACTTCGTCGGCGACGGCAGGATCGACCTGCGCTTCGGCACCGACTCCGACCGGAACCTCTACCTGCTGGCCAAGGGCAACGGCAAGATCTGGAAGGTCGTGGACACCAAGGAGGCGCCGGTGCCGCAGGAGGTGGAGCCCGCCCTGCGGGACGACCTCGTGGCGTCGTACGACTTCGAGCACCCGTTCGCGGCCAATGACGGCTACGAGGAGGACCAGGGGCTCTCCCGGACGCTGCTGCGGATGGTCAACGGCGGCGAGCGGATGCGGGTCGACGACGGCGCCTACCCGGGCAGCCGCAACGCGCTGCAGATCCACAGCGCCGCCGAGTCACCCACCGGAACCGCGTGGAAGGCGGGCGTCTGGGACGGGGACGGCGCCGAGTCGCTGCGCGCCTTCAACGGCGCGAAGGGCATCACCGTGATGGGCTGGGTCAAGATGACCGGGCAGAACCCGACGCCGGGCTACAACGCCATCGGGCTGGCCGGCGTGCTCAGTGGCAACTCCGACGGACACGGCGTCCGGGCCCTGCTCGAGCTGATCCAGGTCAACGGTGAGCTGCGCCTCGTCGCGCTCGGTCGCCGCATCGACACCGGCTCGTCGCAGACCTTCGCGGCGTCGCAGGACTGGCGGGAGCTGCTGCCGCAGGGTGAGTGGGTGCACATCGCCGCCACCTTCGACTACACCACGGGCGAGATGGCGCTCTACCGCAACGGTCAGCCGCTCGACGGGTTCTACACCAACCCCGGCGACCCATGGCAGGTCGACGGCTCCGGTGCCTCGGCGACCGACCCCCGCGGGATCAAGATCGGCGGCTCGTTCCCCCAGAACGGCTCCGAGCGGAACCCCTGCAACTGCCGGATGGACACCTTGATGTTCTTCGACACCGACCTCAGCGGGGCTGAGGTGGCGCGGCAGTACCGCCGCTTCACCAGCCCTCTCGGAGGCTGATCCGCAACCACTCAGGCGCGGCCCCGTCCTCCTGCGGACGGGGCCGCGCCGTCATGTGCGGCCCCGTCGTGTGCGGCCCCGTCGTGTGCGGCCCCGTCGTGTGCCACGCCGTGGACGGTGCGGTGGAGCTCGGCCATCCGCTCGTCGAGCTCGTGCGCGACCCGGGCGGCCGCCGACAGCTCCTCGACCAGCGCGGCGGGGATCTCCTGCTCGTACTTGTAGTAGATCTTGTGCTCGACGCTGGCCCAGAAGTCCATGGCCACGGTCCGGATCTGCAGCTCGACGGGAACGCGTCGCACCTCCTCGGAGAGGAAGACCGGGATCTCGACGATCGCGTGCAGGCTGCGGTAGCCGTTGGCCTTGGGGTACGCGATGTAGTCCTTGATCCGCACCACCGTGACGTCGGGCTGGCCGGTCAGCATGTCCAGGACGCGGTAGGCGTCGGAGATGAAGCTGCACACGACCCTGATGCCCGCGACGTCGACGACCTGCTTCGCGATCGCGTCGAGCCGCAGCGGGCAGCCGATCCGCTCGGCCTTCGCTCGGATGCTGTCGATCGACTTCAATCGGGAGCTGACGTGCTCGATCGGGTTGCCGTCGCCCCGGAACGCGAGCTCCTCGCGAAGGATGTTGATCTTGGTCAGCATCTCCTCGAGCCCGAACTTGTAGGTCATCACGAACTGCCCGAGCTCCTGGGCGAGCTCGGAGAGATCCGGCCCGGCGGGCAGTTCGGTGGAGAGCCCAGCGGGCACCTTCGCGGACATGAGGCTCCTCGCGTAGCCGGCACGGACAGGTCCGGTGGGACAACGAGCCGCGGCGTGCCGATGGTTCCGGTAGCGGCTCTGCGACGTGACGATCCGGAGCAGATGGCGAGAGTCGCCGTCGCGCTCGGCTGACGGTGAGGGCCCGGCCGGCGTCTCAGGAGGCTGCGCGCAGCGCCGGGAGCACCGTCTCGCCGTACGCCTCGAGCATGGGGCGGTAGTTGTGGCCCATGTTGCCGACGTAGATCTCGTCGAATCCCGCCTTCAGGTACTCGTCGTAGGCCGCGAGGTGCCGCCCGGTGTCGGAGCCGCAGGTGACGCTGTCACGGGTCGACTCCTCGGGGACGAGCTGGCTGGCCTGCTCGAAGTGGCGGGGTGTGGGGAGGATCTGGGCGAGCTCACCGGGGAGTCCGGCGTTGGCCCAGAGCCGGTGCGCGATCGCGACGCCCTCGTCCTCGGAGTCGGCCCAGCACACCTTGAAGCCGACGCTGGTCCGCGTGCCGCCCCCGTCGCGGAAGGCGGTCAGCACCTCCTCGTCCACCGTGGTCGTGACCAGACCGTCGCTGATCCGCGCCGCGACCTCGGCGGCCTTGGTCCCGAACGCCGACATCCACACCTCCGGCGGCTGGTCCGGGCGCGTGTAGATCTGGGCGTTCTCGGCGGTGTAGTACGTGCCGTGGTGCTCCACGACCTCACCGCTCCACAGCTCCCGCATCAGCGCGACCGATTCCTCGAGCATCTCCAACCGCCGGGGGGCCGAGGGCCAGGGATCACCCAGGACGTGCTCGTTGAGCGCCTCGCCGGTGCCGACACCCAGCCGGAACCGGCCGCCGAGCATCACGGCCGAGGTGGCCGCGGCCTGGGCCGTGATCACCGGACCCAGGCGCATGATCGGACAGGTGACGGCGGTGGTGACCGGCAGGGACGTCACCTGGGAGATCGCCCCGATGAGGGACCACACGAACGGACTGTGACCCTGCTCGTCGTTCCACGGGTGGAAGTGGTCGCTGATCCAGAGCGCGTCGAAGCCTGCGTCCTCGGCGAGACGGGCCTGCTCGACGAGGTCCTGTGGCGTGTGCTCCTCGGTCGAGAGGAAGTATCCGAACGTGGCCATGTCTCGCTGTACCCACCCCACGGCGGCCTAGCCGGTGACCGCGCGGCGAGGTGGGCCGGGCCTCGCCTAGAATGGGTCCTGATCCGGCGGCTCCGAAGCCGCGTCAGGGTCATGAGGACGACGCTCCAGAAACCGGGCACCGTCTGTTCGTCCTCTGGTATGAGGAGACCCCGGTGGATCCCATCAGCCGTCGGCATCGCGACCCCATCTTCGACGCGATCCCCACCCCGATCCTGCTCCTGGACACCGACCTGGTGATCAAGGCGGTCAACAGGGCGTACGAGGACACCGTGGGACTCTCGGCCGACGACGTGCTCTTGATGCAGGTGTTCGACGCGTTCCCCGACAACCCCGAGGACCCCCACGCGGACGGCGTCGCCAACCTCAGCGCGTCCCTCGACAAGGTCCTGACCAGGCGGCGTCCGCACGACATGCTGGTGCAGCGCTACGACGTCGTCGACCGACGGACCGGCACGTGGGTGTCGCGGGTCTGGCAGCCGACCAACAGCCCGGTGATGGACGGCGACCGGGTGATCGGCGTGGTGCACCAGGTCCAGGACATCACGCCCGTCGGTGAGGATCTGTACCGGGCGCTGACCGGCTACCGCGACGTCGTCGCGAGCACCTCGGCCGCCGGCGACGGCGCCCACGGCCAGGCACTGGCCGAGCACCTGCACGCCGTCGCGACGCGGATACGGCAGCACCAGGCCCTGGTCGAAGAGGTCCTGCACCTGCGTCGGGCGCTCACCTCCCGGGCGACCATCGACCAGGCGAAGGGCATGATCATGGCTGATCGGCGGTGCAGCGCTGACGAGGCCTTCCACGTGCTCAGGAAGCTGTCGTCGGAGACGAACGTCCGGGTCGTGGATGTCGCGCTGGCCCTGGTGTACCAGGCGCAGGGCGGCGGCGCGGACCTGGCCGTGGAGCGCTCCTAGCGGTGCTGGCCGGCCGTCACGGTGACTGAGGCCTCGACGCCGCGATGTTCCGCTCGCGCCCGTCGGCCCACGATCCAGCCGAAGGCAGCGACGATCGGAACCCCCGGCGCGACCATGAGGCCCGCTAGGTAAGCCTCCGTGGCACCGATGGACGTCGCCGCCGCGACGCCGACGAGGATCGCTGCCCACGGCGCCAGCGCGACGCCGAGGACGAGGGCCTCCCACTCCCGCGATTCCGACTCTCCGCCCCGGGTCCGCCGCTCTCCGATCCCGCAGATCACCAGCAGGCCGAGGACCGGGGCCACGTGGAACCACGGGTACCCGGCGGGGCCGGCTGCCTCCCCGGGGTGGGAGACGACCACGAGCGCGCACCCCAGCCCGGCCAGCGCGACGTACCGGCGACGACTCGCGAGTCCTCGGCCGGCGGGCAGGTCGGGGCCGCGCCGCGAGGCGCCCTGCAGCATGAGGACCAGTGCGCCACCCGCGGGAGCAGCCACCGCAAGCACGACGGCGCCGACCTCGAGGTTGGTGAGCATGTCGTGCTCGGGAAACAGGGGTCCCAGCACGGTCCACGTCAGGCGGAGGACGGGCGCGGTCAGCATGAACGCGATGTTCAGCGCCATCCACGCCCGGTGGGCGACCACGTCGCCTCGCCGGGCAGCCGACAGCGCCAGCCACGCCGAGCCCAGCGTGCTCAGGGCCAGCACCCACAGCTGCCAGCGGAAGGCAACCTGCCCGACGACCGGCACCTGCGGGCTCACCACCAGGAAGACCAGCGCCGCCGCCATGCTGGCCGTCATCAGGGCGAAGTAGGCGCGTCCGACCAGCCGGTGCAGGTGCCGCCGCGCTCGGCTCACCGCGACCAGCTGCAGCGCGGCGAGCAGCAGGGCGAGCCCACCCAGCACGGTATGCACGAGCATCACCAGGCGATGGTCGACGTAGTCGGTCGCCCGCACGGCCGCGACCGACCCGTGCCCGGTGGCGTAGGAGTCCCCGCTGACCCACGCGTCGAGCCGCTCCTGCAGCCGCGGCGCGCCCGGCTCGAAGGCGAACCACATCGAGGTCAGCGCGATCGGCGCGTAGAGCACCGCGAGCCCGGCCACGCACGCGGTCAGCACAGACACTCCGCGCCGCCCGCCGTCGCGGGTCAGCTGGCGCATGCCGCCGGCGAGGGACTGACGCTCGGACACGGCGACACAGTAGAGACACCAGCTCGCCCGCGTGGCGACGGTCCAACAGCTGGGTCGTCACCCAAGCACCGGACCGCGTCCCCGCTGGAGAATCCAGAGGCCCCGACGAGCGTCTCCGCCTGGTGCTGCTACCCCACCTCGAGGTCGTGGTCACCCTCTCGCGCCTTGGCCGCAAGGTAGTCGGCGTTAGCCGGCGAGACGTACACGCCAGTGGGGACGCGCTCGGCGATCGTCAGCCCCGCAGCGGCAAGCTGGGCGGCCTTGTCCGGGTTGTTGCTCAACAGCGCCAGCTCGTAGACACCGAGAGCCCGGAGCATCTGGGCCGCGACCGTGTAGTCGCGCTCGTCCGCGCGGTGGCCGAGCGCGAGGTTGGCCTGGTAGGTGTCGAGGCCGCCGTCCTGCAACCGGTAGGCGTCGAACTTGTCGTAGAGGCCGATCCCGCGGCCCTCCTGCCGCAGGTACAGCAGCAGGCCGCCGACCGCGGAGAGCCGCTCGACCGCCTCGCGCAGCTGCGGCCCGCAGTCGCACCGCTGACTGCCCAGCACGTCTCCGGTCAGGCACTCGCTGTGCAGTCGCACGAGGGGGATCTCGTCGTGCGGACCGTGCGGCCGGTCGAACCGGAGGGCGAGATGCTCGCGGCCGTCGACCAGGCCGTCGAAGGTGAACGCCCGGGCGATCGCGGTGAGGCCGTCGGTCGACTGGAGCGGCAGGGTGAGCTCGGTCCGGACGTTCGCGTACGGAAGTGCGGTCGGCATCAGGCCTCCGCCGGGAAGGACTTGCGGTGGAACCGGTCGGACAGCGCGTAGCGCAGCAGCGCGACGTCGCCGATCGGCCGGACCTCGACCAGCGTGGCGCGGTGCTCGGCACCCCAGGGGAACCGGCCGTCGCCCACGAACCGCCGCGCCCGCGAGTCGCCGACGAAGAACGGCGCCACGACCAGGTGCAGCTCGTCGGCCACCCCCTCGGTGAGGAACTGCGTGTGGACGGTGCCCCCACCCTCGACCATCAGGCGTCGTACGCCGCGGGCGTAGAGGTCCTCGCTCAGGTCCCGCATCCGAACCCTCGGTCCGCCGTCCACGACGGTGGTGACAGCGCCGAGGCGGTCCGACGTGGTCCTAGCCGCCGACGTCGGGCAGTAGACGAGCGTCTCGGAGTCACCCAGGGTGAAGAACCGCGCGCGCGGGTTCAGCTCGCCGCGCGCGGTCACGGTGACCTTGACCGGTGCAGCGGGGAGGCCCTCCGCGATCCGCCGGCGGCGTCGCTGTTCCGAGCGGATGAGCAGGGCGGGGTTGTCTTTGCGCACAGTGGTCGCCCCCACGAGGATCGCGTCGCACCCGGACCGGACCTCGTCCACCCGGTCGAAGTCGGCGTCGTTCGACAGAAGCAGGCGCCCCTCGCTGGCGCTGTCGAGGTAGCCGTCCAGCGACATGCTGCAGCTCAGGACGATGTAGGGCCGGTCGCCCATGCGGAGCCTCCTCGCGTCTTGTACTCGGCGGGTCGCGGCGACGCAGAGCCCCACAACAGCCCCCCGGGCAAGGTCGCCACCAGGGCCATCACGCCGTACACGACGGCCACCTGGAGCCCGGCGCTCGCCCCGAGACCGGACGCCCCGAACACCCACGCCGAGGCACCCTCACGCGGCCCCCAGCCGGCGACGTTCAGCGGGATCGCCGACGCCATGAGGACCACGAACCCCAGCGGTACCAGGTCCTGGACCGGGGCGCTGACCCCCGCCGTTCGTGCGGCGACCACGAAGACGACCACGTGCCCCGCGACCGCGGCCGCAGAGAGGAGCACGACGCGCTGCCCGACGCCGGTTCCGCCGAGGACCGCGCGGATCTCCGCCCGGAGCAGTCCGACGATGCTGCCGGGCAGCACCAGACGTCCGACGGCCGCGACCAGGACGATGCCGAGCAGCAGCCACAACCCCCACGCCCGCACCGGCGGCGCGAGGAGCAGCAGCGCGCCGACGGCCAACCCGGCCTGCACCACCTGGCCGGCGACCCGGTCCCAGGCCACCGACCTCAGCCCTCGGGCCATGGCACCGGTGTCCCGGCCGTGCCGGATGCCGCGGTGCACGTCGCCGAGGATGCCGCCGGGCAGCGTGGCGTTCAGGAACTGCGCGCGGTAGCAGGCTCGGTACGACGCCCGGAAGGGCACCGCGACTCCCAGGCCCTCCGCGACCAGGCTCCAGCGCCGAGCGCAGCACGCGGTAGTGACCGCCGTGACCACCAGCGCGACGAGTAGTGCACCGACGTCCGTCTGCCGGAGCCCTTCGAGGAACGGCTCGGCACCGAACCGGTACCCGAGCGCGGCGAGGATCGCCGCGCCCGCGAGCGGGCGGGCCCATGTCCAGAACGTGGTCGTGCTGATGGCCTCCCCTAACCCTCGAACCGATGCCTGCTGGTCGGGGATACGGACGCGGGCGGCGTTGGGTTCACCGCGGCCACCCGGGCGAGCACTTCGGCGACCGTGCGGCCCGTCTCGGCCCATGTCGCCAGGCCGGTACGACGGCGGGCGGCCGACCGTCGGCACCGCTCCCGCAGCTCAGGATCGGTCAGCCATCGCCGTAGCACTGTGGCCAGCTCGACGGCATCGCCGGCGGGGACGAGGAACCCCGGGAGGGTGCCGTCGTCGGCACGGCCCACCGCCTCCGAATGACCGCCGACGTCGGTCGCCAGGACAGGGATCCCGCGGGCCAGGCCTTCGACCACGGCCATGCCGAACGCCTCACGGCGCGACGCGGACACCACGAGGTCGGTCGCCGACCGGACGTCCTCGAGCTGCTCGGGTGAGAGCGGGCCCGGAAACGTCACGCGGTCGGCGATGCCACTCCGTCGGGCGGTCGCGGTGAGTCGGTCCACGAACGCCGGGTCCAGGTCGAGCGCGCCGACGCACCGGCAGATCCAGTCGAGGTCTCTCACCTCGCCGAGCGCGTCGAGGAGCACGTCGTGACCCTTGTCAGGCGTCACCGGGCCGACGCACAGCAGGTGGCCGCCGCCGGTCGAGTCGGCAGCGACCGACCCGAGATCCACGCCGGGCGTCGCCACGTACATCCGTCCGGCGTCGAGTCCGTGATGCGTGACCACCCACCGCCGCGTCCACCCGCTCGTCGTAACCACGGAGCTCACGGCGTGCAGCACGTTCCGCTCGGCCACCGGCATGTGAAGAAGGAGCACCAGGCGCAACCGGGCCGCCTCCGCCACCATCGACTCTGACGTAGAGCCCACCAGGCCGTCGACCAGCACGAGCGCGCCGTCCGGCAGAGCACCGAGCACCGGGGCGAGCTCGGCCTGGCCGGCGACCCGGTGCTCCCGCACGTCCCAGCCCGCCCCGACGAGCGCGTCGCTGAGCCGCCGGTCGTACACGTTCCCGCCGCTGGGCCGCATCGGATCGTCGATGCCCTCGGGAACCACGAAGTGGACGATCACAGCGAGCGCTCGTAGCTGGCCCAGGCGATGTGCGACTCGCGCAAAGTGACCTCGATCCCGGACAGGGCGGACCCGCCCGGGCCGAGCCCGCCGGCCTGCACCCGCTCCGCGAGACGGTCGGCGATGAAGCGGGCCAACACCTCCGTCGAGGTGTTCTGCCCCGCTAGCAACGGGTCTTCGTCGAGGTTGCGGTAGTTGAGCGCCCCGAGCACGTTGTGCAGCTCCGTCCCGGCCCGACCGATGTCGACGAGGATCCCGTCGTCGTCGAGCTCCGGTCCTGCGAACGTCGCGTCGACGACGTACGTCGCGCCGTGCAGGCCCTGCGCCGGCCCGAACACCGCCCCGCGCAGGCTGTGCGCGATCATGATGTGGCCACGGACGGTCACGCGGAACATCACGCCTCCTGATAGCTGATCGAGTGGCACAGCCCGTGCAGGGAGCCGGAGGCGACGGCCGCCATCACCTCGGGGAGATCGCGGAAGGGCGAGCACCCGGTCAGCAGCACGTCGAAGGCCGGGTCGCGCAACAGCTCCAACGCCAGGGACAACCGGTCGCGGTGGCTGCGGGTGCTCCGGCGGGCGGCCGCGACCTCGCCGACCTGGCTGGCGCGGAGGGTGAGCCGGGACGAGTGGAACGCCTCCCCGAGCGGGAGCGTGACGGGCGCGTCGCCGTACCAGCTGAGATCGAGCACGGTGCCCTCCGGGCAGAGAAGGTCGAGCGAGCGCCGGAGCCCGGCGCCGGTGGCACTGGTGTGGACGACGAGGTCGCACCCGCCGGGCGCGTCGGCAGGGTCGGCGAAGTCGACGCCGAGACCTGCCGCCACGTCCGCGCGCGCCGGGTCGACGTCGACGAGCGTCACGCGGAGACCCGGGATGCCCGCTAGCAGCCGGGCGACGCAGCACCCCACCATGCCCCCACCGACCACTGCGACCCGGTCGCCGACCAGCGGGGCGGCGTCCCAGAGCGCGTTCACGGCCGTCTCCAGAGTGCCCGCGAGCACCGCCCGCTCCGCCGGGACACCCTGGGGCACGGGGACCACCGCGGTGGCCGGGACGACGTACTCCGTCTGGTGCGGGTAGAGGCAGAACACCGTGCGTCCCTCCAGGTCCCTCGGGCCGTGCTCGACGACGCCCACGTTCAGGTAGCCGTACTTGACCGGAGCGGGGAAGCCCCCCTCCTGGAACGGCGCCCGCATCCGCTCGAACTCGGCGGCGGGGACCCGACCGGCGAAGACCAGGGACTCGGTGCCGCGGCTGATCGCCGACCGCAGCGTGCGCACCCGGACCTCACCGTCGCGGGGGTCCGGCAGCGCGACCGGCCGGATCTCGCCTCTGCCCGGCTCGGCGAGCCAGAACGCCAGCGCCTCGTCGACCATCCGTGTCCTTCCCGGGGCATCGTTGAACTGACACCGTGAGCTCGCCGTAGCAGACGTATCACACCTAGCACACGGAGGCGCCATGGATCGGGTTCACCTGGGTCCGGCCGATCGCGTCACCCTGATCCGCGCCGTCCTCGCCTGCGGCGTTGCCGCCCTCGCCCTGCACGGCCTCGTGGCCGATCCGTACGTGGGGGTCCTGGTCACCCTCAGCTCGGTGGTCCTGGTCCTGGACGCGGTCGACGGGTATGTCGCCCGGCGCACCGCCACGGCGAGCCCGTTCGGGGCCAGGTTCGACATGGAGGTCGACGCGTTCCTGATCGCGGTGCTGAGCGTCCACGTCGCGCCGGAGGGGGGCTGGTGGGTGCTCGCGATCGGCGGCATGCGCTACGCCTACGTCGCCGCCGGCCGACTCCTGCCGTGGCTACGGCGGCCACTCCCACCGCGCTTCTCCGCCAAGACCGTGGCGGCCCTCCAGGGGATCGTGCTGACCGTCGCCGCCTCGGGTCTGCTGCCGGGCTGGCTGACGGTGGCCTCCCTGGTCGTCGCGCTGCTCCTGCTCGTGGACTCCTTCGGCCGGGACGCCTGGTGGCAGTGGCGCCTCCGCCACGAGCCGCTGGGGACCACGCCGACCCTTGCCGACCGCCCGGCGATCCCGGCCGGGGCCGTCACCGCCGTCGCGGCGACGGTCCTGTGGGTGGCCCTGGAGCCGCCCCGCCTCACCGACGGCCTGGGTCCCATCGACTTCGCCCGGATCCCGGTCGAGGGGCTCGCGCTGGTCGGCCTGGCCGTCGTGCTGCCGCCCCGGTTGCGGCAGATCGCTGCGCTGCTGCTGGGACTTCTCGCGTCGGCTCTGGTCGCGCTGCGCGCGCTCGGTCTCGGCTTCGACTTCTTCCTCGATCGCTCCTTCCACGTGTCGAGCGACTGGTCCTACCTGCCCAAGGGATTCGAGGTGGTTCAGGACACCGAGGGTGGGCTCACCGCTTGGCTGGTGCTCGCCGGTGCGGTCGTGCTGGTCGTCGGGCTGGCCGCGCTGCTGCCCTGGGCGGCGCTGCGGGTGACGCGGGCGGCCGCGGGGCATCGGCGCCGTGCGGTCCAGACGATCCTCGCTCTCGGAACGGCGTGGGCGGTG
>NZ_SSXI01000288.1 GCF_004803405.1 Nocardioides sp. | reverse complement strand
CCCGCGTGCTCATCCGCGCCGACGGCGCCGACCTGTTCGGGTACGGCGCCAGGGAGGCCGTCGTACGCGCCGCGACCGGGGACCCGGCGGACCGTGCGCCGTTCGGCAGCCCGGTCACCGCGGAGGAGCTCGCGGCGGCACTTGGCCGGGCGCAGATCGACACCGCCGCGGTCGCCGAGGACGAGGTCGGCTGCTCCTCGGCACGCCGAGCGATCGTCGAGATCCTGGCGTTCGCCCATGGTTGGCAGGTCGTCGGTGATCCGAAGGACGGCACCGACCTGCGCCTCCAACCGTGCACTCCGTAGACTCCGTAGACTCACCGCGATCCGCCGCACCCAAAAGACGAGGTACCCCGCACCGTGGCCAAGACCAGCAAGTCCGCGAAGTCGGACCGTCAGAAGGTCATCGACGACATCCGGCGCAAGCAGAAGGGCGCTGAGAAGCGTCAGGGCATGGTGATCGTGGGCATCTGCGTGGTCGTCGCGCTGCTCATCGTCGGCGTCGCGGCCTACAACCCCGTGCGCACCGCCATCGAGAAGGCGCGCTACTCCGGCACCCCCTTGGACGAGATCGGCGCCGGCGCCGAGGTCTGCGGCGAGGTCACCGAGAAGGAGGCCACCGGCAGCGGCGAGCACGTCCCGACGGGGACCCAGGTGACCTACGAAGAGGCGCCCCCGGCGTTCGGCGCGCACTGGAACGAGGCCGGTGTCGCGCCCGACCCCGCGGCCAACCGGTACTACACCGCCGACGGGCGGCCCGAGCTCGAGTCGCTGGTGCACAACCTCGAGCACGGCTACACGATCCTCTGGTACGACGAGAGCATCGCCGACGACTCCTCCCAGGTCGCTGCGATCAAGGCCATCGCCGCGACGCTCGACGAGAACGACACCAACGGCCGCCTCAAGTTCAAGGCCGTTCCGTGGACCGACGAGGACGGCAAGGGCTTCCCGAAGGGTCAGCACGTCGCGTTCACCCACTGGCGCCTCGACGCCGACGCCCAGAAGCAGTACGGCGTGTGGCAGTACTGCAGCGAGCCGAGCGGCGCCGCGCTGGAGAAGTTCATGGACGAGTACCCGTTCACCGACTCCCCTGAGCCCTACGTGCCGTAGGACCCTGCGCGAGCGCGTCCTCGCCGCGTGACGGGCACTACGTCAGGTCCGTGCGGCCCTTCTCCTTCAGGGCGGCGACGATCCCCTTCACGTCCTGGGCCCGCTCTCGCGTGGTGACGAGCAGTGCGTCCGGCGTGTCCACGATGACGACGTCGTCCAGGCCGACTACCGCGACCACGCGCCCCGAGCCGGGGACCACCAGCCCGGTGGCCTGGAGGACGTGCACGACGTCGGCGTCGCCGAGGATCGTGCACTCCTCGTCCTTGCCGAGCAGCTCGGCGAGGGAGTCGAAGTCGCCGACGTCGTCCCAGCCGAAGCCACCGGGCACCGTCACCACGCGACCGGCCGCGGCCGCAGGCTCCGCCACGGCATGGTCGATCGCGATCCGCGGCAGCCTGCCCCAGAGCTCGCCGAGCCGGCCGGGCTCCGCGGCGATCGCGCGCAGGTCTCCGGCGAACTGCGCGTCCTGCTCGGCGAGCAGGTCCAGCAGCACCGTGGGTCGCACCACGAACATGCCCGCGTTCCAGCGGTAGCGCCCCGTCGCGAGGTACTCCTCGGCCACCGGAACCGACGGCTTCTCGACGAACTCCACGACCCGACGTGCCGCCGGGTGCTCGTCGAGGGGCTCGCCCTGGTGGATGTAGCCGAAGGCCGGCGACGCGAAGGTCGGCTCGATGCCGATGGTCACCAGCCAGCCGTCGCGGGCAGCGGCCGCGGCATCGGCGACGGCTCGCGCGAAGAGGTCCTCGTCGGTGATCACGTGGTCGGCGGCGAACGATCCCATCACCTCGGCACCCCGCCGCTCCAGCACCGCGGCCGCGAGGCCGATCGCCGCCATCGAGTCGCGGGCCGTCGGCTCGGCCAGGATGGCGCCGGCGGGCAGGGCGTCGAGCTGCCCGGTGACCGCCTCCCGGTGCGCGTCGCCGGTGACCACGAGGAACCGGTCTCCGACGATCGGGCCCAGCCGGTCGTACGTCTGCTGCAGGAGGCTCCGGCCCGACCCGGTGAGGTCGTGGAGGAACTTCGGCGACGCGGACCGGGACAGCGGCCAGAGCCGGGTGCCGGCTCCGCCCGCGGGGACCACGGCCCAGAAGCCGGGGATCTCAACAGCGACCATGCCGCGCACCCTATCCTCGGCCGCGTGCCCCCACCGTCCGCCACCACCTTCTCCGCCGTCCTCGCCGAGCGGCTACGCCACGACCCGGGCCGACCTCTGGTGACCTACTACGACCACGCCACGGGTGAGCGGGTGGAGCTCTCGGTGACGACCTGGGCGAACTGGGTGGCCAAGGCGGCCTCCCTCCTCGTCGACGAGCTCGACCTCGAGCGCGGTGATCGGATCCGGATCGACCTGCCGCCGCACTGGCTCGGGACGGTGTTCCTCGGCGCCGCCTGGTCCTCGGGCCTGGTCGTGACCGACGAGGACGACGTGGCGGCGGCCGTCTGCGGTCCCGGCACCCTCGGGGAGTGGGCGCCTCGCGCGGCCGAGGTCGTCGTACTCGCTTGCTCGCTGCGCCCCCTGGGGGTGCGCTTCCTCGAGCCGGTGCCGGCCGGCGTGCACGACGTCGGGGTGGAGATCTGGTCCCAGCCGGACGCGTTCGTGCCCTGGGATCCACCCGGTCCCGAGGATCTGGCCGTCACCGTCGGCGGGACGCAGCTGACCCAGGCAGAGCTGTGGAGGGCGGCCGCCGCCGGCACGATGGTCGGCGGCGGCCGCCTCCTGTCGGTCGCGGACCCCGTCATCGAGGTCGCGACCTTCAGCGAGCCGCTCACCCAGGGCGGCTCGCTCGTCCTGGTCGCCCGGGCCGAGCGGCACCATCTCGAGGCGACCTACGTCGCCGAGCGTGCCACCGCTCGCTTCCCTGCCTGAGCGACCAGGACGCGTTCGGACCGGCCCTCAACCAGCCAGGTCGTAGTTCGGTCGGCGGTTCATGGCCATCGGAGCGCCGAAGCCCGACCTCGTCCGCGGGATCAGGAAGAGGGTGGCATCGCTGGCCCGCCGCACGATGACCGACGCGCGTCGGCTGTACGGCCCCATGCCGACGATCCAGTCATAGCCTGCGACGGAGGTGGGCAGCACCCTGCTGCTGGTCCAGCCACCCGGGCCGTTGCCCCGGTACAGGGTGACTCGGCCACCGTTGCGCACGAGGCTGTCCGGCGCACCGTCGCCGTTCCACCGACCGACGCCGACCTGCTGCGAGCCGCGGATACCGCTGTACGCCGCGTAGCTGGCGCCAACGCCGCGCCTCCCACGCCCCGGGTAGATCCGCATGACGCCCTTTCGCTGGCCCATGAGGTCCGGCCAGCCGTCGCCGGTGACGTCACCGACGGCCGACAGCAGCGTGATGTCCGGGATCCCTCCGATCAGCAGGTACGACGGGTGGAACCTGGCGCCCCCCTTGCCCCGGAAGAGGATCAGCCCACCGTCCCCCCGGCGCCGGGCCAGGACGTCGTCGTAGCCGTCGCGGTCCCAGTCGCCGGCCTTGTAGAGCGCCGTGGCCCACGAGATGTCGATCCCGGTGTTGACCCTCCTGGTGATCATCCACCGGCCCTCGCGCTGGGTCAGCGCCTGGATCTCCAGTCGGTTGTCCCTCTTCCTGCGGGTCAGCAGGTCGGCCTCCGCACCGCCGATGTAGTTGCCGAGGATCTCGCGGCCCGCCCAGCCGCGCTGGCCACGCGACGCGAGCGCGCGGATCGTCGGAAGCTGCGCGTAGAGGTACTTGCCCGGGCAGGCCGTCGATCCGGCGTCGCGGTGGCCGTTGATCGCCCGGAACGTCTTCGAGCCCACCCGCTGAGCCGTCGAGGCCGCGTTCACGCCGTGCAGCGACAGCTTCCACGCGAAGAGCGCACCGTACGCGTTCAGCATTGCCGATGACGGCCGCGCCGTCTCGAAGTTGCCGATCGCCGACATGGCGAAGGAGTACTGGTTGTAGCCCGACGTGTGGGCGCCGACGACCGGCCGGTCGACCCCGCCGTACCGGCCTTCCCAGATCCGGCCGAACCTGTCGACCAGGAAGTTGTAGCCGATGTCGCTCCAGCCGCGGGAGCGCACGTGGTAGCTGTAGATGCCACGAATGATCCCCGGGACCTGGTCGGGGGTGTAGTTGTTGGCGTTGACCGTGTGGTGGACGAAGCCGGCGTGCACCTCGTAGAAGCTCAGCGAGCCCTTGTCGCGGATCGCCTCGTTGGCGCCCCACTGCCTCCGCGAGTAGATCTTCGGCCGCGGGGTGTAGGTGCCGGCCTGGAGGTCGAGGTCCTCGCCGTCGGTGCCGGTGTCGCCCTCGGGGGTCTCCGCCTCCGGCTCGACCGTCTCCCCCTCGCGCGCAGCCAGACGGCCGGTGTCGATGGACGGCGTCTGCTTCGCGGTGGCGGTCGCCTCGCCGGGCTGGATGACCGCGAGCTTCATGTCGGAGGGCGCGTTCTGCTTCGTCGCGACCTGCACCTGCACCGCGTCGACCTCCCCCACGAGGATGGGCTCGGTCCCGGGACGAGCGCCCCTCGCCTCCTTGCTCTTCGGGTCCGGGGCGTGCTCGTCGTGGAACTCCGCCTCGGTCCAGCCCGTCCACGCTCCGTGGTTCTTCGTGCGGACGAGGACCTTGATGCCCTCCTCGTCGACCTTGCTGCCCGGGGCCCACGTCACACCGACGGTCCCGTACCCCTCGACCGGGAGCGGGTCGCTGGTGATCGAGCTGCCGCCGCGGACGGCCTTCGCGCTCGCACGGAGGGCCTTCGCGCTCGCGCGGAGGGCCGCCCGGCCGCGGCCCGCGGGAGCGGTGAGCGGGTACTCGTCGACATCGGTCGCGACCGGCTTGGTCGGCACCGTCGACGGGAACTCCGCCGACCGGAGGCCGAGGCCGCCGGGCGCGACGTCGATGGGGTCCGCCGGGCGGACGTCCATGGTCACAGTGCGGGCGGCCGGGGTGAGGACCGCGATCACCACCGCAAGGGCCAGGAGCTGCTGGCACAGGGTCACGAACCGGCTGCGACGCCCGGGATCCGGGGTGTCCGAGGGGTACGGCGGCATGGTCTTGTGCTCCAGACATGTGTGGGGGAAGTAGTCACACGAGTAGCAACTTTCACATGCGCCACAGAGGTCTGGGAAGACCTCATGAGTAACTACAAGTGTGTAATTTCCACTCGACACGCCGGTGCGTGCCCGATTTTCTCCATCGGCACCGATCCGGTCGCAATGAGCAACGCCGCCCCCGCATCAGCGGGGACGGCGTGGATCAGCCGGCGGACCGGCCCTAGATGTCGTTGCCGATCTGCGCGTCGGTCTCCGTGCCCGCTAGGTCGTCTCCGTCGTAGTGGAGGTAGTGGATGCCGGCGTCCGGGTCGCCGTCGAAGCCGAGTCGGCCGTTCTCGAGCACGATCACCCGGTCACACATCCGCTTCACCGAGCCGGGCGAGTGGCTGACATAGAAGAGCGTCCGGCCGCTCTTGCGGATCTCGGTCATCTTCTGGATGCACTTCACCCGGAACGGCTTGTCGCCCACCGCCAGCACCTCGTCGGCGAGGAAGATGTCGGAGTCGACGTGGATCGCCACCGCGAAGCCGAGGCGGGCCTTCTGGCCCGAGGAGTAGTGGCCGACCGGCGCGTCGAGCGTCCGGCCGAGCTCGGCGAACTCGACGATATCGTCGAACTTCCGTTGCAGCTCGCGTTCGCTCATCCCGAGGATCGCGGCGTTGAGCACCAGGTTGTCGCGGCCGGTCAGCTGCGGGTGGAAGCCCGCGCCGGTCGCGATCAGGCCCGCGATCCGCCCCCGGGTGAGCAGGTTGCCCTCGTCGGGTCGCATCACGCCGTTGATCATCTTCAGCAGCGTGCTCTTGCCCGAGCCGTTGAGTCCCATCAGGCCGATGGACTCCCCCTGCTCGACCGTGAACGACACGTCGTCGATGGCCTTGAAGTTCTCACTGGTCTCGTGGCCGCGGACCTTCGCCACCGTGACCTCCTTGAAGGTCCGGTGGTAACGCAGCGTGAACGTCTTGCTGACGTTCTCCAGCACGATCGAGGCGGCCATCTCAGAGACGCTCCGGAATCTTGTTCTCCAGCTTGCTGAAGACGATCTGGGCGATGCCGAGGAGGACCAGGCACGCGCCGAGGGCGAGGAACCCGTTGAGGATCAGGTGGTCCGGCATCACCATCTTGGCCCGCTCCTCCGGCCCATCGGCCGTGCCCACCCAGAACGCGCGCTGGAAGAGCAGGACCGCGTCCGAGAGCGGGTTGAGCAGGTAGTAGTGCGAGAACCTCCCGAACCGCTCCTCGACCATCGAGTAGGGGTAGAGCATCGGCACGCCGAACCGCACGAAGTTGTTGAAGACGTTGACGATGTTGCCGAAGTCGCGGAAGAAGACGTTGGCCGCGCTGAACAGCAGCGCGCCCGCGGTGCCGACCGCCGCGATGATGGCGAGTGCGAGCAGCAGGCAGCCCATGCCGACCAGGTCGGGCATCCAGCCGGTGAGCACGCAGGCGACGGCGAGGATCACGATCTGCGGGACGACGTGGTACAGCGACACCAGCATGGTCGCCACGGGGAACATCTCCCGCGGCATGGCCATCTTCACCACGAGCGCCTTGTTGCGCATGATCGACCGCGTTCCTGCACCGAACGTCTCGGTGAAGAAGTGGACGAGGATCAGGGCCGCGAACAGATGGATCGCGAAGTTCGGGACGTTCGCGTGCAGGTTGAACAGGATCCCGATGACGCCCCAGTAGATGAAGAACTGGGTCAGCGGGTTGATGTAGGACCACAGGATCCCGAGGAACGAGCCCTGGTAGCGAGCGCTGATCTCGCGCTGGACCAGGAGTCGAAGCAGGTAGCGCCTCTGGAAGACCGCGAGCAGGCCGTTGTCGGCGGACGGCGGTTTCAGCGGCGCGTCGGTGACGTGCTCACTCATCCGTGCCCGCGCTCTCGCCGCTCGTCCACGGCGCGAAGGTCTTCTCCCAGGCCTCCGGCGAGGTGATGTCGCCGAGCGCAGCGCGGTACTGCGCGGCCAGCTCGGGCCACTCGCGGCGGTAGCGCGCGTGGATCTCCAGGGTCCGCTTCATCAGGTCCTTGAACTTCTCTTGGTCCCGGATGTAGAGCGCAGCCGAGGAGCCGTCGTTCATCGACACGATCGCGGAGTCGAACTTCGCGATCCGGTACCACTTCGCGTCCATCGCCCGGATCTCCACCTCGGGGTGACGGCGGGACAGCTCGCGCGGCTTCTTCAGCTGCCGGATCGGCGCGAGACCGGCAGTCACGAGCTGGGCCATCCGGCTCGGCACCTCGGTCACGTCCTTGCCCTTCCGCGGCAGCTTCTCCCGGCGGATCGGTGGGAAGTCGTCGGGATCGGCGTGCAGCTGGGCATCGGTGAACTGCTTGCGGAACGCGTTCACCTCGGCCAGGCGGGTCGCCAGCATCCCGTGCAGTGCCTCGGGGCCCGCGAGCACGTCCTCCAGCGCCATCAGCCGCAGCTCTGCGGTGGAGTACTGCATGGAGACCAGATGGGCGATCTGGTGGTTGACGCTCTCGCGGAGCATCCGCCCGCCCCTGGGGTAGTTCGAGTGGAGCAGCGCCGCGACGAACCGGTTCCGGAGGTGGAAGTAGGCCTGCCAGTCGAGCGCGTCGTTCTTGTCGGTCCACGGCACGTGCCAGACGGCCGCCCCGGGGAAGGTGACCGTGGGATACCCGGCCTCCTTGGCCCGCAGCCCGTACTCGGAGTCGTCCCACTTGATGAAGAGCGGCAGCGAGAGGCCGACCTCCGCGATCACCTGTCGTGGGATCAGGCACATGAACCAGCCGTTGAAGTCGACGTCGAGCCGCTTGTGCAGCCACCGCGCCGAGCGCAGGTTGCGGGCGCCGAAGTCCCAGTCGTTGTAGGTGTCCAGCGGCGACATCCACCAGAAGCGCCACGGGTGCACGATCTCGCCGAAGCTGTGCAGCCGGCTCTTGGCGAACAGGCTGAACATGTGACCGCCCACGATCGTGGGCCGGCGCGCCAGGTCGCCGAAGGTGACCGCGCGGATGATGCCCTCGGGCTCGCAGACGACGTCGTCGTCCATCATCATCGCGTAGGTGGCGGTGCCCTTGCGGAGCGACTCGAGCTGACCCCGGGCGTAGCCGCCGGATCCGCCCAGGTTGCCCTGCTCGATGACTCGCAGCTTGCCCTGCAGGCCGGCCTCGGCCGACGCGAAGTAGTCGCTGTCCGCGACCTTCTTCGTGCCCTGCTCCATCACGAAGACGGTGTCGAGGAAGGGCATCAGCTCGGGCGCGCTCAGCTGACCCAGCAGCTGGGCACAGAAGTCGGGCCGGTTCATCGTGGTGATCGCCAGGTCGACCGTGCCGTGCTCGGCGCGGTCGGCGGGCACCTCGGCGGTCCACTCGGCCGACTCGATCGTCACGTCGCCTTGGCCTGCCACGACGTCGTACCAGTACCAGCCGCCGTCCACGAAGGGGGTGAGGCTGAGCTCGAAGGTCAGGGTGGTCGGTCCGTCACCCTCGGTGACGGCACTGTCGACCTTCTGCTGGCGACCGTTGGCCATCGACTTGTTGACGATGACCGTCGCGCCCGCGCCGCGGACGGTCACGGCCAGGGTGACCGCGCTGACGACGGTCCACCGGCGCCAGTAGCTGGCCGCGAAGGCGTTGAAGTAAGTGCCGAAGGACAGCTTCTTCCCCGACGGGATCCGCACCGCGGTGCGCGACAGGAGCTGGTCGGGCCGGACTGCCTTGCCCGTCGAGGCCTTCTGTCGGATGGCCGCGTTGTTGAGCTCCTTGGCCGCTCGCGAGCCGCCGACGACGTACTTGTCCTCGTCGAGGTTCGCCTCCTCGGGGTCGAGGTAGAGCGGGAGGACGTCGACGTCCTTGTCGAGCGGGAGGATCTGTCGCTGGAGGAGGCGGCGCGGCACGCCGCCGGTGGTCGTACTGGTCATTCGTCGACTCCGCCGCTCTTGAGCTCGGCCCCGTCGGCGAAGTGGGGCCTGAGCTTGTTGTCGTACATCGACAGCGCCGATCCGATCGCCATGTGCATGTCGAGGTACTTGTAGGTGCCGAGCCGCCCACCGAAGAGCACCATGGGCTCCTTGTTCGCGAGGTCGCGGTACCGCAACAGCTTCTCGCGGTCCTCGGCGGTGTTGACCGGGTAGTACGGCTCGTCGTCGACCCCCGCGAAGCGGGAGTACTCGTGAACGATCACGGTCTTGCCGGGCAGGTGGGTCTTCACCCGCTCGGGGTGGAAGTGCTTGAACTCGATGATCCGGGTGTAGGGCACGTCCTGGTCGTTGTAGTTGACGACACCCGTCCCCTGGAAGTCGTCGGTCTCGACCACGCTCTCCTCCAGGTCGACCGTGCGCCACGACAGCCGGCCCTCGGAGTTGCCGAAGTACTCGTCGACCGGTCCGGTGTAGACGATCGGGACCCTGCCCTTGAACTCGTCCGCGACGTCGAAGAAGTCGGTCTCGAGCCGGACCTCGATGTTGGGGTGGTCGGCCATGCGCTCCAGCCAGGCCGTGTAGCCGTCGACGGGCAGTCCCTCGTACCTGTCGTTGAACCAGCGGTTGTCGAAGGTGTACCGGACCGGGAGGCGCGTGATGATGTCCGCGCTCAGCTCCCGAGGGTCGGTCTGCCACTGCTTGGCTGTGTAGCCCTTGATGAACGCCTCGTAGAGCGGCCGGCCGATCAGGCTGATGGCCTTCTCCTCGAGATTGCTCGCCTGGTCGGTCGCGATCTCGCTGGACTGCTCGGCGATCAGCGCCCGGGCCTCGTCCGGCGTGTGGGACCGACCGAAGAACTGGTTGATCAGCCCGAGGTTCATCGGCAGCGAGTAGACCTGCCCCTGGTACTTGCCGAAGACGCGGTGCTTGTAGTCGGTGAAGCTGGTGAATCGGTTGACGTACTCCCAGACCCGCTCGTTGCTGGTGTGGAACAGGTGCGCGCCGTACTTGTGCACCTCGACGCCCGTCTCCGGCTCACGCTCACTGTAGGCGTTGCCGCCGATGTGGGACCGCCGGTCGATGACCAGGACCTTGAGCCCCAGGTCGGCAGCGCAGCGCTCAGCGATGGTCAGGCCGAAGAAGCCGGCGCCGACGACCAGGATGTCGGGATCCGACGAATGCGGCTGAGGAGGGTTCGACACGATCGGTCAGTCTACGGATGCCGTGGGAACCCGCCGCATCCGACGCGCGTCGCGAAGCCCACGGGTGACGTTCCGCACCTCCGCGCGACCGCCGCGCAACGGGCTCGTCAGGATGACCGCCACCACGATCAGCCAGGGCTTGAGCCGGACCAGCGGGTTCTCGCCGTACCGGAAGTGGACCGCGAAGAGGTTGCGGTACATGTAGTACCCCTTCCAGCCCGCAAGGTCGTGCTGCTGGTCGAAGTCGAGCTGCCGGACGAGCACCGCGTCCCGGACGGCGCGGATCCTGTAGCCGGCGCGCCGCGCGCGGATCGCGAAGTCCACGTCGTCGTAGAAGATGAAGTACGACGGGTCCGGGAGGCCGATCCGCTCGATCACGTCACGCCGGACGAGGAAGCCCTCGAACGCGACGTTCTCCACCTCCACCGTGGCCGGCATCGCTGCCCGGGTCGCGTACGTCGACTCGACGCTGGCCCGCTTGGGCGCGACGGCCAGCGGGTTGCGGAGGTCGAAGCGGACCGCCGCCTTCTCGACCAGCGCGCCGGCCCGATCCTCGCGGACGGCGACCAGGCAGGACCCGTCGGCCTCGAGCAGCCTGGCCAGGCAGTCGGGCGCCGGGATCACGTCGTCGTCCATCAGCCACATCACGTCGTGGCCGCGCTGGTAGGCCGTCTTGAGCCCGAGATGGAAGCCGCCGGCACCACCGAGGTTCTCCGTGGTGCGGATCGTCGCGAGCCCGGGCAGGGTGGACGCGGCAAGCACGTCCGGCGTGTGGTCGGTGCTGGCGTTGTCCACCACGTAGACCGCGTCGGGGGCGCGGTCGAGGGCCGCGAGGCCGGCGAGCATCTTCTCGAGCAGGTCGGCCCGGTTGTAGGTGACCACGACGACGGCGACGGACTCGGCGCTCACCGCAGGTACCGCCGGTGGCCGGTGAAGTCGCCGCGGAGCCCGGCTGCCGCGGCACGGACGCTCAGCGGGATCCGCGTGGGCTGCGGCTTGGTGAACGTGTAGAACCAGGTGGTCTTGAGCCAGAACAGCAGCACGTGGGCCCAGCCGCGGTAGGCGCGCAGGTTGAGGGTGTTGTTGCGTGCCATGCAGTAGTGCTTGAGATCGCTCGCGGTGTGGTTGTAGGTCGTCCGCCCGAACATCATCGGTGTGCCGAGGTCGTCCGTGGCGGGGTGCAGGAAGTGGGCATCGACGACGGTGGCGATGCGGGCGCCCGCCCTCGCGGAGCGCCACAGGTACTCCACGTCGTCGCCCCAGATGAAGAACTCCTCACGGGGCAGCCCGATCCGCTCGACCAGGTCCCGGGTGACCAGGACCCCGTTGAACGGGATCACCACGCCCTCGATCAGCCCGTCTCGCGCGGCGGCCTCGACGTCGGCCATCGCGTGCACCACCGCGGTGCCGCCGGGGAGCCGGATCGGGAAGCAGAGCCTGCTCGGGTCCTGCTCGGCGAGCACGGCCGGGCCGCAGAACTCGAGCGAGTCCCGCTCGACCCGCTCCAGCAGCAGGTCGAGGCAGTCGGGCGCCGGGAGTCCGTCGTCGTCCATCAGCCAGACCAGGTCGGCGCCGTCGCGGACCGCGCACTCCAGACCGTGGTGGAAGCCGCCCGCGCCACCGGTGTTGGTCGGCAGCGACTCGCGCACCACGGGCGGGGCCGGTACCGGGGCGTCGGCGGAGGAGGCCTCCAGACCGGCGAGCCACTCCCCCGTCCCGTCGGTCGAGGCGTTGTCGACGACGAGGATCCGCTCGAGTCCCGCCGTCTCCTGCAGCCGCGGAATCAGGCGCTGCAGCATCGGCAACCGGTTGAAGGTCACCACGACCGCCTGTACACGCACGCCGTGAACCCTACTGACCGCGGTGGCCGACCCCTCGGACGCGGGCCACGACGACCCGCCGGGCACCAGGGCGGGCGCCGTCAGCCGGCGTGGCGCTCGGCCGCCTCCGCGGTGACCGACGCAGAGGTCGGGAGGTCCAGCTCGGCCCGGCAGTCCGGGCACGCCTCGGGATCGACTCCTACGTGGAGGACAGCGTCCCTCGACCAGTGGTAGTTCGCGCGGGTCATCACATCGCTCCGACCGTTCCGGTGCCGGCCCAGCCGGCTCAGTTGCAACCTAGCGGGTCGCGCGGCACGGGGCTGGCTGATTCCTTTCGCGCCCCGCCGCGGCGCCGTAGGTTGGACGGCATGCGCGTCGCTGTCGTCGGGGGCCACGGGAAGATCGCGCGGCTGCTGCACCCCCTCCTGGTCGAGGCCGGCCACCAGCCGGTGGCCCTGGTCCGCAGGGAGGAGTACCGGGCCGAGCTCGAGCAGGCAGGCGCCGAGGTGCGGCTGCTGGACGTCGAGCGATCAGACGCCGCTGCGTTCGCGGAGGCGTTCGAGGGATGTGACGTGGTGGTGTTCAGCGCGGGCGGCGGGCCGGACGGTAATGCCGAGCGCAAGCGCACCGTGGACCTCGAGGGGTCGCTGAAGTCGATCGAGGCCGCTCGGACGCGTGGGATCCGCCGGCTCGTCCAGGTGTCGGCGATCAACGTGGACGACCCGCTGCCGCCGGATACCGAGCAGGTGTGGGCGGCCTACGTCACCGCCAAGCGGGACGCCGACGTCGCGCTGCGGCGCAGCGACCTGGACTGGACGATCATCCGACCGGGCCGGCTGACCGACGACCCGGCGACCGGACTGGTCGCCCTGGGCCCGGACATCGCCCGGGGCGAGGTCACCCGGGGCGACGTTGCCGCGGTCATCGCCGCCGTCGTGGACCGCGGGGACACCGTCGGCAACCAGTGGAACCTGGTCGGCGGCGACCTGCCGGTCTCCGACGCGCTCGACCTGGCGGTCAGCCGGTGATCAGGATTCGACGCCGGCCACAGCCGCAGGCCTGGTAGACCACCAGGCCCTCGCTGGTCGTGTGGACTGAGTCGGTGTGCCAGAGGTGCTGGTGGTCGGTCATGCCGACAGCGTGATGTAATGCCTTTGTGCAACTCAACCCTTACGGCGAGTACGCCGTCCTGCTCGCCGCGGATCTCGCCAACCGCCGGCCGCGGACGGCCGAGGAGCTGCTCGACCGGTGCTCCGCCGCAGGGGTGACCTTCGAGACGGGAACCGGCACTCCGGACCTCGTCGAGGTGCTGGAGTTCCTGGACCGCTGGGGCGAGGTCGTCGACGCGGCCGACGACGACCAGCGCGCCGGACTCCTCAACCGGCTGCTCGCGGACGCGACCGCCCATCCCCGGCTCACCAACCACGTGGGCGACGGCTGGCACCTGCACTACCGGGAGGTGGAGATCACCTACGCGCACAAGCTCCGCGCGCTGATCAGCACCGGGACCGCTCTGCACCTCGTCGGCCGCGGCATGCACCGCCTCGGGCGCTGCGCGGCGGACGGCTGCACCCAGGTCTACGCCGACGTCTCGCGCAACGGCAGGCAACGCTACTGCTCTCCCGCCTGCGCCAACCGGGACGCCGTACGACGTCACCGGGCGCGGGCCTCCTAGGCGGCCGACCCGGGAAGCGCGGAGGGGAGCCCTCGCCGGTAGAGGTCCAGGACGTCGTCGGTGCTGCTCAGAGCCTCGACCACGGTGGCGTCGGGAGTGACGTGGACGGTGGGGTAGTCCACTTCGCCGGCGGCCGAGCTGACGGGCCAGGCGAGTCGTTCCTGCTCGAGCGAGAACTGCGCGTCCACGCCCGGCTTGTTCCCTCTCGGGTCCTGGCGGTACCAGGCTCCGTCGAGGTGAAGCGCGACGAGCCCGTGAAGGGCGTGTCCGCCGGTGGCCGGGTCTGCCAGCCGCTGGTAGCACAGCCCGGCGGGGATGCCCTCGGCCCTCAGCAGCGCGGTCAGGAGATGCGCCTTCGCGTAACAGAGTCCGACGCCCTCGCGCAGCACCTCGCTGGCGGTGACGGTGACCCGTGAGTCCTGCGCATCGAAGGAGTGGGCGACCTTGTCCCGGACCCACTCGAAGGCGGCGCGGGCATAGTCGGTCTCCGCCGGGTGGGCTGCTCTGAGCTCAGCAGCCAACGCGAGCACGGCAGGGTGGGTGGCCTCGATGACGTCGTCCGCCTGGAGGTAGTGCTCGGGCTCTTGGGCGATGAGGTCCACGGGCGTGAGGGTAGATCAGCCGACCTTCGAGAACGACGAAGACCCCACGAGGGCCTGAGCCCTGTGGGGTCAACGTGTGAAGCGTGGAGCTGCGGGGAATCGAACCCCGGTCCTCGAGCGTCGAACCAGGTCTTCTCCGGGTGCAGTCAGTGATGTCGTCTTTCTCGGCCCCGGCGCTCGCACTGACACGTCGCCGACAGGCCCAGCCGGGTTTGAGTCCCGCGTCATCCTCCCGGCGAGAGTGACGCAGCAAGTCTCCTAGATGACGCCAGGATCAGGGACGGAGACGGATGCCCTGTCTGACGCTTCGATCACTGCTCAGGCAGCGAGAGCGAAGGAACTGCGATTAGTGTCGGCAGTTATTGGTTTCCAGCGATCGTTTACGAGATGACGCTGGCTTCTCGACCCGCTTCCCCTGGAACTAACGTCCCAAGTCGAAACCGATCAGCCCCTCTTGATTTGTCAACGTCCTCGACCGCTCGAACGAGCGAGCTCTCGCGGCCAGAGGACAGTCTACGTGGTGTAACCGCCGAGGGGCCTCCGGATATTCCGGAGACCCCTCGCCGCCGCGCTTCTGCCGGCGAACGTGCTCAGAGGCCGAACTGCTCCAGCCACTCAGCGACGCCCTCGATGTCGACGCGCTGGTAGCCGTCGATGTACCGGCAGTTCGACGTGTAGCCGTAGGAGGTCACTCCCACGATCTCCCCGTCCAGGATCAGCGGGCCGCCGGAGTCACCGAAGCAGGTGCCGCCACTGCCGAACGGGTCGTTCTCGTTGCCGTTGGTCTGGATGATCTGAGGCGTGATCTTCTGCCCGGGCATGTCGACGTAGCGCCGGATGATCGGGTAGCTCATGGGCGTCGGCTTCTGGGGACCGCTCTCGGCCTTCCGCACCTCCGTGCCGTACCCGACCGCGGTGAAGATGGTGCTCCTCGGCTGCTTGATCGCGTCGGCGGTGCCCACCTCCGCGAGGCTCGCCGGAGCGATGTCGGTGACCGGCTCGTCGAGGACGACCACGCCGACGTCGTACCAGTTGTCCATGTCGGTGAAGTTGCTGTACTCGGGGTGGGTCACCGCAGTGCCGGAGTGGTACCCGGCGGCGGCGAGCTCGGCGCTGGTGTAGCCAGCCGAGGGGTCGGCCGCGACCGGCAGCGGAGACGGGGGCTCCTCGGCGACGACGCTGTCGAAGGTGACCGCGGTCTTCCCGAGTGTTCCGTCGGTGCAGTGCGCGGCCGTCAGCAGCACGGTCGGGCTGACCAGCGCGGCCGAGCACCGGTAGCGCCCGGTGCTGTCGTAGAAGGCGATGAGGCCGACGTTGGGATGCAGCTCCCCGTCCGGCGTGCCGCCGGTGCTCGCCGACGCGGGAGCGACGAGACCGAGACTGAGAAGGATGGCCGCTGCCACCGCGATGACACGAGCGCGCATGTGTTCCTCCGAGATGTGATGGGAGGCCTAGTTCAACATCCCGGTCCCGTCGCCGGAAGGTCCGTACGGTCACGAATCGGTTTCGGCAGGCCCCAGCAGTCGGTCGGCGTTGTGCCAGCAGACGTCGCGAAGCCAGTCGTCGCCGAGCCCCAGGTCGGCGACGCAGTCCAGCTGCCGACGGTAGGGGAACGGCAGCGTCGGGAAGTCCGACCCCCACAGCACCCGGTGCTGCAGGTCGCGCAGCCGCGGGACGAGCCCTGGCGGATACCTACCGTGCGGGCCATCGGCGAAGAAGTCGGTGAACGCCATCGAGGTGTCGAGATGGACGCCCTCGTACTTCTCCGCCAGAGTGAGGAACTCGGCGCACTCGGGCGATCCCATGTGGGCGATGACGAGTCGGAGTCGAGGGAACCGCGCGAGCAGGCGGGCGGTCGAGTCCGGACCCGTGTACGGCGTCCCCACCGGGCCCGATCCGGCGTGGACGACGACCGGTGTGCCCGCCTCGGCGAGAGGCCCCCAGACCGGCTCCAGCAGCGGGTCGTCGAGGTGGAACGAACCCACCTGCAGGTGGAGCTTGAACACGCGCACGCCCTCCGCGATCAGCGCCGGGACGTAGGTGACCGCATCCGCCTCGGGGTAGAACGTGGCCGAGGGCAGCGCCTCAGGCACCTGGGCGGCGAAGTCACGCGACCAGTCGTTGAGGAACCCGGCCACGCCGGGCTTGTGGGCGTACGGCAGGGTCGGGAACCGCCGGATGCCGGCATCGCGGAGGAAGTCGAGTCGCTCCGCCGCGGTGCCGCGATAGCGGATGGGCCAGGGCCGGCCGATCAGCTCGCCGGCGGTGTCGAACTCACGCCAGACCGCGCGCTCGATCGGCGGCGGGAGGAAGTGGACGTGCAGGTCCGCCAGGCCGGGCAGGCCGAGGTGCTGCCAGAAGGCGCGTACCTGCGCGGCCTCAGTCACGCATGCCCTTCAGGCGGCGGCCGAGCTCGGTCTGCTTCTCCCGGTCGGCCTCGCGCTCGGCGATGGACTGGCGCTTGTCCCAGGTCTTCTTGCCCTTCGCCACGCCGATCTCGATCTTCGCCCGTCCCTTGACGAAGTACAGCGACAGCGGGATCACGGTGTGCCCCTTCTCGGTGACCTTGCGCTCGATCTTGTCGATCTCGGCGCGGTTGAGGAGGAGCTTGCGCTTGCGGCGGGCAGCGTGGTTGGTCCACGTGCCCTGCGTGTACTCGGGAATGTGGACGTTGAGCAGCCAGGCCTCGCCACCATCGATGTCGACGAAGCCGTCGACCAGGCTTGCGCGGCCCTGGCGCAGCGACTTCACCTCGGTGCCCTGCAGCACCAGGCCGGCCTCGAAGGTCTCCTCGATGTGGTAGTCGTGGCGTGCCTTCTTGTTGGACGCGACCAGCTTGCGCTCGGCGCCGCCGTCCTCCGCGCCCGACTTCTTGGCCATGGGTCCATTCTCGCAGCCTCGAGCAACAGACTTTGCGGTGCCTACGGTCAGCAGCGGCGCCGGAGTCGTCGGCATCCCGCTGCCCGTCCTGCGCCGAGGACGCGCCCGGTCGACCTAGAGGTACCGCTCCGGATCGACCGGCTCGCCGTTCCTCAGGACCGTGAAGTGCAGGTGGCAACCGGTGGACCAGCCCGTGGTGCCGGAGTAGCCGACCACGGCACCGCGGCGCACCCGGGCGCCGTCGCCCACCCGGTAGCTGCTCAGGTGGTTGTAGACCAGGGTGATCGAGGCTCCGTTGACCTTGCCGATCGCGAGGTAGAGCCGATTGCCGTACACCTCGTCGTAGTAGGTGCTGATCACGGTGCCCGCCTCGCCGGCCCACAGCTGGGCGCCGCAGCCGGTGCCGAAGTCGGTGCCGTTGTGCAGGCCGTAGTAGCCGTAGATCGGGTGCCGCCGGTAGCCGTAGGGCGAGGTGATCGGGCCCGGCCCCGGCCGCGCCAGCAGGCCGTTCGTCGAGCCGTTGTAGCTGCCGCGCTGCTTACGGGACAGAGCCACGATCCTCGCCTTGATCCGCCGCTCCCGCTGCTCCAGGCGGCGCAGCGCCGCACGGTCGGCGGCCCGCGCCCGGATCACGGCCCGGCGAGCGTTGGCCGTCGTGACCACCAGCCGCTCGACCCGGGCCTTCGAGCTCTTCGCGCGCTGCACCAGACGGGTGATCGTCATGACGTTCGAGTCGGCGGCACGCTTCGCCGCCGCGACCGCGTCCCTGGCCGCCTCGACCTCCGCCTCGTGCTCCTCCATCGCCGCCTCGGCGGCGACGAACTCGTCGAGCACCTGATCGGAGCGGCCCACTGCCACGTCGTAGGCGGTCCTGCTGAGCATGATCTCCTTGAGCGACCCGCTGCGGGCGTACGACGCCAGCAGCGCCAGCCGCTGATCGCCACCGGTGGCGATGCCGATGACCGTGTCGCGGGTGAGATCACGCTGGAGGGCGACCTCCTTGCGGGCCTCCTCCAGCTCGGCCCTCGCCAGGACCAGCCGCGTCTGTGCGGCGTCCAGCTTCGTGGCCAGGCTGTTCGCCGTGCGGCGGGCGGTACCGAGCTCGACCCGCACCGTGCGGAGTCTCGTGCGGGCACTGCGCAGATCGGCCCTGGTGCGATCGAGCCTGCGGGCGATCTGCGCGACCCGCCGGCTGGCCTCGTGGATCTCGTCCTTGACGTTCGCGATCTTGCCCTGGACCTGGTTCTGCCGGTCCTTCAGGTCGTCCCTGTCCTCGGCGTTCGCCAGCGGGACGGCGAGCCCTGCGACGGCGATCACGACGGCGATACCGGTCACCAGCCACTGCGGATGGGCCCACGCAGGCAGTCGGGCGGGCAGTCGGGTCCGGATACGGCTCAACCAGGGGGCGCTGGGGAAGAAGCGCACAAGTCTGACCTTCGGTGTTCGGGGAAGTGAACGGGTCGACCGTAACCGCCGGTGCTCAGACTTTGATGTATTTGCGGGTCAGCAGGAGTGTCGGGACGAGGGTCAGCGCGAGACCGACGTAGGCGATGCCCGGTGGCTGGAGGCCGACGATCGCGTGCTGGTAGTCGGTCCACTCGATCCACGGGAGGAACGAGACGTTCTCGGCCAGCCCGCGCTGGACCCCCCAGAACTGGAACGCCGCCAGTGCGCCCGCCGCCAGGGCGACGCCGACGACCGCAGTGACGATCGCCTCCAGCAGGAACGGCACTGAGATGTAGAGCGTCGACGCGCCGACCAGTCGCATGATCCCGATCTCGCGACGGCGAGCGAGAGCGGCCAGCCGGATGGTGTTGGCGACCTGCAGGAGGGCGGCGAGCAGCAGCGCGCCCGAAGCGATCCACGAGCCGAACTTGAGGACTTTCATGATCCCGAAGATCTGGCTGAGGGCGGCCCGCTCGTCGATGATGCCGGAGACGCCGTCCAGGCCCTGGACGGCGCTGATGATCCCGTCGGCCCGGTTCGGGTCCTTCAGCGTGACCCAGTAGGCGCCCGGCCAGTTCTCGACCGTCACGACCGGGTTCTCGCCCTCGAAGACGACGTCGGGCAGGGTCTTCTTGGCCTTCTCGAAGCCCTCTTCCTTGGTCTGGTAGTCGAACGAACGGACCTCGTCGTTGCCGGCGATCTCCTGCTCGATCCGGGCCCGCTGCTCCTCGGTGACCTCCCCCCCCGCGCAGTTGGGGCTGTTGGACGGGTCGTTGTCGGTGCACAGGTTGACCCGGATCTGGAGCTGGGTGCCGAGGTACTCGGCGGTCAGGTTGGCCTCGCGCTGGACGAGCGCGCCGCACCCGGCGAGGGTCAGGGAGACGAACAACGTGAGGATGACCGAGAGGTGCATCGACAGGTTGCGGCGCAGACCCGTCCGGAGCTCACTGAAGACATAACGCAGCTGCATGAAACGAAGCTCTCCTGGATCAGTGCCGGAAGCCGTAGCTACCGGCTGCCTCGTCGCGGATGACCTTGCCGTGCTCGAGCTCGATCACGCGCTTGCGGAACTGGTCGACGATGCCGTGGTCGTGGGTGGCCATCACCACCGTGGTGCCGGTCTGGTTGATGTCGCCCAGCAGGTTCATGATCCCCACCGAGGTGGAGGGGTCGAGGTTGCCCGTCGGCTCGTCCGCGATCAGGATCATCGGCCGGTTGACGAACGCGCGGGCGATCGCGACCCGCTGCTGCTCACCACCGGAGAGCTCGTCGGGCATCCGGTCGCCCTTGTCCTTCAGGCCCACGAGCTCGAGGGTGTCCGGAACGACCTTGTTGATGTCGCGGCGGGATCGGCCGATCACCTGCAGCGCGAAAGCGACGTTCTCGGCGACGCTCTTGTTGGGGAGCAGCCGGAAGTCCTGGAAGACGGTCCCGATCTGGCGGCGCAGCCGGGGCACCTTCCACCCGGCCATCCGGTTGATCTCCTTGCCGGCGACGTAGACCCGGCCCGTGGTCGGCCGCAGCTCGCGCAGGACCAGACGAAGGGCAGTCGACTTGCCGGAGCCGGAGGTGCCGACGAGGTAGACGAACTCGCCCTTGTCGATGTCGAGCGTGACCTGGTCGAGCGCTGGCGTGCCCGGGCCCGGGTACCGCTTGGTGACCTTCTCGAAGCGAATCACTGGGAAGACGGTACGCGACGTGCCCGCTCGCGCCACGCAGGGACCGGACTCCGGAGCGTCGAGATGCGCGGGGTCACCGATCGACGGTCCGCGCGGCGCGCCCCACTAGGGTGTCGGGGTGCCGACGGTCCTGCGTGCGCTGCTTCTCTCGGCAGTGCTCACCCTCGTGCCGATCGGGGTCGGTGTGATGGTCGCCGACGACAGCCCACCCGAGCCACCACCGGTCGCCGCCTACGAGGGCACCCCGCTGGCCGACTTCGACACGAGCACGGCCCTCGTGCAGCGGTCACCGTTCTGCGACCGGGTCCCCCCGGAGGCGGTCCGGGAGGCCCTGGGGGGCGACGGAGAGCTCGCGGCATACGGCAACGGCGAGTCGACCGCGGCACTGCCCGGCGGCACCGACGTCGCGCACGAGTACGGCTGCGTCTTCTCCGGCGCGGGCGGCGCCGAGGCGCGCGGCTGGCTGTTCGTGCCGCCGGTCACCCTCGCGGAGGCCCGCGGGCTGGTGCGCACCGTGGTCACCCGCGGCTGCACGGCCCAGGCCGGCGCGGCGGCGTACGGCGACCCTTCGGTCGCGGTGGTGTGCACCAGCAAGAACAGCTCCACCGCGTCCTTCCGTGGCCTCTTCGGCGACGCCTGGCTGGCGTGCAGCCTCACGGTGCGCGAGAGCGTCCCCGCCGAGCAGCTGCTGGAGACCACGGGCCGCTGGTGCGTGGCGGTGATCCAGGCGGCGTCTCCGACCGCCTCCTGAACACCTCAGGTCCGACCCGATGCCGCCGATCGGGAGGGCATGCTCGGGATACTGCGCCTGATGGCCTTCGTTCTCGCGGGATTGGCGGTCGGCGCCGTCGGCCTCGCCATCCCCGCGTCGGCCGAGGACCCCACGCCGGCGCCGGGGCTGACGTCCGAGGCGGAGCGGCTCGCGGAGCACGCCGAGGAAGACCCCGAGCTGCACTTCGCCGACGACGGCACCGTGTTCGCGGCCGACATGTGGCACCAGGTGCCCGAGGCGACGGACCCGGCGGGCGACGACGGCACCGAGCTTGCCTACTCCGAGACGGTGGCGTCGTACTCGCTGGCGGAGACGTTCCGGCTGCACAGCCGTCCCGGCGCCTCGCGCACCGTCTACCTCGACTTCAACGGTGGCAGCCTGATCTCGACCAACGCCTGGCTCAAGGAGGGTCTGCGGAGCGAGGTCTACCCGGGCTGGTCGACCGACGGCTCCGCGGCGTTCTCCGATGGGGAGCGCACCGCGATCCAGGAGGTCTGGGCGCGAGTGGCGGAGGACTTCGCGCCCTTCGACATCGACGTCACCACCGAACAGCCCGCCGAGGGCGCGCTCTGGCGCTCCTCCTACAGCGACATGGTCTACGGGACGCGCGTCGCGTTCACCTCCGGCTCGACGGTGCAGAACGACCTCTGCGGCGGCGGCTGCGGTGGCGTCGCGTGGGTCGGCACCTTCGACTGGGTCACCCAGGGCGAGGTCCGGAGCCCCGCGTGGGTCTTCCCCTCAGCGCTCGGGGACCGACCCAAGAACCTCGCCGAGGCGGCCGCGCACGAGGTCGGTCACAATCTCGGCCTCACCCACGACGGCACCACGACCAGCGGATACTACGCCGGCGGATCCCTGTGGGGACCGATCATGGGCAGCCCCTACTCCTCCGGTGTCACGCAGTGGTCGCGCGGCGAGTACACGGGTGCCAACAACCACGAGGACGACTTCGCGGTGATGGCCGCCAACGGCGCACCGGCCCGGCCGGACGAAGCCGGCGGCTCGAGCTGGACGGCGGTCTCGCTGTCGACCCTGGCCGGCGGCACCGGCGTGCTGAGCAGTCGGACCGACCAGGACTGGTTCACCCTCACGGGCTGCACCGGCACCGTGGCGGCGAAGGCGACCCCGGCGGCGGTCGGGCCGAACGCCGACCTCCGCCTCCAGGTGCTCGACGCGACGGGGACGCCGCTGGCATCGAACGCACCCGCGACCTCCCGGCTCCCCGGCGGCTCGGTCACCGGGCTCTCGGCATCCCTGACCCTCTCCCTCAGCGGCGGGCCCTACTACGTCGCCGTCTCCGGCGCCGGTTCCGGAGAGGACGGCGTCGCCGGCTGGTCGACCGGTGGGTACGGCTCCTACGGCAGCGTCGGCACCTACCGACTGAGCGTCACCGGATGCGGCGGCAGCGAGCAGCCCGTCATCAAGGACCTGCGGCCCGAGGACCCGGCCGCAGAGCAGCCGGACCCGCAGCCGAAGGTCTACGCCCCCAGCGCTCCCCCGCGACCCCGGGTCGCCCCCGGCGCCCGCGGCGGTGCGAAGACGATCCGGGTCCGCTGGTACCCGCCGAGCAGCACGGGCGGCGCTCGGGTCAACGGCTACGTGCTCCAGGCCTACCGGCTCAACTCCCGAGGGAGGGTTGTCGAGCGGCGCGCGACGGGCGTCCGGTCGGCGAGCGCTCGTCGCATCGAGTGGCGACTGCCCCGAGGACGCTGGGTGGTGCGGGTGAAGGCCCGTAACCAGGCCGGCTGGAGCGCGCTCAGCCCCCGGTCCCTGCGGGTCGCACCGCGCTGACCGGCGTCAGTTCTCCTCGGACCGGTCGGCACCCCGGCGCCACCGGATGCCGGCCTCGAGGAAGCCGTCGATCTCGCCGTCGAACACGGCCTGGGGGTTGCCGACCTCGAAGCCGGTCCGCAGGTCCTTCACGATCTGGTACGGGTTCAGGACGTAGTTGCGCATCTGGTCGCCCCAGCTCGCCTGCACGTCGCCCTTGAGGTCCTTGAGCTGCGCGGCCTCCTCGGCCTTCTTCAGCGCGAGGAGCTTGGCCTTGAGCACGACCATGGCGCTGGCCTTGTTCTGCAGCTGGCTCTTCTCGTTCTGGCAGCTCACCACGACGCCGGTGGGGATGTGCGTCAGCCGGACGGCGGAGTCGGTGGTGTTCACCGACTGGCCCCCCGGGCCGCCGGAGCGGTACACGTCGACCCTGATGTCCTCGTCGGGGACCTCGATCTCGTCGGTCTGCTCCAGCACCGGCACCACCTCGACGGCCGCGAACGACGTCTGGCGGCGACCCTGGTTGTCGAACGGACTGATCCGGACCAGTCGGTGCGTGCCGGCCTCGACCGACAGGGTGCCGAAGGCGTAGGGCGCGTGGATGGCGAAGGTCGCCGACTTCAGGCCGGCCTCCTCGGCGTAGGAGGTCTCGAAGACCTCGACGGGGTACTTGTTGCGCTCGGCCCAGCGGACGTACATCCGCATCAGGGTCTCGGCGAAGTCCGCCGCGTCCACGCCGCCGGCGCCGGCGCGGATGGTGATCAGCGCCTCGCGCTCGTCGTACTCGCCGTTGAGGAGCGTGCGGACCTCGAGGCCCTCGACCGCCTTCTTGATCTTCGCCAGCTCGGCGTCGGCCTCGGCGAGGACCTCGGCGTCGGCCTCCTCGGCGGCGAGCTCGGCGAGGACCGCGAGGTCGTCGATCCGCTGCTGCAGGGCGTGGAAGCGGTCGACCTGGCCCTGGAGCGAGGAGAGACGACCGGTGACCCGAGTGGCGTTCGCCTGGTCGTCCCACAGGTCGGGCGCCGCGACCTGCACACCGAGCTCGTCGATCTCGCGCTCCATCCTGGGCACGTCGAGGACCTGCTCGATGGTGTGCATCGTCGCGGTCAGCTGCTTGATCTCGGAGTCGTAGTCGGGGCCTGCCACAAGGAGCAAGGCTACGGCCCTCCCGGCGGCACTGCGAAACGCCGCCGACGGCTTGACGGTCCCACCCTCGGGTACCGCCCCCGCATGACCGCCGACACGAGCCGGGCGAGGATGCCCGGCGCCCATGCCAAGACTCCGCGGGAGATCCCGCGGAAGGGCTGGATCCAGATCGTCAAGCGGGCCTGGCGGGAGGCGAAGTCCGACCAGGTCCCGCTGCTGGCGGCCGGTGTGGCGTTCTACTCGTTCCTGGCGATGTTCCCGGCGATGATCGCCGCGGTCATGCTCTACGGCCTGGTGCGCGACCCCGCCGACGTGCAGCGCCAGGTCGACGAGCTCTCCCGGACGCTGCCCTCCGACGCAGCCAGCCTGGTGACCACCCAGCTGGAGGCGATCACCTCCACGTCGTCGAGCTCGCTGGGCCTGGGCCTGCTGATCAGCCTGGCGTTGGCGCTGTGGAGCGCGTCCGGCGGCGTCGGCAACATCATGACCGCGGTCAACATCGCCTACGACGAGGAGGAGACGCGCGGGTTCGTCAAGCGCAAGCTGCTCTCACTCGGGCTGACCCTCGCCGCGATCGTCTTCGTCGTCGTGGCGGTCTCCATGGTGGCGGTCGCGCCGGCCCTGCTCGACAACCTCGTCGACGCGGGCCCGGTGCGGTGGGGGCTGGAGGCGGCACGCTGGATCGGCCTGGTCGTCGCCATGTCCATCGCGCTGGCCGTCCTCTACAAGGTCGCCCCGGACCGGGACGACGCGCAGTTCCGCTGGGTGTCGGTCGGCGCGGTCGTCGCGGTCGTGGTCTGGCTGCTGGCGAGCCTGGGGTTCTCGCTCTACGTCGACAACTTCGGCTCCTACAACAAGACGTACGGCGCCCTGGCCGGTGTCGTGGTCCTGCTGCTGTGGCTGTGGCTGACGATGTACGTCGTCCTGCTGGGCGCGGAGATCAACGCGGAGGCGGAGCAGCAGACCGCCAAGGACACCACGGTCGGCCCGGAGAAGCCGCTCGGGCAGCGCGGTGCCGTGAAGGCCGACAGCCTGCCGGGCGACAAGACGCCGCGGCCCGAGCGGCCGTGAGCCCTCATCCGCCGCGCCCGGCCAGCTCGGCGAACACGACGACGTTGCCGTCGTACTCGTCGGTGTCGTCGTTCCAGTCCCCGCAGGTGATGAGTCGCAGGGTGGCCCGGGCGGTGTTCCCGTAGACGGTCCGCGTCGGGAAGTCCTCCTTGGCGTAGGCACGCACCGCCGTGACCCGGAAGCGGGCGACCCTGCCGTCGGCACGGGTGATCTCGATCCGGGAGCCGGTGGCAAGGTCGCCGAGGCGGTAGAAGACCGCCGGACCCGTCGGCGAGTCCACGTGGCCGGCGAGGACGGCGGGACCGCGCTGACCGGGAGTGGGAGAACCGCCGTACCAGCCGGCGCGCATCGGCTCGGAGGGCACCTCGAGGCTGCCGTCGGCCTCGAGCCCGAGCCGCAGCAGTCGGGTGTGGATCCCGACGGCGGGGATGTCGAGCCGGACGGGCTCCGACCTGGGCATCGCCGGACCGCGTGGCCCGTCGGGGCCGGCGTCGCCGACCGTGCCTCGCTGACCGACCCCGGGCGCGGGAGGCTCG
>NZ_SSXI01000287.1 GCF_004803405.1 Nocardioides sp. | reverse complement strand
GGCGCTGGTCGGGGCGCTGGTCGGATCGGCCGTGGGCGACGGCTGAGGGGCCGAGCGGCTGCTTTCACCCACGGTCGGCACGTCGGTAGCGGGGACGCCGGCCGGTGTGATGGACGGCTCCACGACGACCGCCGTGGTCGCCACCGACGCCGGACCGTCGGTCGACCGGCCGGGGTCGTGCTGCTCGCGGTCAGCCACCTCGCGCTCGCTGTGCTGCTCGACGAAGTCCGCCATCTCGTCACTGACCGATGGCAGCTCCGGGCCCTGCACCGGGGCGGCGAAGCCGACGAAGGCCGTCAGCACAGCGGCGGTCGCGACCATCACGAAGCCGCTGCGACGCGCGCTCCTGCTGCTCCAGGACACGAGCGCCTCCCGGCGGCGACGGCGGAGCTCGTCGGGCAGGTCGGAGCTGATCGCCGCGACGCTGTTGAGGGGCGCGGCGAGGTAGCCGAGCGAGTGCAGGAGCAGCAGCGCGCCGACCGCGACCGCGGCGACGCTCCCCTGGGCGAGAGCAAGCGCGGCGATCGCGGCGCAGGCCGCGCCGAGCAACAGCTCGACGCGGTTGCCGCGGACGGCGTCGCGCCAGCCGATCTCACCCCTGACCTTGGGCGTCCGGAGGAATACGCCCTCGCGGGCGACGAGGGCGCGCCAGGACGCCATCGCGACCGTCCGGCCGAGCGCCAGCCAGATCCCCAGCGCCCCCACGGACTCACGCCATCCCGCGCCGCTGGTCCGTCGCAGGAGGGCCAGTGAACGCAGCGCACCCAGCACCACGAGCACGACCGCGCAGGCAAGCAGGAGACCGGACAGGCGGCGCACCACGACGCCGTGGCCGAGGACCACGTCGAGCGCGCCCAGCGCCAGGAAACCGGTGAACATCACCGACGCGAGGTCGCCGAACCACTGCAGCCCTCCGACCAGGTATGCCCATCGCTGGGCGAGGGTGAGCTGGTTCTCCGGCGTCCGGCGTCCGGGCAACAGGGAGCGCAGGTGCATGCGGAGGATCTGCACCCCGCCGAAGCACCAGCGGAACCGCTGCCGCTTCAGCGCTTCGAAGGTCAGCGGCATGATGCCGCGCCCGAACGAGCTGTCGACGTGCACACCGCGCCCACCCGCACGCAGCAGCCGGAGCGACAGCTCGGCGTCCTCGGTGATGCACCACTCGTCCCAGCCGCCGACGGCCTCCAGCGCCGCCTTGCGGATCAGGCCCATGGTGCCGCCGAAGATCGCGCCGTTGCGCTCTGCGCGGGACCGCTGCGAGACGTCGAAGAAGTAGCTGTAGGAGCGGTAGAGCCGACGGAAGTACGCAGAGACGTCCCAGTCGCGGTAGTCCTGCGGCGTCTGCACGAAAGCGACGTCGGGGTCGGTGAAGAGCGGCGCGCACCGGGCGAGGAAGTCCGGCTCCACGATGTAGTCGGCGTCCACGATGCCGACCAGCTCCGCGCGCGGGTCGGTCACGCGCAGCGACTCGTTGAGCGCCCCGCTCTTGTAGCCCGGCCAGTCGGCGAGATGGAGGAACCGGAACCTCGCCTGTCCGTCACACCATGCCTGCACGGGCCGCCAGAGCGCGGGGTCGCCGGTGTTGTTGTCGACGACGAGCACCTCGTAGTCGTCATAGTCCAGGGTGGCCAGTGCCTCGAGCGTCCCGATCACCAGGTCGGGCGGCTCGTTGTGCGTCGGGACGTGGATCGAGACGAACGGCCGGCGACCCGGCGTCGCCGTTCCGTCACCGAGGCCGCTCGTCGACCAGGTGCGGCGCGCGAGCACGTCGACCATCTCCCACACGTACCCGGCGCCGATGAGGAGGACGAAGGCCTCCAGCAGGACGAGGGCGACGCTGGCGAGAGTGCCGAGCGGCCCGAGGTCCGCGGTTGCGGTCCAGTGTGCGACGTAGGCGAGGTAGAGCACGGCCGTGTCGATGCTGAGCGCCCAGGCGACCAGGCCCCGGACGGCCCAGTGGCGTGCGACCGGTGTCCAGGCCAGCACGCTGCCACCGAGCACGACCGCGAGGCCGGTCGCGGAGCCGGGTTCGGCGCCGCTGACGGCAGCCAGGGCCAGCGTCGCGAGGGCTACCACCGTGGCGGCCGCCGCCCCTCGCATCCAGCCGGTGCCGGCGCCTCGTCGACGGCCGCTGCGGACGGTGAAGAGGGCGAACGAGGCAGACACCAACAGACCGGTGGCGACCAGCAATGCTGTCGCTAGCTGCTCCGCAATCATCGCGAGCAGGGTAAAGGGGACGACGCCGATGCCCAAAGCGGGCTCCGCCCACCGGCTCACCACCCGGCAGCCGGGGTCCGGGGCGGGCTCAGGCGAGGTGGCGGTCCAAGAACCCGAGGGTGCGCTGCATCGCCAGCGGGAACTGCGGGCCGAAGGCGTGGCCCTCTCCCTCGTAGATGCGCAGCGTCACGTCGACCCCGGCGCTCCGCATCAGCCGAGCGGTCTGCCGGCTCCAACGGATCGGGCAGGTGTCGTCGAGCGTGCCGTGGTGGATGAGCACCGGCTCGGTGATGTCGTCGAAGCTGGCGCGCGCACTGATCCCCTGCCAGAACCCGGGGTTCGCCTCGGGCCCGCCGTACCGCCGGAGGATGCGCCGAGCGATGTCTCCGCGGCCCGGATCGGGGCGGATCCACCGCTCGAAGTTGTCGACGGCGTCGGAGCTCACCGGCGCGAACGCGACGCCGGCGTCGACCAGGCCGGGGGCGACCGCGAGCGCGTTGTAGACCACTCCCCCGCCCATCGACCGACCGACGAGCCCGACCCGGTCGTCGTCGACCGGGCCGTCCCATCTCCGCAGCGCGTGCACCGCGTTGATCACGTCCTCGGTGTAGCCCAGCCTCATGTCGAGCTCGCCGCGCGGGTCATCGGAGGACGACGCGTGGTTGCGGTAGTCGACGTGGAGGGCGACGTAGCCGTTGTCGCCGAACCAGGCCCGCTCGCGCGTCATGCCCTGCCCGTTCTCGTAGACCGCCGGGTCGATGTAGCCGTGAGCGAGGACGACCGTCGGGAACGGCCCCTCTCCGTTGGGGATGGCGATCCGACCGGAGATGGTCAGGTCGTCGCTGCGGTAGGTCGCCACGTACTGGCGGTGGGACGCCGTGCGGAGCACCTCCTCACCGAGCCGGAACCGGCCGCCGTTGAAGTCCTTCCGGGACAGTGCCTCGAGGGAGACCGGGTGCGGCTCGACGGCACCGTGGTCGGTCGCCGACGACTCGGGCGCTCTGCCGGTCGTCCCCGCGGCACCCGGGCCACCCGCGTCACTCGGGGACGTGCTCGCGGAGCTGGTCGGATCGGATCCGGGACCAGCCGCGCCGGAGCACGCGGTGAGGAGGAGCGCCAGAAGGACCACCGGGACCGTCGGCTTCATCCGCTCAGTGTGCACCGCGAGTCACGTCACCGCGTCCCGGCCGCCGTCGAGCAGCCGCTTGAACCCGTCCTCGTCCAGGATCGTCACCCCGAGGGACTCGGCCTTGTCGGCCTTGGAGCCGGCGTTCTCGCCGACCACGACGTAGTCGGTCTTCTTCGACACCGACCCGGAGGCCTTGCCGCCGCGGGACAGGATCGCCTCCTTGGCCGAGTCGCGCGAGAAGTCCTCGAGCGAACCGGTCACGACGACGGTCAGGCCCTCCAGGGTGCGGGGCACCGAGTCGTCGCGCTCGTCGGCCATCGCGACGCCCGCGGCCGTCCACTTGTCGACGATCTCGCGGTGCCAGTCGACGCCGAACCACTCGATCACCGCGGCGGCGATCGTCGGGCCGACGCCCTCCGCCGCGGCCAGCTCGGCCTCGCTCGCGGCGCGGATGGCCTCCATCGAGCCGAACTCCGCCGCCAGCGCCCGGGCCGCGGTGGGGCCGACGTGGCGGATCGAGAGCGCCACCAGCACCCGCCACAGTGGGACCTGCTTGCGCTCGGCGAGGTTGGCGAGGAGCTTCTCGCCGTTCGCCGTGAGCTCGCGCTCCGGTTCCTGAGCGGCCGCGCCAGCGCCGTCTCGCAGGGCGCCCTTCTTCGAGGCGCGGGTGAACAGCGGCGCCGTCAGCAGCTGTTCCGCGGTGAGGTCGAAGATGTCCCCCTCGTTGCGGATCGCGCCGGAGTCGAGCAGGGCGACGGCCGCCTCGTAGCCCAGGCCCTCGATGTCGAACGCGCCGCGTCCGGCCACGTGGAAGACCCGTTCGCGCACCTGGGCCGGGCAGTGCTCGTGGTTGGGGCAGCGAAGGTCCTTGTCGCCCTCCTTCTGCTGCGCCAGCGGCGTCCCGCACGCAGGGCAGACCGTCGGCATCTCCCACTCCGCCAGACCGTCGGGCCGCAGCGCCAGCACCGGGCCGACGATCTCGGGGATCACGTCGCCCGCCTTGCGCAGCACCACGGTGTCCCCGGGACGGACGTCCTTGCGCCGGACCTCGTGGGCGTTGTGGAGCGTGGCCATCTCGACGGTCGAGCCGGCGACGCGCACCGGCTCCATCACGCCGAACGGCGTCACCCGCCCCGTCCGGCCGGTGTTCACCTCGATCCGCAGGAGCTTGGTGTTCACCTCCTCGGGCGGGTACTTGTAGGCGATCGCCCAGCGTGGCGCTCTGCTGGTGGAGCCCAGCCGGCGCTGCAGGGAGACGTCGTCGACCTTGATCACCACGCCGTCGATCTCGTGCTCGACCGAGTGCCGCTGTTCGCCGTACTTCTCGATGTAGGCCTCGGCCTCCTGCAGCGTCCTGACGACCGAGACCCGGTCGGAGGTCGGCATCCCCCAGGCGCGCAGCGCCCGGTAGGCCTCGGACTGCGCCTTGGGTTCGAAGCCCTTGCGCTCGCCGAGGCCGTGGCACACCATCCCCAGCGCGCGGGTGGCGGTGACCCGGGGATCCTTCTGGCGCAGTGAACCGGCAGCCGCGTTGCGGGGGTTGGCGAACGGCGCCTTGCCGGCCTCGGTCACCGCGACGTTGAGCGTCTCGAACGCCTCCACCGGGAGGAACACCTCGCCGCGGACCTCGACCAGATCGGGCACCGGGAACTCGTCGGTCCCGGTGAGCCGGTGCGGCACGGAGGCGATCGTCTTCACGTTGGGGGTGACGTCCTCGCCCGTGCGGCCGTCGCCACGGGTCAGCGCGCGGACCAGCCGGCCCTTCTCGTAGAGGATGTTGATCGCCAGCCCGTCGACCTTCAGCTCGCACAGCAGCGAGGGCTCGCCCACCCCCTCGCGCGCCAGGCGGGCGTACCAGCTCTCCAGCTCCTCGAACGAGAACGCGTTGTCGAGGCTCTCCATCCGCTGCAGGTGGTCGACCGCGGTGAACTCGGTGGACACCGCGCCGCCGACCTTCTGGGTGGGCGAGTCAGGGGTTCGCAGCTCGGGGTACTGCTCCTCCAGCTCCTCCAGTCGCCGCATCAGCCGGTCGAACTCGGCGTCGGAGAGCGTCGGGTCGTCGAGCACGTAGTAGCGCCACCGAGCCTCCTCCACCACGTCGGCGAGCGAGGCGTGCTCGTCCCGCGCGTCGGCAGGGACGACGGGGAGGGCGGCGTCGTTCATGGGGGACATCTTGCCCGGCCGCGCCGACAGCGGTGCACGCGGCGCGGCACCTGAAATTTGCCAAAACGAAACCGTTCCGTACTATCTTTTTCCAGAACGGAACCGTACCGTTTCATCCGTACCGCCGCGATCAGAGAGGAGCGCAGATGGCACCGCGCGCCGCGTCCCACGGCTCCCCCGAGCACGTCACCCGTCCCCGCGTGGAGGGCGACCGCGAGCAGGAGATCCTGGACGCCACCCTCGACGTTCTCGCCGAGGCCGGCTACGACCGGCTGACGATGGACGCGGTCGCGGCGCGGGCGAAGGCCTCGAAGGCGACGCTCTACCGCCGGTGGAACGGCAAGGCCGCCCTCGTCATCGACGCCCTGATCTCCCAGAAGCCGGCGCCGGCGCTCGCCGACACGGGCAGCCTGCGAGGCGACCTGCTCGCCGCGTTCTGCGGGATGGGCGGGATGACCGACCGCCGTCAGATGGCGATCCTCGGCAGCCTGATCACCGCCATCAGCCGCGACGAGGAGTTCGCCGAGGCGTTCCGCCGCGACTTCATCGGCCCCAAGGCGGCGGTCACCACGGCCATCTACCAGCAGGCGATCGCCCGCGGCGAGATCCGTCCCGAGATCGACCTCGACATCCTCCTCTCGGTCCTGCCGGGGATCCTCCTGCACCGCATGTTCATGCTCGGGGAGATCCCGACCGAGGACGTCATCACCGCGGTGATCGACCACGTGATCATTCCGGCCGCGGCCAACCGCGGCTAGCACCATCCACCCACCCCCTCCCCCTAAGGAACGACCATGACCGACGTCGAATCCCTCGACCCCGCGGAGACGACCTCGTCCGCCGTGGTCGAGGAAGCGCCGACGAAGCACCTCGGGCTCGCGCTGGTGCTGATCCTCACGGCGCAGCTGATGGTGGTGCTGGACGCCACCATCGCCAACATCGCGCTGCCCTACATCGGGGGGGACCTCGGGATCTCCCAGGCCAACCTGACCTGGATCGTGACCGGCTACGCCCTCGCCTTCGGCGGCCTGCTCCTCCTCGGCGGTCGCCTCGGCGACCTCTACGGCCGGCGCCGGCTCTTCATCAGTGGACTCGTCCTCTTCGCGGTGGCATCGCTGCTCGGCGGACTGGCGACCAGTGAGGGACTGCTACTGGCCGCCCGGGCCCTCCAGGGCGTCGGGGCGGCCATGGCCGCACCGGCCGCGCTGGCGCTGATCACCACCACCTTCCCGGCAGGCCCGCCGCGCAACCGCGCGATGGCGGCCTACGCCACGATGTCGGGCATCGGCGCCGCGATCGGCCTGATCCTCGGCGGCTGGCTCACCGGCTTGGACTCGTTCGTCGGCTTCGACGTCGAGGGCTGGCGGCTGACGTTCCTGATCAACGTCCCGATCGGCTTGGTTGCGGCCTTCATGGCCCCGCGCGTGCTGGCGGAGTCGGAGTCGCACCCCGGGCAGATGGACATCCCCGGCGCCATCACCGGCACGCTCGGCCTGCTCGGCATCGTTTTCGGCCTGTCCCGTGCCGGCGAGGAGGCCTACGGGTGGGATCACGCCCAGACCATCGCCTCGCTGGTGGCCGGCGTCGCGCTGCTCGGCGCGTTCGCCGTCATCGAGTCGCGGGTAACGCACCCGCTGCTGCCGGTCCGGATCTTCGCCAACCGCACCCGGGCCACGAGCTTCGCCGCCATGATGATCGCGCCGGCCGCGATGTTCGCGATGTTCTACTTCCTGAGCCTGTTCATCCAGCAGGTGATGGGCTTCGGTCCGCTCGAGGCGGGCTTCGCGTTCCTCCCGTTCTCGTTCGGCATCGTGATCGGCGCGGGCATCGCCTCCAACCTGATCCCACGGATCGACGCGCGCTACCTCGCCGGCACCGGCACCCTGCTCGCGGCGGTCGCGCTCTTCATGCTCTCGCGGATCCCGATCGACGAGTCGCCGCAGGCGGTCCTCCAGGCGATCACCGACGGCGGCGCCGACATCAGCTACTGGACGCGGATCTTCCCCTACATCCTGATGATGGCGATCGGCATGGGCCTGACCTTCGTCCCGCTGACGCTGACCGCGGTGCACCACGTCCGCTCCGAGGACTCCGGCATCGGCTCGGGAGTGCTCAACACCATGCAGCAGGTCGGCGGTGCCCTCGGGCTCGCCACCCTCAGCACGGTCGCGCTGCACTTCATGAACGCGCAGGCCGAGGCCGTCTCCGGTCCGATGGCGGAGACGATCGCCGCGAGCGGCGGTGACCCGATGGCGCCGGTGCCGGGCAGCGGCCGGTCCCTCATCGACATCGCGGTCTTCGGGTCCAGCTTCCCCGAGGGCGCCACCCACGCGTTCCTGGTGGCGTCGTTCCTGATGCTCGGTGCCTCGGTGATCATCTGGACGTTCCTCAACGTGAAGCACACCGAGCTGGCCACCGACGCCCCCGACGGCGTCCACGTCGGCTGATCCTCACGCTGACAGCAGCGAGGCCCGTCGGACAGATCCGACGGGCCTCGCCCTGCCTGCGGCGCCGCTCAGACGCGGGCGTCGACCAGCGCGTGCTCGATGGCGGCGACGAAGGCCGGGATGTCGTCCGGCTTGCGGCTGGTGATCAGGTAGTCGTCGACGACGACCTCGACGTCCAGCCAGTTGCCGCCCGCGTTGCGTAGGTCGTCGGCGAGGCTCGGCCAGCTCGTCAGCCGGCGCCCCTCGACCAGCCCTGCAGAGACCAGCAGCCAGGGCCCGTGGCAGATCACGGCGAGCGGCTTGCGCGCCGCGGCCACCTTCCGCACGATCGTCTGCGCCTTCTCGTCCATCCGCAGGTGATCGGCGTTGACGGTGCCGCCGGGGACGATCAGCGCGTCGACCTCGTCGACATCCAGGTCGGCGAAGGATCCGTCGACATCGATCTTCCGGGTCGGCTCCACGTCGCCCTGGGCGGCCTGGATCGGCTTGCCCTCACGGGAGTAGACCTTCACCTCGGCGCCGCTGTCGCGAAGGTGGTCCCGAGGCTTCACGAGCTCGGGCTCCTCGACGTAGTCGCTGGCGATGATGGCGACGCGCTTGCCGGTCAGGTGGGTCACAGGCTCCTCCTCGAGTCGGGGCGGACGACTCGGACGGTACCCGAAGCAGCACCCGACAGACGGTCAGCCGGTTAGCGACCGCGCCACCGAGCGCGACAGCTCGATGGCCCGCCGGGCCCAGGCCGGGCTCGCGCCCGCGAGGCCGCACGCCGGCGAGACGAGGAGCGACCCGGACACCCGGTCGAGGTCGACGCCCAGCATGTCGATCCACCGCTGCACCCGCTCCACCAGCGCGGCGTCGCCGGCCGGCCCGCCCTCCTCGGAGGGTACGACGCCCAGCGCGACCGTGTCGCCGGCCTCCAGTGCCTCGGCGGCCGCGTCGTGCCCGTCGGCGTCGAGGAGCGAGAGGTCCACGAGGACTCCCCGGGCGCCGGCGCCCCGGAGCAGGTCGAAGGGCACGTCGGCGGCGCAGCAGTGGACCCACGGGACCGCGCCGGCGTCGCGCGACCCCTCGAGCACCCATCGGAGTGCGTCGCTCGCCTCGGGCGGGTGCACCGTGCGGTGCCTGCCGAACCCCGATGCCGTGGGCACGCCTCCACCCAGCACGGCCGGCAGCGCCGGCTCGTCGACCTGCAGGACCAGCTCGGTCGCGGCGGGCAGCCGGCGTCGTACGTCGGCGACGTGGTCGGCGACCGCGACCGCGAGCGCCTGGGCCAGCTCGCGGCGGGCGCCGTGGTCGGCGAGCACCTTGTCGCCGCGGGGGCGCTCGACGGTGGCCGCGAGCGTCCAGGGACCGGCGACCTGCACCTTGAACCCTCCGGTACGGCCCGAGGCCCGCTCCTCGAGGCCGTCGAGGTCCTGGCTCAGCAGGCTGCGGCCGCGGCGCTGGTCCAGGGGCAGGGAGCCCGACGTGCCCGTCAGCCGCCAGCCGCTGGGCTGCAGGTCCGCGTCGAGCTCACCGACGAGCCCGAGGGTGCGACCGACCATCGTGGCGTGGGCGCCGCGACCCGGCACCTCCGGCAGGAACGGCAGCCCCTGCTCGTCGCCGCCGAGCTCGCCGAGCACCATCGCGAGCGCCTCGTCCTGGTCACGCTGCTCGGTTCCGGGGAACGATCCGATGCCGGTCGCCCTCACCCGGGCACCCGCTCGGTCGCGGTGATGGTGGCGGAGCCCACGACGCGGCTGCCGTCGTACACGACCGCGGCCTGGCCGGGCGCGATGCCGTAGGCCGGGTCGATCAGCTCGATCTCGAGCCGGTCCTCGCCCACAGCCACGACGGCGCGGTGCTCGGCGCCGTGGGCGCGCAGCTGGACGGTGACGTCGCCGCCGTCGAGGACGGTGCCGGTGGGGAGGGCGGCGCCGCACCAGCGCAGCTGGTCGCCGCGAATCCGCTCGACCGCGAGCCGCTCGCGCGGGCCGACGGTGACGGTGCCGGAGACCGGCTCGATG
>NZ_SSXI01000163.1 GCF_004803405.1 Nocardioides sp. | reverse complement strand
CTGGCCGAGCTCAGCCTGGCGGCCGCGCTGCACCAGCGGTACTGACCGGGCGGCGACCGCGGATGGCCGAGCGACGCGCTCGCGCCGATCTACGAGCCGAGCTCGCGCGACCGGTCCCGTGCGGCCTCGAGCGCGGCGAGGAAGGCAGCGCGCACCCGGTGCACCTCCAGCTCGCGGAGTGCCGCCGCGGTGGTGCCGCCCGGCGAGGTGACCTGCTCGCGCAGCACCGCCGGGTGCTCCCCGGTCTCGCGCAGCATCATGGCCGAGCCGAACAGCGTCTGGACGGCGAGCTCGTGGGCGACGGTGCGCGGCAGCCCGAGGTGCACACCGCCCTCGATCATGGCCTCGACCACGAAGAAGACGTAGGCGGGGCCGGAGCCGCTGATCGCGGTGACTGCGTCCTGCAGCTTCTCGGGCACGTGCACGACCCGACCCACCGACGCCATCAGCTCCTCGGCCTCGGCCAGGTGCGCGGCGTCGCAGTGCGTGCCGGGGGAGATCGCGGCCATGCCCTCATCGACCAGGGCCGGGGTGTTCGGCATGACCCGGACGACGGCGACGCCGTCAGGGACGTGGGACTCGATGAACCCGGTGGTGATGCCGGCGGCCAGCGACACGAGCAGCTGTCCGCGGCGCAGTGCGGGCGCGATGTCACCGAGCACGTCGGCCATGTCCTGCGGCTTCACGACCAGCAGTACCGTCTCGGCCGAGGCCGCAGCCGCGACGTCGGCGACCACCTCGACGCCGTACTTCTCCTTGAGCTCGGCGGCGCGCTCCGCGCGCTTCTCGACGACGACCAGCTGGTCGACGGCACGACCGGCCCGGATCAGGCCGGACAGCAGGGTCTCGCCCATCACCCCGGCGCCGATGACGGCGGTCCGCTTCAGCTCGCTCACGGTTGCTCGATTCCTGGACTCAGAGTCACTTCTTGGAGATCAACGACGTGAGAAACAGTGACAGGTTCTGCGGACGCTCCGCCAGTCGCCGCATCAGGTAGCCGTACCACTCCTCGCCGTACGGGAGGTAGACACGCACCCGCTCACCGGCGTCGGCCAGCCTTCGCTGCTCCGCGGGACGGATCCCGTAGAGCATCTGGAACTCGTAGGTCCCCTGCGCGCGGCCGTAGCGGCTGGCCAGCGCGGAGGCGATCTCGACCAGCCGCGGGTCGTGCGTGGCGACCATCGGGTAGCCCTCGCCCTTGAGCAGCACCTTCAGGCACCGGACGTAGGACCGGTCGACCTCGGCCGGGTCGGTGTAGGCGACCTCGATCGGCTCGTCGTAGGCGCCCTTGCACAGGCGCACCCGGATGCCCGGGCCGGCCAGCGCCCGGCAGTCGTCCTCGGTGCGGCGCAGGTAGGCCTGGAGCACCGCGCCGGTGTCGGGGAAGTCCTGTCGCAGCTCCTGGACGATGGCCAGCGTGGCGTCGGTGGTGGTGTGGTCCTCCATGTCGATGGTGACCGTGGTGCCCGCGCGCTGGGCCGCCCGGCAGATGGAGCGGGCGTTCTCGAGCGCGACCCGCTCGCCGTCCTCGAGCCGGAGGCCGATCGCGGTCAGCTTCACCGAGACCTCGGCGCGGTCGGCGAGGCCGGCGGCGACCAGGCGTGCGAGCAGGGTGCGGTAGGCCTGCACGGTGGCGGTCGCCTGCTCCGGCTCGACGGTCTCCTCGCCGAGGAAGTCGATCGTGGCCTCGATGCCGTCGGCGGCGAGCTCGCCGACCGCGCGCACCGCGTCCTCGGTGTCCTCACCGGGCACGTAGCTGCGGACCAGCCCCGCGGAGAGCGGCAGGGTGGTGACGATCCGCTTCACCGCAGTGCTGCGCGACAGCAGGAGCAGGGAGTCCCGGACGGGTCGCATGAGGCAAAGGTACGGCGCCCGTCAGTCGGTACGACGCCGCAGGGTCGCCGCGCCCAGTGCCAGCGCGGCGAGGGTGAACCCTGCCACCACGGCGACGTCACGCCACACGTCAGCGGTGCCGGTCGTGGTGGCCAGGTGCTCCATCGCGTCCACCGCGTAGGACAGGGGAAGGACGTCGGAGATCACCTCGAGCACGCGCGGCAGGCGCTCCCGTGGCACCAGCAGCCCGCAGAGCAGGATCTGTGGCACGACGACCGCGGGAAGGAACTGCACCGCCTGGAACTCGGTGCGCGCGAACGCTGAGACGAAGAGCCCGAGCGCCGTGCCGAGCACGGCGTCCGCCACCCCGACCACCCCGAGCAGGCCGACCGGTCCGCGGACGTCGAGGTCGAGCAGCCCCACGGCCACGCCGGTCACCAGGGCGGCCTGGGCTGCGGCGACCAGGCCGAAGGCGAGCGCGTAGCCGACCAGGAGATCGAGCTTGCCCATCGGCATGGTGAAGAGCCGCTCGAGGGTGCCGCTGGAGCGTTCCCGCAGGGTGGTGATGCTGGTGACCAGGAACATCACGAAGAACGGGAAGATCGCCAGCAGCGCCGGCCCGATCCGGTCGAAGACGAGCGGCGTCGCATCGAAGATCCACCACAGCAGCGTCTGCAGCAGGCACGGCAGCAGGAGCAGCATCGCCAGCGTCCGGTGGTCGCGCCGCAGCTGGGTCAGCACCCGCGCGGTGATCGCCAGCGTGACCCGGGCGCTCATGCCGCGTCCTCGCCCTGGACGAGGGAGAGGAACGCGGCCTCGACGTCGCGGGCGCCGGTCCGCTCCTTGATGCCGGCCGGCGTGTCGTGCGCCAGGATGCGACCCTCCCGCATCAGCAGCAGCTGGTCGCAGCGCTCGGCCTCGTCCATCACGTGACTGGACACGAGCACCGCGGTGCCGCCCTCGGCGATCCGGTGGAACAGCGCCCACAGGTCGCGGCGCAGCACCGGGTCCAGGCCCACGGTCGGCTCGTCCAGCACGAGCAGCTCCGGCTCGCCCAGGAGCGCCACCGCCAGGCCGACCCGGGACCGCTGCCCGCCGCTGAGCCGCCCGACCACCTGGTCGCGGTGGCTGACGAGGTCCACCGCCTCGACGGCTGTCTCGACCGCCGCAGCGGGCCTCCCGAGCACCCGGGCGAAGAAGCGGAGGTTCTCCTCGACCGTCAGGTCGTCGTACACGCTGGAGGACTGGGTCTGGTAGCCCACGCGGTCGCGGAGCGCCGCGCTCCCCGCTGGCCGCCCCAGGGCGGTCACGTCGCCGGCCGCGACGCGCTGCACGCCCACGATGCTCCGCAGCAGCGTCGACTTGCCGCACCCGGACGGGCCGAGCAGGCCGGTGACCCCGGGACCGACGGTCAGGTCGAGTCCGGCGATCACGACCCGGCCGCCGCGCACCACCCGCAGTCCCACGATCTCGATCACAGAATTCACCATGCGTTGAATTATGCGCCGGACGCCGGCGACACGCAAGGTCCGTTCCTAGGGCAGCGGGCCGATCAGGAACCCGTCGAGCACGGGCGCGTAGATCGTCACCAGCTGCTCGGTCGTCAAGGAGGCGACCGGCTCGACGCGCAGCACGTACCGCATCAGGATCAGGCCGATCACCTGGCTGGCGGCCAGCGGCATCCGGCGTGCCGGGTCCTCGACGCCGAGCAGCTCGCCGACCGGCTCCAGCACCACCGGCAGGAACCCCTGGCCGACCAGGCGGCCGCCGCCGGGCTCCAGCAGATGGCGCACGGTGGCGAGCAGACCGGGCTGGAGCGCGGGGTCGTCCCAGACACCGAGCATCGCCCGCAGGATCCGCTCACCCGGCCCGGTGTCGGGATCGCTGGACGCGATCCGCTCCGCGACCACGGTCCGCGGGTCCACCGGCAGCTCGAGGGCGGCGATGAAGAGGTCGTCCTTGGAGCCGAAGTAGTGATGCACGAGCGCCGGGTCGACCCCGGCGTCGAGCGCGACGGCCCGGATCGTCGTGCCCGCGTAGCCCGCACCGGCGAAGCGCTCGCGAGCGGCCGCCAGGATCACGGCCCTGGTGTCCGGGCTGCCCGGACGGCGACCCCGGGTGGGCGCCGTCATGGGGCGTCGGCAGTCGGACCGGCGGGGACCGCGCTCAGGTGCTCGATGGCGAACTCCAGCGACTCCAGGAGGTCGGCCTCGCGCTCCTCGCGCGTCGTGCAGCGACGGGTGTTGATCTCCAGCACCACCTCGCCGGCGAAGCCCACGCGGGCGAGATGCCGGAGGAAGTCGGCCGCTCCGATGTCGCCACGTCCCGGCACCAGGTGCTCGTCCTTGGCCGAGTCGGTGCCGTCGGTCAGGTGGACGTGCCGCAACCGTGGGCCGAGCCGCTGGGCCATCGCAACCGGGTCCGCGTTCGCGATCGCGGCGTGCGACAGGTCGATGACCGTGTTGGCGTAGGGCTCTTCGGACGGATCCCAGCCGGGGAGGTACATCTCGAGGTGGCGTCGCGACGAGGCCCGCCACGGGTACATGTTCTCCACGGCGAAGGCGATGCCCGAAGACTCCTCGAGAGCGGCGATGCCGTTGACGAAGTCGCGGGCGTACTCCTTCTGCCACCGGAACGGCGGGTGCACGACGACCACCTCGGCGCCGACCTCGGCGGCCATCTCGGCGGATCGCTCGAGCTTCCCCCACGGCTCGAGCCCCCACACCCGCTGGGTGAAGAGCAGCGTGGGCGCGTGGATCGCGCTGATCGGCACGCCGTGGTGGTCGGCGAGCTCCTTGACGGCGCCGACCTGCTGCGAGAGCGCGTCGATGCCGACCATCACCTCGACCGCCTCGTAGCCGAGGTTCGCGGCATAGCTGAAGGCGTGGGCCGTCGACTCGGGATAGACCGAGCTCGTGGAGAGGCCGATGCGAGGACGCCCCGCGGGCCCGGACGGGGCGGTCACGGCACGTGGGCGATGCCGAGCTTGTCGATGCGCTCGAGGATCACGCCCTCGCGCAGCGCCCAGGGGCACACCTCGAGCTCGGCCAGGTCGAAGATGTCCATGCAGGCCTCGGCGACGAGGGCGCCGGGGACGATCTGGTGGGTACGGCTGGGCGAGACGCCCGGCAGGGCGGAGAGCTCCTCGGGGGTCATCGCCACCAGCTTGGGGATCCATCGGCGCAGCTCGTCGAGTGGCAGCAGCCGCGGCACGAGCGGTCCATCACCGGATGGGGGCGCACCGCAGATCCGCGCCAGCGAGCGGAACGTCTTGGACGTCGCCGCCGCGCGGTGGGGCGGCCCGGCGCGGAGCAGGTGGCCGGCGTCGCGGGCGATGTCCGCCCTGATCCTGCGGCGGATCTGGCGCAGGTGCTCCTCGTCGGGCCGGGCCTCGAACTCCGCGCGCGCCAGTCGCGCGGCACCCAGCGGCAGCGACCACGCGACGTCCGGCCGCTCGTCGGTGCCGGCCGCGATCTCCAGCGATCCCCCGCCGATGTCGAAGACCGCGAGTCGCCCCGCGGACCAGCCGAACCATCGTCGTACGGCGAGGAAGGTGAGCCGGGCCTCGTCCTCGCCGGGCAGCACCGCGATGGCGACGCCGGTCTGCTGCTGGACGTGGGCGAGCACCGCCTCCGCGTTGCCGGCGTCCCGGACCGCGGAGGTGGCGAACGACAGCATCTCCTCGCAGCCCTTCTCCTCGGCCACCAGCAGCGCCTGGGCGGTGAAGGTGGTGAGCGCGTCGACGCCGGTCGGGGAGACGTCGCCGTTCACGTCGAGGTGCTCGGCGAGGCGCAGTGGCTCCTTGTAGGAGAAGGCCGGCAGCGGGGCCGCTCCGTCGTGGGCGTCGACCACGAGCAGGTGACCGGTGTTCGATCCGATGTCGAGCACGCCCAGGCGCATGCGTCCACGGTACTAGCAGCGATGCGGTCGGACGGCGGCCCCTCGACTAGATTTGCCCAGTGGCCGAGGTGGACCTGGACTTCCCCCGTGCGTGGGTGGAGTTCGTCAACCCCGCTGACGACAGCGAGGTGCTGCGCTGCGACCTCACCTGGCTCACCTCCTCCTTCACCTGCATCTTCGGCAGCGGCTGCGCCGGCATCTATGCGGACTCCCCCGACGTGGGTTGCTGCACGCTCGGTGCGCACTTCGCCGACAAGGCCGACCAGCGGCGGGTGGAGGGCTTCGTCGAGCAGCTCACGCCCGACCTCTGGCAGCACCACCCCGGCCGGCCGGTGAAGCGCAAGGACTGGATCGAGAAGGACGAGGACGGCGAGCGCAAGACGCGGGCCCACCTCGTGGACGGGCAGCGCTCGTGCGTCTTCGCCAACCGCACGGACTTCCACGCCGGCGCCGGCTGTGCGCTCCACGGTTTGGCGCTCCAGCAGGGCAGGAACCCGCTCGAGACCAAGCCGGACGTGTGCTGGCAGCTGCCGATCCGCCGTACCTTCCGGCAGGTCGAGCGGATGGACGGCACGACGTACACCGAGGTCTGCATCACCGAGTACGACCGCCGCGGCTGGGGTGCCGGTGGGCACGACCTCGACTGGTACTGCTCGGGCAACACTGACGCCCACGTCGGGATGGAGCCGGTCTACGTCACCAACGAGCCCGAGCTGGTCGAGCTGATGGGACGGAAGGCCTACGACGAGCTGGTCCGCCACTGCGAGGCACACCTGCGCTCGAGGTCGGCGCTCGCCCTCCATCCCGCCGATCCTTGTTCGTGACACTCACCTCTCGACATCAAGAGACTCCGACCCCGCTGGATCCGTCGCCCGAGGCAGAGCCGAGAATGTCGACATGCGCCTGGATCACCTCTCGTACGCGGCCGGACCCGACGGACTCGCCGGCACGGCCGCCCGGCTCGGCGCGGCGCTCGGGCGCGAGTTCCAGGACGGCGGCGTCCACCCGCGCTTCGGCACCCGCAACATGGTCCTGCCTCTCGCGGAGGGGACCTACCTGGAGGTGGTCGAGGTGCTCGACCACCCGGCCTCCGACAAGGCGCCGTTCGGCCAGGCCGTCCGCGCCCGCTCCGCCCTCGGCGGCGGCTGGCTCGGCTGGGTCGTGGCGGTGCCCGACATCTCCGTCGTCGAGCGGCGGCTCGGCCGCGAGGCGGTGCCCGGCAGTCGGCACCGTCCCGACGGCACCGAGCTGCGCTGGAAGCAGATCGGCGTCAACGGCCTGATCGCAGACCCGCAGCTGCCGTTCTTCATCCAGTGGGACGTCCCCGCCGAGCTGCACCCGTCGGCCGGCACCGACGGCGCCATCTCCCTGGCCGGCATCGAGATCGCCGGTGACCCGCAGCGGGTCAGCGAGTGGCTCGGCGAGACCGTCGAGGCGCCGCTGGAGGACGTGAAGGTCGAGTGGGTCGCCCCGCACGGCACGCCGGGGATCCTGGCCGCGCAGGTGCAGACGCCGAACGGCGTCGTCCGACTCTGAGGCTCGCCGGCCGCCATCCGCCGCCTCGAGGTGTGAGCGTGCCGCCCTCGACCGGAGCCTCGCGACCGGTCGCCGGGGCCATCCCCAGCCCGAACATCTGGCAGCACACCGCGACCTACGAGGTCGAGAACCGCGCCGCAGACCCCGACGGTCGGCTCTGGACGGCGATGGCCGCCCGCGCCGACTGGGCCGGACGCGTCGTGCTCGACCTCGGCTGCGGTTCCGGCTTCCACCTGCCGAGGTTCGCGCAGACCGCCCGACGTGTGGTCGGCGTCGAACCGCATCCCGGGCTGCAGCGACTGGCCCTCCGGCGCAGCAGGGGCCTCGACAACGTCGAGGTGCTGCTCGGCGCAGCGCAGCAGGTCCCGCTGCCGGACCGATCCGTGGACGTCGTCCATGCCCGGTGGGCGTACTTCTTCGGACCCGGCTGCGAGCCCGGTCTCGCCGAGCTCGAGCGGGTGATCCGCCGCGGGGGCACCGCGATGGTGATCGACAACGACGGCTCCCGCTCGACCTTCGGCGCCTGGTTCCGCCGCGCCTTCCCCCACCTCGACCCGCCCGGGACGATCGAGCGCTTCTGGACGATGCGTGGCTGGACGCTGGACCGCGTCGACATGGGCTGGCGGTTCGAGAGCCGCGAGGACCTCGAGGCCGTGGTGCGGATCGAGTTCAAGCCCGACGTCGCCGACCAGGTCCTGCGTCACCACCGCGGCCTCGAGGTGGACTACGCCGTCAACCTCTGGACCAAGGAGTACTGACCGGGACCGGCAGCGGTCGGCTACCGCGTCGTCGACGCCCGTACGGCGAGCGTGGGCTCCAGCAGCACCCCGCGGCTCGTGTGCGGGCGGGGACCGAGCAGGTCGCTCAACGCGCGGACCAGCTCGACCGCCACCTGCTCGAGGGGCTGGCGCACCGAGGTCAGGCCGGGCGGCACCACCTGCGCGACCTGGGAGTCGTCGAAGCCCACGACCGCGACGTCCTGGCCGGGCCGCAGGCGGCGCTCGGCCAGGGTGTGCAGGACGCCGACGGCAAGCGTGTCGGAGGCGCAGGCGAAGGCGGTCGGACCCACGGCGTCCAGGAGCGCCGCGGCGGCCCCCCGACCCGCGGCCACGGTGTCGTCGGTCGCTGCCTCCAGGCCCGACGTGGGCAGCCCGCGCCCGGTCATGGTGCGGTGCCACCCCGCACGTCGGTCCTCGCCGATCCGGGAGCCGGGCTGCCAGCCGAGCCAGGCGATCCGCTCGTGGCCCCGCTCGAGCAGGTGCTCGGTCGCGAGCTGCGCGCCCGCCGCACCGTCGACGTCGACCCACGGATGACGTGCCCCGGCGTCGTCCCAGGGCCGCCCGAACGCGACGAAGGGCGCCCGACGCTCGGCCAGCCCGGCCGCCTGCGGGTTGCCCAGGTAGGTGTCGGTGACGACGAACGCATCGACCGCGGTGGAACGGAGCAGGTCGTCGTACCCGGCCATCGGGGCGGGCAGCTCGCCCTCGACGAGAGGCTCGCCGGCGAAAAGCAGCACGTGGTAGCCGGCGTCGCGGGAGGCCTCCACGAGGGCCCGGACGAATCGGTCCATCGCCATGTTGGCCGTGAACTCCTGCGCCGGGGACATCCGCAGGCCGACCAGGCGCGAGGAGCGGGTGCGCAGCTGCCGCGCGGCATGGTTCGGCGTGTAGCCGAGGGCGTCGATGGCGTGCTGGACCCGCGAGAGGGTCTCCGGACGGAGCAGGTCGGGGTTGTTGATCGCGTTGGACACCGTCTGCCGGGAGACGCCCGCGCGGTCGGCGACGTCGGCGAGGGTCGCCGGCAGGCGGGGCAGGTCCACCGCGCCATGGTCCCACGCACCCGCGCTGGCCCCGACGCGCGCGGCCACTCGTGCGCACCCCCGGTGCTCGTCTCCTCGCGCGTGCCTCCACGGTGTTGTCGGCGCCGTCGCCTACGGTCGGGGTCATGGCTGGTTCGAAGACACGTTCGACTTACCGCTGCGCCGAGTGCGGGTGGACGACCGCGAAGTGGGTGGGCCGCTGCGGGGAATGTCAGGCGTGGGGCTCGGTCGCCGAGGCGGCGACGACCCCTGCCACCCCGAGCGGCCGTACGACGGCGACGCCGGTGACCCGACCCGCGGTGCCGATCGGCCGGGTCTCCGCGGAG
>NZ_SSXI01000018.1 GCF_004803405.1 Nocardioides sp. | reverse complement strand
AGCGGCGAGGCGACGACCTCGCCATGCACCGCCCCGAGCCGCACGCGCACCCAGTCGTCCATGCCGACCACCGACGGCAGCTTGCGGGCCAGCCGGGCGCGCACGCTGGGGCGGCGCGACGGCGCCACGCCCTCGAGCCCCGCGAGAAGAGGGGCGGCGAAGATGTCGAAGGTCAGTGCTGCCGATACCGGGTAGCCCGGGCAGCCGATCACGGGGGTCTTGCCGACCACACCCAGCACGACCGGGTGGCCGGGACGGACCGCCACCCCGTGCACGGCCAGCACGCCGAGGTCGGCGACCACGCCGGCCGTGTAGTCGTCGCGCCCGGCACTCGAGCCCGCCACCACGACGACCAGGTCGGCCTCCGCTGCGGCGGCCCGGACGGCGGCCCCGATCCGCTCGACGTCGTCGGGCTCGATCTCGGTGGCCCACGCCTCGCACCCCGCCTCCTTGGCCTGGGCGACCAGCATCATCGAGTTGGTGTCGAGGATCTCGCCGTGCTCCGGCTCGCTGCCCACGGCCACGATCTCGTCGCCGGTCGGGATCACGGCGACCCGTGGTCGGCGGCGCACGACGACGTCGATCGCCCCGGCCGCCGCCGCGGAGGCGATGTCGACCGGCCGCATCCGGTGCCCCTCGGGGAGCAGCAGCTCGCCGGCGCTCACGTCCTCCCCGATCGAACGCACGTGCTGGTACGGCGGGACGGCAGCCATGATCTCCGCCGCCTCGCCCTCGTAGTGCACGTGCTCGCGCATCACGACGGCGTCGAAGCCGTCGGGAGCCGGGTCGCCGGTGTCGACCACGACGTACTGGCCGGGCGCCAGCAGCTTCGGCGTGGTCGGCGAGGCCCCGTGTGTCTCCACCGAGCGCACCGCGATCCCGTCCATCGCCGCGAGGTCCGCGGCGGGTGACGACCGAGTCGCCCAGACCGGCTCAGCGGTCACCCGGCCCAGCGCGTCCCCGACCGGCACCCGCACCGGGTCGAGGCGATCTGGGCACCCGGCCTCCCGGCACGCGTCGAGCCATGCCGAGACGGCCGCGGCGGCTGGCACGTCGCTGACGAAGGGGCTGCTGGAACCGGGACGGGTCACGTGGCGATCGTCCTATGCATACAGGGTGACCGTCACCACGGCTCCCGCGTCGAGTCCGGTCGCCGGCTCGGGCACCACGACGTACCCGTCGGCCGTGGTGAGCAGCGACAGCAGGGCCGAGTGGCCGAAGATCGGGGTCGCCTGGCCGTCGCGCAACGTCACCTGAACGACGTCGAGCCGGCCAGCGGCAGAGGCGAGCGGCCGCGAGAGGGTGGCCGGCACCGTCGGCTCCGGCGGGGGCACCTCGATGCCGCCGACGAGCCGCAGCACCGGAAGTCCGACCATCCGGAAGACCACCAGCGCCGACAGCGGGTTGCCGGGCAGGCCGAGCACCGGTACCCCGGCGACCTCCGCGAGCAGAGTGGGCTTGCCGGGCTTGATCGCGAGCCCGTGGCAGAACACCGACGCGTCGCCGAGTGCCTCGACCGCGGCCGTCGTCTCGTCGCGCGCGCCCACCGACGAGCCCGCGGAGACGACCACCAGGTCGGCCTCGGCCACGGCCTCGGTGAGCGTCGTGGTCAGCGCCTCCTGGTCGTCGGGCACGATGCCCCGGTAGTCCGGAACACCACCGGCCCGCGTCACCAAGGCAGACAGCGCGGAGGCGGTGGCGTCTCGCACCTGGCCGGCTGCTAGGCGCTGGGTGTCGGACGGAACCACCTCGTCGCCGGTCGACACGATCGCCACCCGCGGCCGCGCTCTCACCTTCAGCTCGGTGACTCCCGCGGCGGCGAGCAGGCCGAGGTCCTGCGGACGCAGCGGGCGGCCGGCCGGTGCGAGCGCCCCACCCGCGGCGACGTCCTCGTCGGCCCGGACGATGCCGTCACCGATCGCGACCGGCCTCGTCACCTCCACGGCTCCGGCCATGGTCACTTGCGTGTACTCCACCATCACCACGGCATCGGCGCCGTCGGGGATGGCCGCGCCGGTGGGGATCTGCAGCGCGGCGCCAGGACGCACCGAGAGCTCGGGCATCGATCCCATCCGGACCCGACCGAGCACGTCGAGGTACGCCGGCAGCCCGTCGCCCGCGCCGTAGGTGTCGGCGGCGCGGACGGCGTACCCGTCGACCGTCGACCGCGCGAACCCGGGCAGTGGCTGACCGGAGGTCACCGCCGAAGTGGGCACCCGGCCGAGTGCGTCGTCGCGCAGCACGGACTCGACCCCCGTCCGCCGCTGCGGCCGGAACCCGGCGAGAGCCTCGGCGACGGGCAACGCCGCGAAGAACTCCCTACTTGCCGACACCGTTCTCCTCGGCATTGGCCGTGCGCCCGAGGACGCTGACAACCGGACCCAGCGCCACCTGGCCGAGACCGCAGATCGAGGTCTTGCGCATGACCACCTCGAGCTCGAGCAGTCGGCCGCGACGCTCGTCGTCGAGCTCGCCGCCGTTGCTCAGGGTGTCGGCCAGCAGGTCGTGGGCCTTGGTGGAGCCGACCCGGCACGGCACGCACTTGCCGCACGACTCGTTGCGGAAGAACCGGAGCACGTTGGTCGCGGCGGCGAGCGTGTTGGTGCCCTCGGCGATCACGACCATCGCTCCGGAGCCGAGCATGGAGCCGGCGTCCTGGAGCGTGCCGAAGTCGAGGGGCACGTCGAGCTGGTCGGGACCCATGAAGTTCGATGAGGCGCCACCTGGCTGCAGTGCGCCCAGGGCCCGCCCGCCGGAGACGCCGCCGCAGAGCTCGATGAGCTCACCGATCGTCGTGCCCATCGGGACGCAGTAGACCCCGGGCTGCTCCACGTGACCGGAGACGGAGAAGAACTTGAGGCCGGTGCTGCCGTTCGTGCCCTGGCCCTTCCACCACTCGGCACCGTTGGTGGTGATGATCGGGACGTCGGCGAACGTCTCGACCGAGTTCATCAGGGTGGGCTGGCCCCAGAGCCCGTAGTTACCGGGGAACGGCGGCTTGTTGCGCGGCTCGCCCCGATGGCCCTCCATGCACTCGATGAGCGCGGTCTCCTCGCCGAGGATGTAGCCGCCGGGCGAGGTGAACACGTCGACGACGAGCCGGCGCCCGGAGCCGAGCACGTCGTCGCCGAGCAGCCCCTCGCTGCGCAGGGTCTCGATCTCGGCGCGCAGCACCTGCTCCTCCGGGCCGTACTCGTGGCGGATGAAGACCCACCCCTCCTCGGCACCGGTGACGACCATGCCCATCAGCATGCCCTCGAGCACCAGGTGCGGCTGCTCCGCGAGCAGCTGGCGGTCCTTGAACGTGCCGGGCTCGGACTCGTCGGCGTTGCAGATCGCGTACTTCACCGGCCCCGCGGCGGCCCGCACCAGCTCCCACTTCTTGCCGGTCGGGAAGCCCGCGCCGCCCATGCCGCGCAGCCCCGACTCCTGCAGCTCGGCCAGCACCTGCTCGTGGGAGAGCTCGCCGGTGAGCAGCCGGCGCAGCGCCTGGTAGCGCGGTGCCCCACCCGCGTAGGGGTCGTTGGGCCAGCCTTCGGCAGGTCCGTAGGACGTCGTGTCGGCGGCGTCCGCGTGACCGTGCCCGACGCCGTCGGCCTCCCGGCCCTCGTCGACCCGGTCGTCGACGTCCGCGACCGCGCACGGTCGCTCGTTGACGGTGGCGGCCGGCGCGATGTCGCACCGACCCGGACAGGAGATCTCGAGCAGCTCGACCTCGGGCGAGCCGTCGTAGTTCTTCTTCAGCTCCGCGATCCGGTCCTCGGCCCCCGCCATCCAGCACGAGAGGTCGTGGCAGACCCGCACCGTGACCTTCCTGGGCGGCTCGGTGAGGAAGTGCGGGTAGAAGGAGACCAGGCCCTCGATCTCGTAGAGCGGCCTCTTCTGTGTGCGCGCCAGGGCCTCGAGCTCCTCGCGGGGCAGCCAGCCGTGCCGCTCCTGGATCTCCATCAGCATGGGGATCAGGCTCGGCCCGCGGAACTTGCCCGCCCGCGCCTCGACTCCCGGGACCTTGGGTCCAGCCGTCAACGTCATCACACGCCACCCTTCGAGTCCGAGGCTCCGACCGGCACACCGTTGCTCTCCGCCGTGCCCGAGGCGAGCTCGGGGGCGACCTTCACGGCACAGAACTTGAACTCCGGGATCTTCCCCGTCGGGTCGATCTCGTCGATCGTCAGCAGGTTGGCCGCGGCCTCCCGGAAGTGGAACGGGATGAACACGTTGCCCGGCACCTCCCGGTGCGAGACCTTCACGTTGAGCACGATCTCGCCGCGACGCGAGGCCACGCGGGCCAGGTCGCCTTCGGCGAGGCCGAGAGCCGCCGCGTCGTCGGGGTGCATGTACACCTCGGCGCGCGGCGCGATGGCGTCGAGCGCGAACGACCGGCGGGTCATCGAGCCGGTGTGCCAATGCTGCAGCAGCCGCCCGGTGTTGAGTACGAACGGGTACTCCTCGCTCGGCAGCTCCTTCGCCGGCAGCCACTCGGCAGGGACCAGGTGCGCCAGCCCGTCGTCGGTGTTGAACCGCTCGTCGAAGAGCACCACGGTGCCGTCGGTGAGGTCGGGGTCCTCGATGGGGTAGAGCTTGCCGCCGGCGCCGAGGTTGTCGTAGTCGAGGTTGGCGTAGTCGGGCATCAGCGGGACCATCTCGTCGAAGATCTCGCGCGGCGACTCGTAGTTCCAGTCGAGCCCGATCCGGCGGGCGATCTCCTGCACGATCTCCCAGTCGACGCGTGCTTCACCGGGAGGGTCGAACACCTTGCGTCCGAGCTGCACCCGGCGGTCGGTGTTGGTGTAGGTGCCGTCCTTCTCGAGATACGACGAGGCCGGCAGGATCACGTCGGCGAACTCGGCGGTCTCGGTCAGGAAGATGTCCTGGACGACGAGGAACTCCAGCTGCGAGAGCGCCTTGCGCACCTTGTTGATGTTCGGGTCGGAGAGGAACGGGTTCTCGCCGAGCATGTACATCGCCCGGACCCCACCGTCGAGGATCGACTTGATCACCTCGGTGACGGTCAGACCGTTCTCGGGGCTGAGCGAGGTGCCCCAGGCCCTCTCGAACACCTCTCGGGTCGCGGTGTCGGTCGCCGGCTGGTAGTTCGGGTAGAACATCGGGATCAGCCCCGCGTCGGAGGCGCCCTGCACGTTGTTCTGCCCGCGCAGGGGGTGCAGGCCGGTGCCGGGCCGGCCCACGTTGCCGGTGATCGAGCACATCGCGATCAAGCACCGGGCGTTGTCGGTGCCCGTCGTGTGCTGGGAGATGCCCATGCCCCAGTAGATGACGCCGGCCTTGGCCTCGCCCCACAGGCGAGCGATCTCGCGGATCGTCTCGACCGGGACGCCGGAGATCTGCGCCGCCAGCTCGGGTGGGTAGGCCTCGACCGTGCGGGCCAGCTCGTCGTAGTTCGAGGTGCGACTCGCGATGAAATCCCGATCGATCAGGCCGAGCCGGATCACCTCGTGCATGATGCCGTTGTAGAGCGCCACGTCGGTGCCGGGCTTGAGCTGGGCGAAGATGTCGGCGTGGTCGGCCACCGTGCCGGACCGTGGGTCGACGTAGATGATCTTGGTGCCGTTGCGCCGGGCCTGCTTGAAGAACGACGACGCCACCGGGTGGTTCGCCGTGGCATTGCTGCCGGTGATGATGGCGACGTCGGCATTCGCGACGTCGCCGTACGTCGTGGAGACCGCGCCCGAGCCAACGCCCTCGAAGAGGGCCGCCACGCTCGAGGCGTGGCACAGCCGGGTGCAGTGGTCGACGTTGTTGGTGCCGAACCCGGCGCGGATGAGTTTCTGGAAAAGGTAGGCCTCCTCGTTGGAGCACTTCGCCGAGCCGAAGCCGGCGATCGTGCCGGGCCCGCCCTCCGTGTGGATCTCCTTGAGCCGGCTCGCGATGAGGTCGAGCGCCTCCTCCCAGCTGGCCTCGCGGAAGTGCGGCATCACCTCGTCGTACGGCACCAGCCCGCCGGGCTTCCGGCCGCCCTTGCCCTTGCCCTTGCCCTCGCCCTTGCCCTCGCCCCTGCCCTTGCGCACCACGTCGCGGTCGGACTCCGCCTTGACGTCCTGCGACAACGCGCCCTTGGGATACGACGACTCCACCCGGATCAGCGGCTTGGTCAGCCGCTGCGTCGAGGCGGCGTAGTCCCAGCCGTAACGGCCCTTGACGCACAGCCGGCCCTGGCTGCCCGGTTGGTCGCGACCCTCGGCGAACGAGATCCCGCCGCGCTCGCGGTCGACGTAGTACGTCAGGGCGCAGCCGACGCCGCAGTACGGGCAGACCGTGTCGACCGCGTCGAGCTTCTCCTTCGGCTGGATCGGGATGTTGTTGATCGCCTTGTTCGTGATGGCACCCGTGGGGCAGGCCGCGACGCACTCGCCGCAGGTCACGCACGACGACTCCCCCATCGGGTCGTTCAGGTCGAACGCGATCCGGGTCGAGTAGCCCTTGCCGCTCCGGCCGATCACGTCGTTGCCCTGAATATCGTCGCAGGCGCGCACGCAACGGTCGCAGAGGATGCAGGCGTCGTGGTCGACCGCGATCACGGGGTTGGAGGCGTCCTTGCCGCGCGCCGGGCCCGCGAACAGGTCCTCGACGGCGCCGACCGAGTACTGGTCCGCAAGCGAGATCAGCTCGTTGTCGGCGGTGGTGGTCTGCTTCGGATCCTCCTCGCGCGGCGGCTGGTCGACGGTGAGCAGCTCGGTGAGCACGGCACGGCTGCGCTCGAGCTCGGGCGTGGACGTCGTGACCTCCATGCCCGGATCGCACGGCCGGACGCAGGACGCGGCGAAGACCCGACCGCCCGTGTCGACGACGCACATCCGGCACACGCCGACCGCGTCGTACCGCTCGTCGTGGCACAGCACTGGGATGTCGATGCCCGCGTCGCGCGCGGCCTCCCAGATCGTGGTGCCCTCGGGCACGCTCACGGTCTTGCCGTCGATGGTCAGCGAGACGGTCCGGGTCACGGCCTCGCTCGCTGGGGGTGCGAAGCCGTCGCGGGTGATGGTCACGGTGTCGTCTCCGTTCCTGTGGCGACGAGCAGCGGACGTCCCTGGGCGTCCAGCCGGCGCTCTTCGTAGTAGGTGTCGATCATGTCGCGCAGCCGGGCGGCGGGCAGGGTCGCCGTGCGTCCCGACGGGAGGGTCAGAGGCGTGTCGAGGAACCGGTCGGGCAGCCAGTCGTCGTCGGGGGTCCACCCCTCGCGAAGGTTGAAGGCCCGCTTGGCGAGCACGATCCGCCGGGCGGTCTCCTGCAGCTCGGTTCCCGTGATGTCCCACCCGGTGACGCGCGAGAGCAGGTCGGCCCACTCGACGTAGGGATCGGTGAAGACGCCGCGGAGGAACTTGCACAGGATCATCGAGTCGATCACGGCGGCCCGGTCCTCGGTCGCGATGGCGGCGCGCACATGGTCGGCGGTGCCCGCGAGCCGGTCGCGGTCGCCGCTCAGGTCGGCCTCGTAGGCACCGGAGCGGTTGTGATCGGCGCCCCGTGCATTCACCGCGAGACCAAGCGCCATCGACTGGAGGGTGCGGGGCTCGTATCCCGGCATCTCCATGCCTTTCACGTGCGCGGCGAAGCCCGCCGAACCCTGTCCGACCTGCTCGGCAGCCCGGCGAGACCCCTCCGCGAGAAGGGCGCCGAGGCCGGTGCGGGAGCCGATCTCGTCGAGCGCCCGCAGCAGAGCAGGGCCGTCGCCGAACCTCAGCCACGGCGCGTCGATCAGCCCCCGCTCAGCGCACTCCATCGCCCACGCGATGGTGCCGCCGGCGGAGATGGTGTCGAGGCCGAGCTCGTCGCAGCGGGCGCTGGCGGCCAGCACGTCGTCGGCGTCGGAGACCCCGCAGAGAGGGCCGAGGGCGAAGACGTTCTCGTACTCGACCCGCGACTTCTTGCCGTCCTTGCCGGCATAGATGTGCTCGCAGCCGATGGAGCACGAGGCGCAGCTGTTCTTCGCGACGGAGCGGCTGCTCGCCAGCTCTTCGGTGGACAGCAGGGCAGCGCCCTCGAACGTGGCCGTCTGGAAGTTGCGCGTCGGCAGGGTGCTGATCGCGTTGAACGCGAGCAGGTTGGCGAGGGTGCCGAGCTCGCGGTACTTCTCGGTGGCCGGGCCGAACGACCGCTGGCGGAGGTCCTTGGCCAGAGCCAGGACGCCGTCCTTGTCGGCCAGCGTGACTCGCTTCCGGCCGCTCACCGCGACGGACTTCACGTTCTTGCTGCCCAGCACGGCACCGAGCCCGCCCCGGCCGGCATGCCGGCCGTCGTGCGAGATCGTCGCGTAGCGCACCTCCGCCTCACCGGCCGGGCCGATCGCGGCCACCCGCCACCGGCGTCCGCTGCGCTCCCGCACCGCCGCCTCGGCGTCGGCGGCAGACATCCCCCACTCGCCGGACGCGTCGGTCAGCGTGACGTCCTCGTCGGTGATGAACACGTGGGTCGGCCGCTCGGCGCGGCCGGTGATGACGAGCGCGTCGTACCCGGTGAACTTGCCGGCGATCGCGAAGTGACTGGAGGCGAGGGCATCGGTGAGCAGCCCGGTCAGCGGCGACTTCGCGACGACGGCGAACTTGGCGCTGGTGGTCAGCGGCGTGCCGACCAGCGGGGAGAACACGAACGAGAGCGGGTTCTCCGGGGCCAGCGGGTCGACACCCGGTGGGGCGAGCTCGGTGGTCAGCCAGGCCCCGAGACCGGCCCCGCCCAGGTGGGCGCGGAGAACGTCCTCGCCCAGCGGCAGCGCGGTCGTGGAGCCGTCGGTGACGTCGACGACGAGTGCGCGTCCGAAGTAGCCGTGCACGTCAGCCTCCCGCGTCCGCGGAGATGAACGCGACGGTGTCGCCCGCCTGAAGCGGCAGGGTGCCGTCGCTGCGGATCTGGTCGCCGTTGACGGCGGCCAGGATGTGGCCGTCGAACGCGAGGCCGACGAGGTCGGCGGCGTGACCGATGGTGGCCGCCCTGACCACACGCGGCCCGCGCCCTCCCCCACGCGTCGCCAGCACCCCATACCGCTCCACGATGACCTCGGGCTCGGGACGGCGGCGGGCGGCCTCGTAGTCGGCGGGCTCGTTGACGTTCACCACGGCCTCGAGCTCGGGGTCGACGGCCGCGAGGGCGCGGTCGGCGAGCAGCGCGTCCTCGTCGAGCACGCGCACCCGGCACTCGGCGAGCAGATGTGCGGGGCGCAGCTGACCCTTCCCCAACAGCTCCTCCACCAGTGGAGCCAGCGCGGTGCGGTAGCCCGCGGTGAGCGGCTGCCGGAAGCCGCGGACGATGGGGAGGACGGCATCGACCTCCGGCTCGGCCCCAGGGTCGGAGCCGAAGCCGGCGAGCACGGCGCGCACGAAGGCGGTGTGGAGGAACGGGAGGTCGGTGGAGCACACGAACGCGACGTCGGGACGCGCGGCGTGCTCGGCGGCGGCGCGCAGGCCGACGGCCAGGCCCTGCATCGGCCCCATCCCCTCTCGGGGGTCGTCGCAGACGATGATCTCGCGGTCGAGCTCGGGAAGCTCCTGGCCCGGCGCCCGCACGACGAACACCGGTCCGTCGACGGCGCGCTGCACCACTCCCGTGACGTGCCGGAGCAGGGTGGAACCATGCCACTCCAAGGCTGCCTTGGCGGTTCCCATCCGCGATGAGCGACCGCCTGCGAGCACGATCCCTGCGGTGATTGACGTCACGATTGTAGACGGTATACGACGGGCCAAAGGTTTGCCACCGTCTGTCCATCCCCGACTGGGAACCAGCCTATGCGCGCGCGCGACCACCGCGGCCATGACGAGCGACAGGCGACGAGAGCGGAGGTGCGGGGGTGTCAGCATCCTCCGCGGCGGCGGCCTCTCGAGCAGAGGAGCTCGGTAAGGAGGATCGAGCAGTCGACCTCGTAGCGCAGCGCGTGGGTCATGGTCGAGCCTCCCCATGTCGGACACCTCACCCGAGGGCCGCCAGGATGTCGTCGACCCGTTCCTTGGCGTCGCCGAACAGCATCGCGGCGTTGTCGTGGAAGAACAGCGGGTTCTGGACACCGGCGTAGCCGGCCGCCATGGATCGCTTGAACACGATCACGTCGCTCGCGTTCCACACCTCCAGGACAGGCATGCCGGCGATCGGGCTGCTCGGGTCCTCGGCCGCCGAGGGATTGACGGTGTCGTTGGCACCGATGACGAGGACGACCGACGTCTCGTGGAAGTCGCCGTTGATCTCATCCAGCTCCAGGACGATGTCGTAGGGCACGTTGGCCTCGGCGAGGAGCACGTTCATGTGACCGGGCAGCCGTCCGGCCACCGGGTGGATGCCGAAGCGCACGTTCACGCCACGGTCGCGAAGCCTGCGGGTCAGCTGCGCGACGCCGTGCTGAGCCTGCGCGACGGCCATGCCGTATCCAGGCGCGATGATGACCGACTCGGCATCGGCAAGCAGCTCGGCGACCTGCTCGGGGTTGATCTCGCGGTGCTCGCCGTACTCCTGGTCGCCGCCCGCGGATGACTCGATGCCGAAGCCACCGGCGATCACCGAGATGAACGAGCGGTTCATCGCCTTGCACATGATGTAGGACAGATAGGCACCGGAGGAGCCGACCAGCGCTCCGGTGATGATCAGCAGATCGTTCTCGAGCAGGAAGCCCGAGGCCGCCGCCGCCCAGCCCGAATAGCTGTTGAGCATCGACACGACCACCGGCATGTCCCCACCGCCGATGGACGCCACGAGGTGCCAGCCGAGCAGCAGCGCCAGGATCGTGACCACCACGAGCAACCACGGCTGGGGATCGGCCACGAACCACGCCGTGAGGATGGCGAAGGCGCCCAGCGCACCCAGGTTGAGCAGGTTCTTGGCCGGCAGCATCAGGGGTGCGGACTTGATCCGGGCCGACAGCTTCAGAAAGGCGACGACGGAGCCGGTGACCGTGACCGCGCCGATGAAGACGCCGGCGAAGACCTCGGCATGGTGGATGCCGAGGGTGCCGAGAGCGTCGAGACGCCGGGCTTCGCCCCCGGCCGCGTCGCCCTCGACGGCGAGGAAGCCGTTCCAGCCGACCAGCACCGCCGCCAGGCCCACGAAGCTGTGCAGCAACGCGATCAGCTCCGGCATGCCGGTCATCTCCACGACCCGGGCCCGATGGATCCCGATCGCTGCTCCGACCACCATGGCCGCGACGAGCAGGACCAGCCCGGTCCCGTCGATCTGCCTGTCGATCGCCACCACGACCGTCGCCAGGATGGCGACGCCCATGCCGAGCATCCCGTAGCCGTTGCCGGCCTTGGCGGTCTCGTGACGCGAGAGCCCGGCAAGGGCGAGGATGAAGAACAGGGCCGCGAGGATGTAGGCGGCCTGAGCCGCCGTGTCGACCGTCATGGCTCAGCTCCTCTGGAACATGCCGAGCATGCGTTGAGTGACCGCGAAACCGCCGAACACGTTGATGCTGGCGAGCAGGATCGCGACGCACGAGACGGCGGTGACCGCGGGGTGCCCGCGGTGGCCGATCTGGAGCAGAGCGCCGACCACGATGATCCCGGAGATCGCGTTGGTGACGCTCATCAGCGGCGTGTGCAACGCATGGTGGACCTTCCCGATGACATAGAACCCCACGACGATCGCGAGGGCGAACACCGTGAGGTGGCCCAGCAGTGCCGATGGGGAGAGCGCCGCGACGACGAAGAACGCAACACCGAGGGCACCGGTCAGAGCAGCACGCCGTACCGGCGGCACCGGCCGCCGGTTCGCCGACACCTCTACCTGAGCATCGGCCGCGGGCCCCGACGCGGGTGATGCCGGTGCCGTAGGCGCTGCCGACACGTGCACCGGTGGCGGTGGCCAGGTCAGCTCACCGTCGCGGACCACCGTGATCGAACGCTGTACGACGTCGGTGTGGTCGAGAACCAGCCGGCCGTCCGCGGCCGGGGTCAACAGCTTGATCAGATTGACGACGTTCGTGCCGTACAGCTGCGACGCCTGCGCAGGCATCCGGCCCGCGAGGTCGGTGTAGCCGATCAGGATCACGCCGTTGTCAGTGCGGACCACGTCACCTGGCACGGTGCCCTCGACGTTCCCGCCGTTGGCCGCGGCCATGTCGACGATCACGCTCCCCGACCTCATGCTCGCCACCATCGCGGCGTCGATCAGCCGCGGAGCCGCCCGGCCAGGGATCAAGGCAGTGGTGATGATGATGTCGACGTCCTGGCACTGCGCCGCGTAGAGACGGGCTTCGCGCTCCTTGTAGTCGTCGCCCATCTCCTTGGCGTACCCGGTGGCGCTGACCTCCACCTCCGGCGACTCGATGGCGATGTACTTGCCGCCCAGCGACTCCACCTGTTCCGCCACCTCGGGCCGCGGGTCGGTCGCCCGCACGATCGCGCCCAGGCTGCGCGCGGTCCCGATAGCGGCCAGGCCGGCAACGCCCGCGCCCACGACGAGCACCTTCGTCGGTGGCACCTTGCCTGCCGCTGTCACCTGCCCGGTGAAGAACCGACCGAACTGGTGACCGGCCTCGAGCACCGCTCGATAGCCGGCGACACTGCCCATCGAGCTGAGCACATCCATCGACTGAGCACGCGAGATCCGCGGCACCGCGTCCATCGCCAGCGCCGTGATCGGGCGCGTGGCGAGGTCCGCCACCAGGTCGGCGTCCAGCGCCGGGTTGAGAATGCCGATCAGCGTGGCGCCGGGGCGGAACCGTTCGAGCTGAGGCCGCGAGGGAGGGTTGACGCCGAGAACGATGTCCGCCGCCGGCCCGTTGCCGATCGACGCGCCGGACGCGACGTACGCCGAGTCGGGGAAGCTCGCCTCCACTCCCGCTCCGGGGTCCACGACGACCTCGTAGCCGAGGTCGATGAGCTGGGTCACCGCCTGGGGAGTCGCAGACACGCGGCGCTCGCCGGTGCGCGCTTCTTTGAGGACTCCGATGATCACGGCATCTCCGATCGGGGTTGCAGCACTGAAGCGAGATCGCATACAGTATGCCGTCAGCGGTATGCAGTCCGTCAAGCCCACGCCGAGGCCCATCCGCACCGCCGCGGGCAACCTCCACTGCATGGCTGACAGGAAGGAAGTCCTGGTGAGCATCGCAGTCGTTGGAGCAGGCGTCCCGACCCGGGCGACGGTGAACCGGCGCGCGAAGATCGTCTGCACACTCGGCCCCGCCTCGCGTGACGTCGCAGCAATCACCGGGCTCGTCGATGCCGGCATGGACGTGGCACGGCTGAACTTCAGCCACGACTCGCAGGCCAGCCACGCAGAGCTCTACCACGCTGTCCGGGAGAGCGCTGCCGAGCGCGGCCGTGCGGTAGCAGTGCTCGCGGACCTCCAGGGTCCGAAGATCCGCCTCGGCACCTTCGCCGCCGGGCCGGTGCGGTGGGACGACGGCGAGCGCATCATCATCACCACGGACCCGGTCCCGGGCGACCACGACCGAGTGTCCACGACGTACGGCGGCCTCGCCGCCGATCTGCGCACAGGCGACCGGCTGCTGGTGGACGACGGCAAGCTCGAGCTCCGCGTGCTCGACGTGCACGGACCTGACATCCGGTGCCTCGTCACGCACGGCGGACCGGTGAGCGACCACAAGGGCATCTCGCTTCCTGGCGTCTCGGTGAGCGTGCCGCCGCTGTCGGAGAAGGACGCCGAGGACCTGAGATTCGCCCTCGAGCTCGGCGTCGACATGGTCGCCATGTCGTTCGTCCGCGCCCCCGGGGAGGTGAAGCTCGCGCACGCGGTCATGGACGAGGTCGGCCGCCGGGTGCCGGTGATCGCCAAGCTCGAGAAGCCGGAGGCCGTCACCGATCTGGCAGCGATCGTCGACGCCTTCGACGGACTGATGGTTGCGCGCGGAGATCTCGGCGTGGAGATGCCGTTGGAGCAGGTGCCGCACGTGCAGAAGGAGGCCATCCGGATGTGCCGCGTGGCCGCGAAGCCGGTGATCGTCGCGACGCAGATGCTCGACTCGATGGTCTCCGACCTTCGTCCCACGCGGGCCGAGGTTTCCGACGTGGCCAACGCCGTGCTCGACGGAGCGGACGCGGTGATGCTCTCCGCGGAGACGAGTGTCGGCGCCCATCCCGCGCACACGGTGGCGACGATGGCACGCATCGTGGTCGAGGCGGAGAGCTCGTCTTCCCGCGCCGTTCCGCCGTCGAGGAGGAACTACGGGATGGACGCCCTTCCGGACCTGAGGACGGGCGACGCGATCGCAGCGGCCGCCAGTGAGGTCGGCGACCATGTCGGCGCGGTCGCGCTGTGCTGCTTCACCCGGACCGGCGACACTGCGCGCCGCTTGGCACGTCAGCGGTCCTCTCTGCCCCTCCTGGCACTCGCGCACGACGAGTCGGTGCGGGCTCTGTTGGCACTCTCCTGGGGCGTCGACGCTTCCGTGCTGGCGCCGACCGCCGGATGCCTGCCCGAGGAGGTCAGTCGCGCGCTCCTCGGCACAGGTCGTTTCCAGGCGGGCGATCTCGTCGTCGTGGTGTCGGGCAGCCAGAGTGGCGTTCCTGGGACCACCGACTCCCTGCGGGTCCTCCGGATCGAGTCGGGACACCGGGTCAGGGACGAGATGTAGTGTGTGGATCTGACTACTGCATGGATCATACTCCATACAATTTCACGTCCTTCAGCGCAACAGCCGAGGAGGAACCTTGACCACGATCGACGCTTCCAACCACCCCACGGAGGCAGAGGACGCCGACG
>NZ_SSXI01000255.1 GCF_004803405.1 Nocardioides sp. | reverse complement strand
GCACCAGCGGAACCTCCCCGGCTGGGCGCAGCGCCGTCGTCCGGGCACGCCCCAGGCGAAGGCGTCGGCGGCTGCGGAGCGCCACGGCGACGGGGACGACCCGGACGAGCCGTCCGCCTGACCGCTGGGCAGGTGGTCGGCGCGGTGGCGGCCGTCACGTGAACGTCCCGAAAACGGACGGGGACTTGGGGCCTACGCTGCCGAGACGGCACAATCCAGGTATCACCTCCGGCGACCAGGGGAGCCACGCGCGTGAGCGGTCTGAAGCGGACGACCGAGAAGAACATGATGGTCTTCTCCGGACGGGCACATCCCGAGCTCGCCGACGAGGTGGCCGAGATCCTCGGCCAGCAGCTCGTCCCGACCCAGGCGTACGAGTTCGCCAACGGCGAGATCTACGTGCGCTACGAGGAGTCCGTCCGGGGCTGCGACGCGTTCGTGATCCAGAGCCACACCACTCCGATCAACGAGTGGATCATGGAGCACCTGATCATGGTCGACGCGCTCAAGCGCGCCTCCGCGAAGCGGATCACCGTGGTCATGCCGTTCTGGGGCTACAGCCGCCAGGACAAGAAGCACCGCGGTCGCGAGCCGATCTCGGCGCGCCTCCTGGCCGACCTGTTCAAGACGGCCGGCGCCGACCGGATCATCACCGTCGACCTGCACGCCGACCAGCTCCAGGGCTTCTTCGACGGTCCCGTCGACCACCTGATGGCGCTGCCGGTCCTCACCGACTACATCAAGGGCAAGTACGGCGACCAGCCGCTCGCCGTGGTCTCGCCGGACGCCGGCCGGATCAAGGTCGCCGAGCGCTGGTCGGCGCGCCTGGGTGGCGTGCCGCTGGCCTTCATCCACAAGACCAGGCGCACCGACCGGCCCAACGAGACCGTCGCGAACCGCGTCGTCGGTGACGTCAAGGATCGCATCTGCGTGCTGACCGACGACATGATCGACACCGGCGGCACCATCGTGAAGGCCGCCGAGGCGCTGATGGCCGAGGGCGCGGCCGGTGTCGTCATCGCCGCGACCCACGCGATCCTCTCGGAGCCCGCGGTCGACCGGCTCAAGAACAGCACGGCCACCGAGATCGTGATCACCAACACCCTGCCCGTGCCGCCCGAGAAGCAGTTCGACAAGCTCACGACCCTGTCGATCGCGCCGCTCGTGGCGCGCGCGATCCGCGAGGTGTTCGAGGACGGCTCCGTGACGTCCATGTTCGACGGTCACGCCTGAGCCATCCCTCCCGGCGGGCTCCATGGATTTCGTCCTTGCCGAGGCCGTTGGGTAGCCTTTCCCGGTTGCCTCGGCGAGGGAGCACCCGCTTCTGTGACTCCGTGATCGACTGGGCCGGCTCGTCATGTACGACGCCGCGCGCCCTGCCGGTCACCGGGTGAGGGAAGCGCGGCGCTCTTGGTTTTCCGGGGCGGCGCCATCGAGACCGGACGATCCAGGGAGATCCGCATGAGCACCGAGAAGATCAAGGCCGAGCTGCGCACCGAGTTCGGCAAGGGCGCGGCCCGCCGCATCCGCCGCGAGCACAAGGTGCCCGCCGTGCTCTACGGCCACGGCAACGACCCGATCCACGTGACCCTGCCGGGTCACGACACGATGATGGCGATCAAGCACGGCGGCGCGAACGCGCTGCTCGAGCTCGACATCGACGGCACCGCGCAGCTGGCCCTGACCAAGCAGGTCCAGGTCGACCCGGTCCGCCGCGTCCTCGAGCACGTCGACTTCGTCGCGGTCCGCCGTGGCGAGAAGGTCACCGTCGACGTGCCGATCATCGTCGTCGGCGACGCCGCCAGCGAGACCCTGACCGTCACCGAGAACTCGACGATCCAGGTCGAGGCCGAGGCCACCCACATCCCCGAGTCCTTCGAGGTCGACGTGACCGGCGCCGAGGCCGGCACCCAGTTCCTGGCCGGCCAGCTGACCCTGCCCAAGGGCACCACGCTGCTGACCGACCCCGAGACCCTGGTCGTCAACGTCACCGCGGCCCAGACCGCCGAGCAGGTCGAGGCCGAGCTGGAGGAGGCCGAGGCCGAGGCCGGCATCGCGAAGGATGTCTCCGAGGCGCCGGCCGCGGGTGCCGCCGAGGGCGAGGCCGCCGAGGCCGCCGAGGGCGGCGACAGCGAGTGAGCCTCAGCCGGCTCAGGTGGTTCCTGGGTCGACTGATCTCCCCGGCGCGGACCTCCGCGCCGGGGAGCTCCGCCTTTACTGACACATCCGAGCTCGAGGAGGAGCCCGTGACCGACACCGACGCCTGGCTCGTCGTCGGTCTCGGCAACCCGGGTCCGTCGTACGCCGGGCACCGCCACAACGTCGGCTACCTCGTCGTCGACGAGCTCGCCAGCCGGATGGGTAGCGGCTTCCGCGCCCACAAGACCGGCCGGGCCGACGTGGTCGAGGGTCGCCTGGGAGCTCCGGGCGTGCCCGGGCCGCGTGTGGTGCTCGCCAAGGCGCGCTCCTACATGAACGAGTCGGGCGGCCCGGTCAAGGCGCTCGCGACCTTCTACAAGGTGCCCGCCGAGCGCATCATCGCGATCCACGACGAGCTCGACATCCCGTTCGGCACGCTGCGGGTGAAGCGGGGCGGCGGAGACAACGGCCACAACGGCCTGAAGTCGATGCGCTCCTCCCTGGGCACCGGCGAGTTCTACCGCGTCCGTGCGGGCATCGGTCGTCCGCCCGGGCGCCAGGAGGTCGCCGACTTCGTGCTGTCGAACTACTCGAGCACCGAGCGCAAGGAGCTGCCGTTCCAGGTCGACACGGCTGCGGACGCGGTCGAGTCGCTGGTCGCCGAGGGGCTCGAGAAGACCCAGCAGCGGTTCAACTCCTGAGCCCTCGAAGCCCGTCGCGCCGGCGTCGCTAGGGTGGCCCGGTGACATTCGAGCCTGGCACACCCGCCCCCGAGGTCGTCTCGGACGACCACCGTCTCGCTGCGTGGCTGGCCGAGGCGGCCGGTCGACGCCTGCTGGAGGTCCGTGCCGGCGGAATCGAGGGCAAGGAGCTCAAGGACGCCGGCGACCGTGCCGCACACGAGCTGCTCATGGAGCTCCTGGGGACCTACCGTCCCGACGACGCCGTGCTCTCGGAGGAGGCGCTGGAGAACGCCGAGGACAAGGACGCCCGGCTCCGCGCCGACAAGGTCTGGATCGTCGACCCCCTGGACGGGACCCGAGAGTTCTCCGAGCCCCCGCGCGACGACTGGGCCGTGCACGTCGCGCTCTGGCAGGGCGGGGACCTGATCGCCGGCGCGGTCGCCCAGCCGGCCCTGGGGGAGACGTTCAACACCGGCGCCCCGCCGGTGGTGCCGGCCCGGACGAGCGACCGGCCGCGGATCGCCGTCTCGCGCACCCGCCCGCCGGCGTTCGTCGAGGCGCTGGCCAAGGAGCTCGACGCCGAGCTGGTCCCGATGGGCTCGGCCGGCGTGAAGATGATGTCGGTCGTCCGGGACGTCGCTGATGCCTACGTGCACGCAGGCGGCCAGTACGAGTGGGACTCGGCCGCGCCGGTCGCGGTGGCTCGTGCCTCCGGCCTGTTCACCTCCCGCGTCGATGGCAGCGAGCTGGTCTACAACCAGCCCGACGTCTACCTCCCCGACGTGATCGTCTGCCGGCCCGAGCTCGCCGACCAGATCCTGGGGTTCATCGCCGACCACGGCACCGACGCCTGAAACCGGCTTGAGGCGGCGACCCCCCGCCCCCGAGAGTGGTGCGATGACGTCGTACATCTCCCACACCACGGTCTCCTGTCGCAACGCCTACGCGCTCTCCGAGTGGTGGAAGCCGGTGCTCGGCTACGTCGACGTCGCCGGCGACCCGAACCTCCCGGGCCACGAGGAGTGCATGATCGTCGACCCCGGCACCGGGCACAGCGTGCTCTTCATCGAGGTGCCCGACGAGAAGACGGTGAAGAACCGGCTCCACTTCGACCTGCGTCCCCGCGAGGGCACGCGCGACGAGGAGGTCGAGGAGCTGCGGGCCCACGGTGCGACCGAGGTGGCCGACCACCGCGGGAAGTACGGTCCCGGGACCGGCTGGGTGGTCCTCGCCGACCCCGAGGGCAACGAGTTCTGCATCCTCCGCTCGGAGGCCGAAGTGGCCGCGACGAGCTAGTCGGACGCCCTAGGGTGGCCCGCATGAAGCGCCTTCTCGCCTCGCTCGGCGCGTTCGTCGTCCTCGCGGGGATCCTGTTCGTCCCGGCGCTCCTGTGGGACGTCGACCTCAGCGCCGGCGACGCGGTCAACGAGCCGACCCGGATCACCAGCTACGACGCGGAGTTCACCGTGTCCGACGCGGGTGACCTGTCGGTGGTCGAGACCCTGTCGGTCGCCTTCCCGACCGGCGACCGGCACGGCATCTTCCGGTTCTTCGACCGCGTCGACGAGGCCGTCCCCGAGGCGCGCCGGATCCCCGAGGACGTCGAGATCACCATGGACGGCGGTGAGGTTCCGGTCGATCACACCGTCGAGGACGGCGTGTACGACGTGTACCGGATCGGCGACGCGGATCGCACCCTCAACCCCGGGATCCACGTGTTCCAGATCCGCTACCGGGTCCCGACCGTGCTCGCCCCCGGCGGCCCGGACGTCGACACGCCCAGCCAGTTCTACTGGCAGCTGGTCCCCGAGGGCTGGGAGCAGGACATCGACAGCGCCGACCTCACCGTGCACCTGCCGGAGGCGGCCGAGGACGTGCAGTGCGTGATCGGCACCGAGGCGATGGGAACCTCCCCGTGCCAGGTCGAGGGAGAGGGCACCACCACCCTCACGGTCACAGCGACCGGACTCGACGACCACACCCCCGTCACGCTGATCGCCGGGCAGGCCGTCGACCCGGTCGAGCCCGCGGTGACCCGTCCCTGGCCGCCGCGGCTCGACCAGGTGACCGGGCCCAGCCGGGTGGTGCTCGGGATCCTCGCCCTGCTCGGGCTCGGAGCGGGAGGCCTCGGGCTGTTCCTGGCGTGGCGCTCGGTCGAGCATTCCCCAGGGTTCCCGCTGCAGTACGCCCCGCCCGAGGGCATCGGCCCGGCCCAGGCGGCGTACATCCTCAACGAGAAGACGGACCGCACGGCGTTCGTCGCCACGCTCATGCACGCAGCCGAGCGCGGCGCCGTGAGACTCGACCGCGGCCCGGACAGCTGGACGATCACCGACGCCCGGGGTCCCGAGGGCTGGGACGGCGTCGACGAGGTGACCTTCGGCGTCGCCGACCTCCTGCCCGAACCCGGCGGCAGCTTCGTCGCGGGCCGCAAGGACGTCGAGGCGGGCCGCCGGCTGAAGAAGGAGCTGGCGTCCTTCGCCAGCGAGACCAAGTCCTGGGCGCGCCGCGAGGGCCTGCTCGTGCCGGCCGGCGCGGGCATCCTCGGCGCGCCGCTGGTCCTCGGGGCGGCGATCGTCGTCGTGCTGGTCGCGTGGTTCAACCCGTTCGACCTCACCTTGGTGGGACTGCCGTTCGCGGCCTTCGCGGCCGGCGCGGTACCGCTGCTGCAGACGGGGGCCGCGACCAAGCGCACCGCCACCGGCCGTGACCTGTGGGCGCGGGTGGGCGGTTTCCGGCGAGTGCTGGCGACGCCGTCGAGCCAGGCGCGGTTCGACTTCTCCGGCCGCGAGGAGCTCTACACCACCTACATCCCGTGGGCGGTCGCGTTCGACTGTGCCGACGAGTGGACGGAGAAGTACCGCTTCGAGACCGGGAGCGAGCCGCCGGCGCCGGTGTACTTCGCCGGCTACGGCGGGTACGGCAGCCACGTCGACTCGATGGTGCAGGACTTCGAGTCGACCGTCGGCAGCGCGATCTCGTCCTACCAGGCGACGCAGCGCTCGTCCTCCAGCAGCGGTGGCGGGTTCAGTGGTGGTGGCGGGGGCGGTGGTGGCGGCGGCGGTTCGTGGTGACCAACCTCGCCACCCGATAGGTTGGCGTCCGAGTTCCCGTGTGAGATCCGAGCCCTGAGGGGGCAGCCATGAACGTGGGCACAGCCATCGGCATCACCGCCGCGGTCGTGATCGGCCTGGTCGTACTGCTGGCGCTGTTCGGCGTGGTCGGGTTCAACAAGCTGCGCAAGGCCGACATCGGCGCGGAGGAGGCCCTCGGCGGCATCGACGTCCAGCTGACCCGTCGGGCCGAGCTGATTCCGAATCTCGTGCAGACCGTCAAGGGCTACGCGACCCACGAGCGCGAGGTCTTCGAGGAGGTCACCCGCGCACGGGCCGGCGTCACCCAGGCCGCTCAGGGCGACAGCGTCCCGGCGAAGGCCGCGGCCGACGCCCAGCTCTCCCAGGCGCTGGTCAGGCTGAACGCCGTCGCCGAGGCCTACCCGGACCTCAAGGCGAACGCGAACTTCACGGACCTGCAACGGCAGCTGGCCGAGACCGAGGACCAGATCGCCTTCGCCCGCCAGTACTACAACGACGCCACCCGCCAGCTCAACGAGGCGGTCAGGACGCTGCCCTGGATGCTGTTCTCGGGCGTCGCCGGCGTCAAGGAACGTGAGTTCTACGAGGCGCCCGCCGAGCACACCGCTGCGCCCGGCGTGGAGTTCTGACCTCTAGAAGACGTTGAACGGGCGGAACTGGACGGAGATCCGCGGCCCGGCAGCGCTCACCTTGGGGACGGCGTGCTCCCACGTGCGCTGGCAGGACCCGCCCATCACCACGAGATCCCCGTGGCCCATCTCGACCGCGAACGACTCCTCGCGTCGATCGGGGTCGCGCGGGCGGAGATGGAGCTTGCGCGGGTCGCCGACCGAGACGATGGCCACCATCGTGTCGTGTGTGGAGCCGCGGCCGATGGTGTCGCCGTGCCAGGCGACGCTGTCGCGGCCGTCGCGGTAGTAGCAGCAGCCCGCGGTCCGGAACGGCTCGCCGAGCTCGGCCAGGTAGTGCTCGCTCAGCGTCTCGCGCGCCGCCGTGAGCGCAGGGTGGGGGAGCTCCTCGCCGATCATGTAGGTGTACACCAGGCGGGGGACGTCGACCACGCGGTCGTACATCGTGCGGCGCTCGGCGCGCCACGGAACGTGACCCACCAGCGTGGCGAACACGTCGTCCGCGTCGGGGAGCCAGCCGCGCGCCACGTCGACCCACGCCCCCTCGGTCAACCGGCGTCTCTCGATGCCGGCGCCGGTGGCCCGGGCGGGCGGCTCGAAGAGCGTCGTCTGGAAGCCCACATCCATGAGATCGAGGATAGCCGACCGTTCGAACGTGTGTTCGGTCACCTCGCCGGCGTGTCCTGGGTGGGGGCGGACCCCTGTGAGCACGTTACGAGTTCGTTATTTTGGGTGATTTTCAGGTGCTCGAGGGTGCTCAGCCCCTAGTCTCCGACGGTGGCATCAGTTCAGGCGGGAACGACCGGCCGCTCGTTGAAGCACGTGGTCATCCGCGAGTACGTGCGCGGCCTCGTTGCCGACCGAGCTCCGGGCACGGTCGCACCGTCCGAGAGAGACCTCGTCGAGCGCTTCGGTGTCGCCAGGATGACGGTCCGCCAGGCTCTCGACGCGCTCGTCGCCGAGGGCGTGCTCGAGCGGTTCCCCGGACGAGGCACCTTCGTCGCCGCTCCGAGGCGGATCCCGACCGGGGTGGCCGGCCTCACCGAAGACCTGGCCCTGCGGGGCCAGGTCGCGGAGTCGCGGACGCTCGCTGCGGTCCTGATGCCCGCCGCGGCCGCGGTGGCCCGCGCACTGAAGGTCGATCCCGGCGCGAGCGTGCTGCACTGGCGCCGTGTCCGGCTGGCGGACGGGGGCCCGGTCTGCGTCTCCGACGCCTACCTCCCCGAGACGCTGGTGCCGGGGCTGGTCGACGCGCTTCCCGCGAGCCTGTATGACGAGCTGGGGGCTCGGCAGCGCCGCCCCACCTGGGCGGAGGACGTGGTCTCGGCCGGCACGGCGACCGACGACGAGGCAGGGTTCCTCGGGATCGAGCCCGGAGCCGTCGTACTCCGCCACGCCCGGAGGGCGCTGTGGGAGGAGACCGTGATCGAGGTCTCGCAGACCGTCTTCCGAGGCGACCGGCACTCGCTCTGGCTCCAGCTGCGCGGCTGAGGCTCTGCGTCCTACCGGCTCAGGCCCTCGCCAGGCTGCCGAGGGGCGCGACCGGCTGTCCGCTCTCCTCGCACACCCATTGCGGGTCGGGCCCACCGAGGTCCGGCTCGATGTGGAGGGCGTGGACAGGCGTGTCCTGGCAGTGCGTGCAGACCGGCCACAGTCCCTCCCGGTCCTCCCGCCCGAACGTGTCGGCGAGCGCGTCCTGCACGTCCTGGGCGACCAAGCCGGCGATGTACGGCGCTCCGTCCGGCCACTGCTCGAGCCACCACTTGCGCTCCGAGCACGCGCGGTCGAGGAGGGTGACCGCCCCGGGAGTGGTGAGCCCACGCGCCATGAGGTCGGCGAGAACGTGCGCTCGGGCCACATAGATCACGCTGTCGTCCACAGGGTCCATTGTGCGGGGAAGCGGGTGACTGGCTCGCGGGCCGCTCCGCGGCGCCAAATCTGACGGGCTCCACCGGCGAACTCTCCGCCGCTGACACCGAGCCGGACACTGCCGAGCAGCAACAGCCGTCGCCGGCGCTGCGCGACCACGAGCTGACCGACCACCGGCTGCGCCCTCGGTTGACCTCAACCCCGGTCAAGGTCCTACCGTCACGCGGGTGACCCTGGCTCCCCCAACCCGAGACCCTCGTCCGCGGCTGCTGTCACCGACGTACGCCGCCACGACGATCGGCATGTTCGCGCTGGTCGCCTTCGTGGCCTTCGAGGCCACCGCGGTCACCACGGTGATGCCCACCGTCGCGGACGAGCTCGACGGGGTCGGCCTCTACGCTCTCTCCTTCGCGGCACCACTCGCGAGCGGCGTGATCGGCATGGTGGTGGCCGGCGCCCGCAGCGATCGCCGTGGTCCGGTCGCCCCGCTGGCCGGGGCACTGGCGCTGTTCGCCACCGGTCTCGTCGTGTGCGGCACGGCGCCGTCCATGGAGGTGCTGGTCGCCGGCCGGGTGCTCCAGGGGCTGGGCGGCGGGGCGATGACCGTCTGCCTCTACGTCGTGGTCGGCCTCGTCTTCCCCGCAATCCTGCAGCCTGCGGTGTTCGCGAGCTTCGCGGCCGCGTGGGTGCTTCCCTCCCTCTTCGGGCCCGCGCTGGCGGCCTTCGTGGCGCACGCCCTCGGCTGGCGCTGGGTGTTCCTCGGCGTCGTCGCGCTCGTCGCGCTGGCGGCGCTGCTCATCGTGCCGGCGCTGCGCGGGCTGGAGCCTCGCGACGAGGAGACCGCGCCGGTGCGATCGCGGCTGCTCTGGGCCGCGGTGGGCGGCGTCGCCGTTCTGGTCCTCGAGCTCCTCGGGTCGCGGAGCGGAGCCGTCGGTCTGCTCGGCGTTGCCGCGCTCGGCGTCGTGCTCCTCTCCCTCCGGCGGATGCTGCCCGCGGGGACGCTTGTCGCCCGGCGCGGGCTCCCTGCCGTGATCGGCACCCGAGGGTTGCTGAGCGGGTCGTTCTTCTGCGCCGAGGCCTACATCGTCTTCGTCCTCCAGGACCGCTGGGGCCTCACGCCCGGCACGGCCGGCCTGGCACTGACCGCCGTCGGCATCGTGTGGGCCGTCTCCAGCCAGGTGCAGTCCCGGCTCGGCCAGCGGATCTCCGACGTGACGGCGATGCGCTGGGGCAGCGGTCTCGTGCTCGCCGGCACGGCCGCTCTCCTGGTGGTCGTGGTCGGCCACGGCGCGCCGGTGCTCGCGATGGCGGCGTACGTCGTCGCCGGCGCCGGCATGGGCTTCGGCTACCCGCGCACCGGCGTGGCGATGCTCGCGGCCTCCAGCGACGCGGACCGCGGGTTCAACTCCTCGGCCCTGTCCATCGCCGACTCCCTCGGCGGCGCGCTGTCCCTGTCGTTGTCCGGCATCGTCTTCGCGATCGCCACCCGGGCAGCCGGCGACCCGTTCGTATCCGTCTTCGTCCTGGCGACGGGCATCGCCGTGCTCGGCGTCGTCACGGCCGCTCGCACGCCTGCGGCGCGGGTCGATCGTCTCCCCGTGCCCTGACGACGGGCGTCTTCTGCGGTGACCCTGTCCCGCTCAGCCCGCCACGTCCAGCTTCTCCAGCTCGCGCGCGACGTTCTCCCGCGCCCGAGCCTCCCAGTGCGCTCGCCCGTGAGTGGTGTGGAAGAGCTGGGGCTCGCTGGTGAGCTGGCGCAGTACGGTCGCCCGGCCCTCCGCGAACACGTCGTCCGGCAGGTGGCCGTACTCCGCGCGCACGGCGCTCGCATACTCCTCGTAGCGGTCGATCGGCGCGCCCAGGATCGCGAGGTCGGCGTCGGAGAGCGCGCAGCCGTTCGCGTCGTCGGGTGTCGGCCGGTGGTGCTCGGTGAGCCGGACCAGGCGGGCCACCTCCGCAACGGTGGCCTCGTCGGTCACGTCGGGGAGCGCATGCTCCGCCCAGGCGGCCGAGCGCTCCTCGGCGTCCCGCTCCCCGTCGTACACCGCGTCGTGGAACCACGCCGCGAGCAGGACCGGCGTCTCGTCGTACCGCGCCCCGGCCGCAGCCAGCTCCTGGAGCCGGTGGATCACCTCGGTGAGGTGCCGGACATCGTGGTGGCCACGGGTCGGGTCCCCGTACGCCGAGAGCAGCTCGGCGCGCAGGGCGTCGGCACCGCTGAGCGGCCAGGGCAGTTCGTCGGTCCGCGCACCGGGCAGGTCGGGATGGTCGTCCTCCATCCCCCCATTCAAGCCGAAGTGGCGGCGGACCGGCAGGGTCGTCTCCCCACCGGCCCGCCGTTCGCGGCTCAGTCGCCCTTGACGTTGACGATCTGGCGCAGGGTGTGCCGGATCTCGACCAGGTCGACCGCGTCGGCCATCACCCGGTCGATGTCCTTGTACGCCGCTGGGATCTCGTCGATGAAGGCGTCGGTGTCGCGGTACTCGATGCCGACCATCGCCTCGCGCAGGTGCTCGCGGGTGAAGGTCTTGCGGGCCCGGTTCCGGGAGTACTCCCGACCGGCGCCGTGCGGCGCCGAGTTGAGCGAGACCCGGTTGCCCTTGCCCTCGACGACGTACGACGCCGTCCCCATCGAGCCGGGGATCAGCCCCATCCGCCCCTTCTCGGCGTTGATCGCGCCCTTGCGGGAGAGCCACACCGTCCTCCCGAAGTGCGTCTCCTGCTCGGTGTAGTTGTGGTGGCAGTCGATCTCCTCGCACCGCTCCACGTCGTCCCCGACCCACTCGGCGAACTGGCGCAGCACCCGGTCCATCATCTCCTCGCGGTTCAGTTGCGCGTAGTGCTGCGCCCACCGCATCTGGTGGATGTAGGTCCAGAACTCGTCGGTGTCCTCGGTGAGGTAGGCCAGGTCCCGGTGCGGCAGGTCGACCTGCCGCGTCTGGCAGAGCTGCTGCGCGACCTTGATGTGTCTCTGGGCGATCTTGTTGCCCACGCCGCGGGAGCCGGAGTGGAGGAACAGCCACACCCGCTGCTCCTCATCGACGGTGACCTCGATGAAGTGGTTCCCCGAGCCGAGCGTGCCGAGCTGAAGCACCCAGCTCTTCGTGTAGGACGACGGGTCGAACCCGGCCTCGTCCGCCCTGCGAGTGAGCTCGTCGAGCCGACGCTCGGTGTGCTCCCTGGACACCTTGCGGTTGGCGGCGCCCGCGCTGAGCGGCACGGCGCGCTCGATGGCCTCGCGCAGCGGCCGGCGGTCGGTCGGCACCTGGTCGGCGGTGTACTGGGTGCGCACGGCGATCATGCCGCAGCCGATGTCGACGCCCACCGCTGCGGGGATGATGGCGCCGAGGGTCGGGATGACGGAACCCACCGTCGCGCCCAGTCCCAGGTGCGCGTCGGGCATCAGCGCGAGGTGCGGGTGGATGAACGGCATCGTCGCCGTCATCACCGCCTGGTCGCGGGTGCTCGGCTCGAGGATCGAAGCCCAGTTGAGGAGCTTCGGGGTGATCTTCTCCATCGTCTCGTTGTGGCCTTCGGCCCTTCCTGTCCGTTGCCCGCGTTGGTGCGAACCGGACGAGGCTAGGTACCCGGAAACGCCTTGTGCACCGCATTTCGGCGGGTGTACGACGTGACTGGCTGGGCTGGGTCGTCCCGCGGATGAGCATCCACGGCGAGACGTGGAGCGCGCGTCTCGATGCATCGGTGGCCTGGACGTCCAGGAACGGCGTACGCGAGTCGCACCCCTGCGCCGGCAGGGGGACACTGTCCCCGTGACTCCAGAAGAAGCACGCTCCGAGCTCCAGCGCCTCAGGGCGAGCATCGACAACCTCGATGCCGCCCTCGTCCACCTGCTGGCGGAGCGGTTCAAGTGCACCGAGCAGGTGGGCCGGCTCAAGGCGCGAGCCGGGATGCCCCCGGCCGACCCGGCACGGGAGGCCGTCCAGATCGCGCGGCTGCGGTCGCTGTCCGAGTCCAGCGGGCTCGACCCGCACTTCGCCGAGAAGTTCTTGAACGTCGTCATCGCCGAGGTGATCCGCAACCACGAGCAGTTCCTCGACGAGGTGGAGGGCTGACCGCGTGAGCCGCGTTCCGCCCGACGAGCAGCAGGTACTCAAACGCTTCTTCAGCGCGGAGGGCCGGTTGCTCGACATGCCGGTTCGCCACGTCAGGCGAGCGGTGGTGCATCTGGTCGACGACGGCTTCCTGGCCCGCGAGGACGACCTGTACTGGCGCAGCGACGGCGTCTGAGGCTCAGCCGCGGTCGCCCAGGCCCAGCTCCTCGGCGTCCACGATCCGGTAGGCGTATCCCTGCTCGGCCAGGAAGCGCTGCCGGTTCTGCGCGAAGTCCGCGTCGACGGTGTCGCGCGAGACGATCGTGTAGAACCGGGCGATCTTGCGCTCTCCGTCGGGACCGGGCTCCCCGGGTCGGAGTAGCCGCCCCAGCCGCTGCGCCTCCTCCTGACGCGACCCGAAGGACCCCGACACCTGGATGGCCACCTCGGCCGACGGCAGGTCGATGGAGAAGTTCGCCACCTTGGAGACCACCAGCAGCCCGATCTCACCGGTGCGGAACGCCTCGAACAGCCGCTGGCGCTCCCTCACCGGTGTCTCGCCGGTGATGACCGGAGCGTCGAGCGCGACGGACAGCTCCTCGATCTGCTCGAGGTACTGACCGATCACCAGGGTCGGCTGGCCGGCGTGCCGAGCGACGAGATCTCGGACGACGCCGACCTTCTCCTTCGTGCACGCCGCGAGCCGGTAGCGCTCCTCCGGCTCGGCGGTCGCGTAGGTCATCCGCGAGGCGTCGGGCAGGGTCACCCGCACCTCGATGCAGTCAGCCGGTGCGATCCAGCCCTGCGCCTCGATGTCCTTCCACGGCGCGTCATAGCGCTTCGGCCCGATCAGCGAGAACACGTCGCCCTCGCGGCCGTCCTCCCGCACCAGCGTGGCCGTGAGGCCGATCCGCCGTCGAGCTTGCAGGTCCGCGGTCATTCGGAAGATCGGCGCCGGCAGCAGGTGCACCTCGTCGTACACGATGAGGCCCCAGTCCCGGGCGTCGAAGAGCTCGAGGTGCGGGTAGACGCCCTTCCGCTTGGTGGTGACCACCTGGTACGTCGCGATGGTGACGGGCCGGATCTCCTTGACGGTGCCGGAGTACTCGCCGATCTCGTCGGCGGTCAGCGACGTGCGTTTGACCAGCTCGTCCTTCCACTGCCGCGCGCTCACGGTGTTGGTGACGAGGATCAGCGTGGTCGCCTGGGCGTGCGCCATCGCGGCGGCGCCGACGATGGTCTTTCCTGCGCCGCAAGGCAGCACGACCACCCCGGACCCGCCGTGCCAGAACGACTCGGCGGCCTCCTGCTGGTAGGCGCGCAGGTTCCACCCGTCCTCGGCCAGCGCGATCGCATGGGCCTCGCCGTCGACGTACCCGGCGTAGTCCTCGGCCGGCCAGCCCAGCTTCAGCAGCGCCTGCTTGAGGTTGCCGCGCTCGGAGGGGTGCACGACGACCGTCTCGTCGTCGACCCGTGCGCCGAGCATGCCCGCGATCTTCTTGGCACGCAGCACCTCCTCGAGCACCGGCCGGTCGTTGGAGGCCAGGACCAACCCGTGCGTGGGGTGCTTCTCGAGCCGCAGCCGGCCGAAGCGGGACATCGTCTCCGCGACGTCGACGAGCAGCGCGTGCGGCACCGGATAGCGGGAGTGGGTCAGCAGGGTGTCCACCACCTGCTCGGCGTCGTGTCCGGCGGCACGCGCGTTCCACAGGCCCAGCGGCGTCAGCCGGTAGGTGTGGATGTGCTCGGGGGACCGCTCCAGCTCCGCGAACGGCGCGATCGCCTTGCGGCACTCCGCGGCCTGAGGATGATCGACCTCCAGCAGCAGGGACTTGTCCGACTGGACGATGAGGGGGCCGTTCATCGGGGTCCCCGCGGGGTTGCTCGCCGGACAAGCGAGGCCGGAGAGGCACGGAGCCCCGTGGGGTGGGTGATCACCGCACGAGTTTACGGGGTCGGCGGTGCTGCAGGTTTATCAAGGGATGCAGCCGAAGCTGCACTTCCCAGGGTGAGCAACGCTTGGGAAGTGCAGCTTCGGCTGCATCCCTTGATAAACCGGCGCGGCGCCCAGCGCTCACCCCACCGGCACCACGCGACTGATCCGGTGCACGGCGTAGCTGCGCTCGGCATCCGGGTCGTCGGCAGCGGCGTCGTGGTCGCGCGCGGTGAGCCGACCGCCCTCGACCTCGGTCGGGAGCACGGTGCGCTCGCTGACGACCCCCTGGTTGTCGGTGAACGCGATGAGTACGACGCCCTGCCGCTCGATCGCCTCCCGCAACGCTGAGAGCACGCCGCCCCCGGGGGCCGAGGCCGACGGCGGCCGGGTCCGCGCCTGCTCGTCGCCCTCCCGCAGGGTGCGGACCGCGGCGGCGACGTGCGCGGACTGACGGGCGGAGAAC
>NZ_SSXI01000054.1 GCF_004803405.1 Nocardioides sp. | reverse complement strand
CCGCGCGGGCCAGATCGTCGCCCACACCTCCGGGCGGCACGGCCTCGCCGTCCTCGCCCCGGCGGCGGCCGTCGGCGCGCGCGTCGTCGCGCTGCACCCGGCGATGACCTTCACCGGCACCGCCGTGGACCTCGAGCGCCTCCAGGGATGCGTGTTCGGCCTGACCGCCGAGACCGCCGAGCACGGGCTCGCCGAGGCGCTGGTCCGCGACCTGGGCGGTCGCGCGACCTGGGTGCCGGAGGAGATGCGCACGCTCTACCACGCCGGCCTGGCCCACGGTGCCAATCACCTGGTCACCCTGGTGAGCGAGGCGATGGGCCTGCTGGCGGCGGCCGGCGTCGACGACCCTGCCGGCACGCTCCGCCCGCTGCTCGACGCGGCGCTGGACAACGCGCTCGCCCACGGTGATGCCGCACTGACCGGCCCGATCGTCCGCGGCGACGTCCAGACGGTCGCGGCCCACCTGGACGACATCTCGGTCAATGCGCCCGACACGCTGCCGTCGTACGTCGCGATGGCGTGGGCCACGCTCGACCGGTCGGTCACCGACGGCCGCCTGCTGCCCATCCGCGCACAGCGGATTGCCGACCTGCTGAGCGTCTACGGCGGGCCGGATCTCGAAGCGCAGTTCACGCGGACGTCCGCTCCGAGCGAGGTCGAGCGCGGATGACCACCCTGACCACCCCGGCTGTCGCGCGCAGCCGGGAGGATCTCTCCGGCCTGCTCGCGGGACGGAGGTCGAGGAGGTCGCCCAGCGACCGTCACCAGAGCGGCCCGGTCGTGCTTGTGCCGACCATGGGGGCGCTGCACGAGGGCCACGCGACACTCATGCGAGCCGCGCGGGAGCGGGCCGGTGCCCACGGGGTCGTGGTGGTGTCGATCTTCGTGAACCCGCTGCAGTTCGGCGCGGGCGAGGACCTCGACCGGTACCCCCGGACCTTTGACGCCGACCTCGAGGTCGCCGCCCGGGAGGGCGTGGATGTCGTGTTCGCGCCCGTCGTCGCGGACCTGTACCCCGACGGTGTTCCCCACGAGCACGGTGCGAGCGACGCCGTCACGGTGCAGCCGGGGCACCTCGCCGACATCTTGGAGGGGGCGATCCGCCCGGGCCACTTCCGGGGCGTGCTGACCGTCGTGGCGAAGCTCTTCGGCCTGGTTCGGCCGGACGTCGCGATTTTCGGCGAGAAGGACTACCAGCAACTGGTGCTGATCCGGCGGATGGTCTCCGACCTCTGCATGGGCATCGAGATCGTCGGCGCACCGACCGACCGGGAGCCGGACGGCCTCGCCCGCTCCAGCCGCAACCGCTTCCTCGACGAGGAGCAGCGCCGACAGGCGGTCACCCTGAGCAGGGTGCTGTTCGCGGCGCGGGAGGCGGGGGCCGAGTTCGGCCTGGACGTCGCCATGGACGAGGGTCGGGCCGAGCTCCGCGACGCCCACGGCGTCGACCTCGACTACTTCACGATCCTCAGCCCGGAGCTGACCGAGCTGCCGGCCGCCGTCCCGCCGGGCACCGAGGCCCGGGCGCTCATCGCCGCCAGGATCGGATCCAATCGCCTCATCGACAACCTGCCGATCACCCTGGGCCCCACCGCGTCAGCGGGGGGCACCGCCGACAACACGGGAGTCAGCTGATGCTGCGCACCATGATGAAGAGCAAGATCCACCGGGCGACGGTGACCCAGGCCGACCTGCACTACGTCGGCTCCGTCACCGTCGACCAGGACCTGCTCGACGCGGCCGACCTGCTTCCGGGCGAGCTGGTGCACATCGTCGACATCGACAACGGCGCCCGCCTCGAGACGTACACGATCGCCGGTGAGCGGGGCAGCGGCGTGATCGGCATCAACGGCGCGGCGGCACGGCTGGTGCACCCGGGCGACCTGGTGATCCTCATCGGCTACGGGCAGATGACCACCGAGGAGGCCAAGGAGTTCCAGCCGAGCGTCGTCTTCGTGGACGCCGGCAACAAGATCCTGGCCACCGGGTTCGACCCGGCCGACACCTTCGGCGACCCCGTGCTGTCCCGCGGTGACGTCACCGCCGCTCACTGAGCCGCGACGATCGCTAGCCTGCAGGGATGTCCGACCCCGAGCCCTCCGCCGCGCCGGCAGCGGTCCGTCGTCTCCCGGGACGACTGACTGCTCCCGGTCCCGGGTGGACCACCCGCGCCGACGTGGTGATCGTGGGCTCCGGCATCGCCGGGCTGACCACCGCGCTGCGGCTTCGCGAGCACGTCGAGAAGGTGCTGGTGGTGACCAAGGACGTGCTCCACGCGGGCTCGACGCAGTGGGCCCAGGGTGGCATCGCGGCGGCCCTCGGCCCGGAGGACACCCCTGAGCAGCACGAGGTGGACACCCTCGTCGCCGGCGCGGGCGCCTGCGACCGCGACGCCGTGCGTGCCCTGGTCAACGAAGGCCCGGAGGCGGTGCGGGAGCTGATCGCGCTCGGCACCAGGTTCGACCACACCGCCGAAGGCGAGCTCTCGCTGACCCGCGAGGGCGGCCATCGTCGGGACCGGATCGCCCACGCCGGCGGCGACGCGACGGGGGCCGAGATCCAGCGGGCCCTCATCGCCGCCGTACAGGCCGCCCCGGACATCGAGGTGATCCAGCACGCCCTGGCGGTCGACCTGCTCCTCGGCGAGGATGCCGAGGGCGTGGTCGGCATCGCCGGGCTGACGCTCCACGTGATCGGCGAGGGCGAGCGCGACGGCGTCGGCGCCGTCCACTGCCGCGCCGTCGTCCTTGCCAGCGGCGGGCTCGGCCAGGTGTTCTCCCAGACCACCAACCCGGCTGTGGCGACCGGCGACGGCATGGCCCTGGCGCTGCGTGCCGGCGCGACGCTGCGCGACTTGGAGTTCGTGCAGTTCCACCCGACGGTGATGTACCTCGGCCCGGACTCGCGCGGTCAGCAGCCGCTGATCTCCGAAGCCGTCCGCGGTGAGGGTGCGGTGGTGGTCGACGGCCTGCCCGAGGAGGGCGGCACCCGGTTGATGCAGGGCGTCCACCCGCTCGCCGACCTCGCACCGCGCGACGTCGTCGCGAAGACCATCATGAAGCGGATGCTCGAGACCGGCCGGCCGCACATGTGGCTGGACGCCCGTCACCTCGGCGCGGAGTTCTGGCAGCGGCGGTTCCCCACGATCCTCGCCACCGCCCGCTCGCACGGCATCGATCCGGTGACGCAGCTGATCCCGGTCGCGCCCGCCTGCCACTACGCCTCGGGCGGCGTGCGAACCGATCTCCACGGCCGCACCGACCTGCCCGGGCTCTACGCCACCGGGGAGGTCGCCTGCTCGGGCGTGCACGGCGCCAACCGGCTGGCCTCCAACTCGCTCCTCGAGGGCCTGGTGTTCTCGCGGCGGATCGCCGAGGTGCTGCCCGGAGAGCTGCTGCCCTGGCGCGAGCCCGCCGAGGACCGACGTACGGCCGGGCTGGTCTCGGGGGACGTCCGCCGCGAGCTGCAGGAGACCATGTCGTCGCGGGTGGGCGTGCTGCGCTCCGAGCCCGGGCTGACCGAGGCGGCGACGCTGCTCGACAAGCTCGCCGGGCGCGCCTCCGACCTGGTCGACCAGGACGCGTGGGAGACCACCAACCTGGTCACCATCGCTGCCGCGCTCGCGGACGCCGCGGCGCTCCGTGAGGAGACCCGCGGCTCGCACTGGCGCGAGGACTTCCCGGAGCGCGACGACGTGCACTGGGCCGGCCACTTCGACGTGCGGATGTCCGACGGGGTCACCACGGTCGCGTTCACCCCGTCGCCGACCACCGACCCGTCCACGCCCAGGGGCGCACGGAAGGATGAGCCGGCATGAGCCTGCCGCTGACCCCGTACGACGACCTGCCCGCCGGTCTCGCCACCGAGCTGGAGGATGCGGGACTCGACGCGCGCTCGACGTACGACCTCGTCGTCGCGACCCTGCACGAGGACGTCCCGACCGAGGATGTGACGAGCGTGGCGACGATCCCCGCCGACGCTCGCGGGGTCGCCGACTTCAACGCGCGGGAGGCGGGTGTGGTCGCCGGCCTCGCCATCGCCGAGCTGGTGTTCCGCACGGTCCTCGGCGCCGAGGTGGAGGTGTCCGGCCGGGCAGCCGACGGGACCGCCGTCGCACCCGGTGACGCGGTGCTGACCGTGGCCGGGTCGACCCGCGGCCTGCTGACCGCCGAGCGGACCGCGCTCAACATCGCCTGCCACCTCTCGGGCGTCGCCACCGCGACCGCCGCCTGGGTGAAGGCCCTGGAGGGGACCGACGCTCGGGTGCTCGACACCCGCAAGACGCTCCCCGGGTTGCGTGCGCTCCAGAAGTACGCCGTGGCCTGCGGCGGCGGCGTCAACCACCGGTTCAGCCTGTCGGACCGCGCGATGGTCAAGGACAACCACGTGCTGGCCGCCGGCGGCGTGGTGCCCGCCTATCGCGCCGTGCGGGCGGCCCACCCGGACCTGCGGGTCGAGGTCGAGGTGACCGACCTCGACCAGCTGCGCGAGCTCCTGGTGGCCGGCTGCACCGAGATCCTGCTCGACAACATGTCGTCGGAGACCATGAGGGAGGCGGTGCGGATCCGCGACGAGTCCGGCCGCCACGCGACGCTGGAGGCATCCGGCGGGCTGACCCTCGAGCGGGCTCGCGAGGTCGCGCTCACGGGCGTGGACTTCATCTCGGTCGGCGCGCTGACCCACTCGGTGAGCGTGTTCGACCTCGGCATGGACCTGCGCCCCACCGACGGAGGCTGAGATGACGCTGCTGGCCGTCGACATCGGCAACGCGCACACCGTCCTGGGCCTGATCCTCGACGGCGAGGTCGGCGCCGACTGGAGGGTGTCCACGGACGAGCGGCGCACGGCGGACGAGTGGGCCGTGCTGATCCGGGGACTCGTCGGTGCGCGGCTGGACGGGATCTCCGGGATCTCGGTCTGCGCGACGGTGCCTGCCGTGCTCCACGAGTGGCGCGCGATGCTGACGCGCCACTTCCCCGAGGTCCCGCAGGTGATCGTGGAGCCCGGGATCCGGACCGGGGTGCCGATCCTCGTGGACAACCCGCGTGAGGTCGGCGCCGACCGGATCGTCAACGCGTTGGCCGCGAGTTCGGACTACCCGGGTCCCTCGATCGTGGTGGCCTTCGGTGGTACCGCCACCACGTTCGACGTGGTCGACGACCAGGGCCGCTACGTCGGCGGCGCGATCACGCCCGGCATCGCGATCTCACTGGAGGCCCTCAGCCGCGGGGGCGCACAGCTGCGCATGGTGGAGCTGGTGCGGCCACGCAGCGTGATCGGGAAGAACACCGTCGAGGCGCTGCAGTCCGGAATGGTGTTCGGTGTCGCCAGCCAGGTCGAGGGAATGGTCGAGCGGCTGATCGGCGCTCTGGGCCGGCCGGCCTCCGAAGTGCGCGTGATCGCCACCGGATATCTCGCCCCGCTCGTGATCGAGGAATGTCGATGTTTCACCGATCGCTCGCCGTGGCTGACGCTACGCGGGCTGGAGAAGGCATTCCTCCGCAACACTTAGACCACGCGCCGCAGCTCGTGTTCGACGCCTGGGCAGCTTGTTCCGGTACCCGATCGGCACCGCCGCAGAGTGCTTCGGGGTGCTTGGGGCTTCTTCGGGGTTCTTCGCGGTTCTTCGCGAAGCCGTGCCGGCGTGCGATATTCGACCCGGGTGGGAGAATTCGATGTTGTAGGCCGTACCCGGTTCTGGGGACAATCCGCTTCGCGGTTTCTATTTCCGCCGAATATCCAATATCGTGGCCGATCACATCAGACCGCCGAAGGGATATCCGCAGAAATGGCGCAAAAGGTCAACATCGTCCTCGTCGATGACATCGACGGTTCCGAGGCCACGCAGACCGTGGCGTTCGCCCTCGACGGGACCAGCTACGAGATCGATCTCAACGACAAGCACGCCGAGCAGCTGCGCAACGCAGTGGCGACCTTCGTCGGCCACGCCCGCAAGGTGAGCCGCGGCGGTCGACGCCGTACTGCCGCGGTCAGCACCGGTGGCGGCGCGTCCGCGAAGGAGATCCGCGAGTGGGCCCGTTCCAACGGCTTCAAGGTGCCCGACCGCGGCCGGATCCCCGCCGACGTCCGTGAGGCGTTCGAGTCGGCGAACTGATCGCCGTGGGCGGCGTCCTCCGTCCCGGTGGACGCCGCCCGGGCGTGGATGTTCGCTGAGAGCGGAGCGCGATTGGACGTTCACCTGGAACGCGTAGGCTGTCCGCGGGGTTGTATCCCCTGACGAACAGCCCCGTGAGCGTGAGGAGCGACAGGTGTTCGAGCGGTTTACAGACCGAGCCCGTCGGGTGGTCGTGCTGGCCCAGGAAGAGGCCCGCATGCTGTCCCACAACTACATCGGCACGGAGCACATCCTGCTTGGCCTCATCCACGAGGGTGAGGGCGTCGCCGCCAAGGCGCTGGAGAGCCTCGACATCAGCCTCGAGGCGGTGCGTGCCCAGGTCGAGGAGATCATCGGCCAGGGGCAGCAGGCTCCCTCCGGCCACATCCCCTTCACCCCGCGCGCCAAGAAGGTGCTCGAGCTGTCGCTGCGCGAGGCGCTGCAGCTCGGCCACTCCTACATCGGCACCGAGCACATCCTGCTCGGCCTGATCCGCGAAGGAGAGGGCGTCGCCGCCCAGGTGCTGCAGAAGCTGGGCGCCGACCTCAACCGGGTCCGCCAGCAGGTCATCCAGCTGCTGTCCGGCTTCCAGGGCAAGGAGTCCGGTCAGGCGGCCGCGGCCACCGGTGCCAGCGGAAGCGACGCGCCGTCGTCCTCCCTGGTGCTCGACCAGTTCGGGCGCAACCTCACCCAGGACGCCCGCGAGGGCAAGCTGGACCCGGTCATCGGGCGCGAGCAGGAGATCGAGCGGGTCATGCAGATCCTCTCGCGACGTACCAAGAACAACCCGGTCCTGATCGGCGAGCCCGGCGTCGGCAAGACGACGATCGTCGAAGGCCTGGCGCAGGACATCGTCAAGGGCAACGTGCCCGAGACGCTCAAGGACAAGCAGATCTACACCCTCGACCTGGGCGCCCTGGTGGCGGGATCCCGCTACCGCGGCGACTTCGAGGAGCGCCTCAAGAAGGTGCTCAAGGAGATCCGCACGCGCGGCGACATCGTCCTGTTCATCGACGAGATCCACACCCTCGTCGGGGCCGGCGCGGCCGAGGGCGCGATCGACGCGGCCTCGATCCTGAAGCCGATGCTGGCTCGCGGCGAGCTGCAGACGATCGGCGCGACCACGCTCGACGAGTATCGCAAGTACCTCGAGAAGGACGCCGCGCTGGAGCGCCGCTTCCAGCCGATCCAGGTCGCCGAGCCGTCGATCGCCCACACGATCGAGATGCTCAAGGGCCTGCGTGACCGCTACGAGGCACACCACCGGGTGACGATCACCGACGAGGCGCTGGTGTCCGCGGCGACGCTCGCCGACCGCTACATCTCCGACCGGTTCCTGCCCGACAAGGCGATCGACCTGATCGACGAGGCCGGCTCGCGGCTGCGGATCCGCCGGATGACGGCACCCGCCGACCTGCGCGAGTACGACGAGAAGATCGCCGAGGTGCGCCAGCGCAAGGAGGCGGCCATCGACGGCCAGGACTTCGAGGCTGCCGCGCGACTTCGCGACGAGGAGAAGCAGCTGATCCTCGCCAAGGCCGAGCGCGAGAAGCAGTGGCGTGCCGGCGACATGGACGAGGTCGCCGAGGTCGACGAGGAGCTGATCGCCGAGGTGCTGGCGGTCGCGACCGGGATCCCGATCGTGAAGCTGTCCGAGGAGGAGTCGACGCGACTGCTCAAGATGGAGGACGAGCTGCACAAGCGGGTCATCGGCCAGGACGAGGCGGTCAAGGCGCTCAGCCGCGCGATCCGTCGTACCCGTGCCGGCATGAAGGACCCCAAGCGTCCCGGTGGCTCGTTCATCTTCGCCGGCCCCTCCGGTGTCGGTAAGACCTGGCTGTCCAAGACGCTCGCCGAGTTCCTCTTCGGCGACGAGGACGCGCTGATCCAGCTCGACATGTCGGAGTTCGGCGAGAAGCACACCGTCTCCCGGCTGTTCGGCTCGCCTCCGGGCTACGTCGGGTACGAGGAGGGCGGCCAGCTCACCGAGAAGGTGCGCCGCAAGCCGTTCTCCGTGGTCCTCTTCGACGAGGTCGAGAAGGCGCACCCCGACATCTTCAACAGCCTGTTGCAGATCCTGGAGGAAGGTCGCCTGACCGACTCCCAGGGCCGGGTGGTCGACTTCAAGAACACCGTCATCATCATGACCACCAACCTCGGTACCCGCGACATCTCCAAGGGCGTCAACCTCGGCTTCCAGCAGGGGAGTGACAAGGAGGGGTCCTACGAGCGGATGAAGGGCAAGGTGTCGGAGGAGCTGAAGCAGCACTTCCGTCCCGAGTTCCTCAACCGGGTCGACGAGATCATCGTGTTCCCGCCGCTGACCCAGGACCAGATCATCCACATGGTCGACAACATGATCGCGGGCGTCGAGCTGCGGCTGAAGGACCGCGACATGCGGCTCGAGCTCACCCAGCGGGCGAAGAACCTGCTCGCTCAGCGGGGCTTCGACCCGGTGCTGGGCGCGCGTCCGCTGCGGCGCACGATCCAGCGCGAGATCGAGGACACCCTGGCCGAGAAGATGCTCTACGGCGAGGTGGGTCCGGGCCAGATCGTGCTGGTCGACGTCGACGGCGACGGTCCGGACGCGGCCTTCACCTTCGAGGGCCAGAAGGTCAGCGAGCTGCCGGACATGCCGCCGCTGGAGACCGTCTCCCCTGAGGGACAGCTTGACCACCCCGCCGAGGCCTCGGGCGAGGCGGGGCCGTCGGACGTGCCGCGAGCCAACGGCGAGTGACCGGGTCGGTTCAGGGAAGCGCGTAGCGGCCGTCCGCGGTCGCCACCACGAGCCCGTCCGCGACGAGTGAGCCCAGTGCTCGCTCTCGCTGGACGGGCTCGTCCCATGTCGTCTCCAGGTGCGCCCTGGTGACCGCGCCCGGGGCGTCCCGGAGCACGGCCAGGAGCCGGCCGCGGCACTGACGGTCCGTTCCTGCGTAGGCCTGCGCGGGGCGCGGCGGTCCGTCGTACGCCGGGGCGCCGGCGGCCTGCCAC